>JAISJQ010000007.1 GCA_031261445.1 Oscillospiraceae bacterium | reverse complement strand
GTTGAGCTAAGCTGTACTAATCGCCCGAGAGCTTGACCAACTCCGAACAAATGCAGATCACCAATCTGCCCCAGTTCGGTGCGGTTCTCAGAACGCTGACTCTTTCGCTTTACTATGTTATTTCTTGCGTTCGGTTTCAAGAATTGCATAAAATTATATCGTCTTGTCCTTGTGGCGAGGTAGGTATGATTTTTTTTGTTTTTTTCTTATTTGTAAAAATAAACACTTGATTGTGTGATATAATCAAATCAAGCAGGAATTGTAAAACAATGGAAGGAGGAAAACGTATGTCTGATGGATTGATTGTCCCTGCGGCAAACGAGGCATTGAAGACGAGCAGTGCTGTGTTGGATACTGCTACTTCTTTTATTCAATTGTCGAGGGAAATAAGAGCATCCGATAAAACCAGCAAGCAGTTGCGAAAAGCAGAAGAAGTAATTCGAGCAAAACGTGTGTTAGCGACCGTATCTATGGATGAGCTTAATATATTTGACTGTCTGACCCAGAATTCTTCAAGTTCTGAACATACAGCGAATAGAGCAAATCGGATGGCAACAATTTTGGAAAGTTCATACTACCGAATGGTCGATAACTTTGGCGAGTAGGTGTCGGAATGCTTGTTAAGTTGAAACTGTACATTTGCGTGTTTGTTGTTTGTTTTGAGGCGACATTCTTTGGGACACTGTTGCGCTTCACCGATCTAATTTCCCGCTCGAAAGTATATCTTCGTTGCTTGTTTCCCTCCTGCGTCCTCAAGTCTGAATGATAAACATTCCGCCCTGCT
This sequence comes from Oscillospiraceae bacterium, assembly GCA_031261445.1. Classification (GTDB taxonomy): domain Bacteria; phylum Bacillota; class Clostridia; order Oscillospirales; family Acutalibacteraceae; genus WRKY01. The sequence goes on along the minus strand of JAISJQ010000007.1, from coordinate 30,680 downwards.
TTTCGTGTACTCCGTTACTGCTGCGTCTCCATCCAGCGCAAACCCACGTCGAGGGCGTCGTAAAGTCCACGGCGTTGTGTTGCTCGCAAAATTTGCTCTTGCGGCGCGGCATCTGGGTCGGTATTGACCAACTGCACATTCACCTTGTCGGCTGTGGTCATGCCACCGATGTTACGGGTGGAGAGCACTTGAATGAAGACGACGCTGGGGTCGTTCATTTCGCCATAATACAGCTGGTTCCCCGAGCGCACCAAGGGTTTGCCCTTATACTGCAAAAATTTGTTGTGTTCTTTCTTTTTATCCAAGATGGACATGATGATTTCTCTCCTCTATTGTCAGCTCAGCCCAAGATAGCCGCGCAACATCGCGCCGAGCAGTTCATCGCGGTCGAGCTTTTGCGCCAGTGCGCGGGCGTTTTTGTGCGTGGTGATGTACGTGGGGTCTTCGCTCAAAATGTACCCGGAAATCTGCCCCAGCGGGTCGTAGCCGCGCTCTTCCAACGCGGCGTAAACCGCTTGCAATGTCTGGCGCATCGCAAGGTTATTTTCGTTGCGAACATCTACAATGCGCGTTTTGTCGCTCATGATAACCTCCAATGCCCAAGTTGCCGTTGTTTGTGATATTAGTATACCACAGAGGCGAGAAAAAAGCAAGCCCGTTTGATGAAAATTGCTTGCATTTTTACTGGAAGCAGGGTTGTTTCGTGGGTGAATATGTGTTTTTCTGGCGGCAGAGCCTGTCCGCGAGAAATTTGTGCGCCCTTGCATAAATAGCGCAGAGACCTTTCTCCTTATGACGAATAACGATGAATGAGAAACGAATATTTGGCGACCATTCGCTAATCGTTGTTGTGCATTGACGGAATCCGACACGCAGATTGTGGATATTTCTACAGAAATCTTCAAGGTATGTTGATAAGTTTGTTGATAACATTATCAAAAAAATTCCCCGAACCCCTTGACAAGAGGGCTGAGAGGCGCTATAATTAGCTTATGAACTTGGACAAGAATTTTGCGAATGATTCACACTGAGTTCAAAAAGTTCTCCGTTTCCGAAGTGCGGCATCGAGAGCCCACGCTGGCCACGTTAAGCCTCTCGATGCGCACCCTCTGCAACAACACCAGTAGCGCGGTTATGCGCTATAGGGCATTCTTGCTCTTCTATTTTACAGCACTTTGTCGGAAAAGTCAAGGGGGTAAATTATGCCACGCCAGAAGAAACTGCAATTTGACTCGCATCTCGTCGAACAATCTCGGACGATACAAAACATCGTTGACGACACAGGCCTATCGAGGTCGACCATCGACAAAATACGAGCAAACAACGGTGGGCGACGCGAGAACATGGATCTGATTGCAGATGCATTGGGTCTATCGTACGAACAATTGTTCATTTCGCCACAAGAGCTCTTAGCTGAGCGCAAACGTGCCTTGGACGACCCAGTGCTAAAACTTGTCTCGTATGCGATTTCAAAGGGCGTTGACGTAGAGACCATCCAAAACGATGTCCTGCCTCTGCTAGACAAGCTTGTGGCAATCTGCGAGACCCATTCAAGTGCTGAAGAAACAACTGAGGAGAAAACAAGCCAATGACCACTACTGAAGAAGAGCAGTAACAGCCGCCAGGCGTGAGCCGAGCCTGGCGGTGGTGACGCATCGTCGGTTTCGCACACACACGCGCTTATGGAGGTTAAAAATGAAAGGTCTAAAAATTTTCCCCGCTGTGTCCATCCTGCTGGCCACACTATTGGACATCTGTGTAGGTATCTACACAGATTACTCCCCCGATGATGTTCTACTCTGTGTTTGGATTCTGCTTTTGTCTGCAAGTGGGATTCTCGTACTTCTGCACAAGATACACTTGAAAGAAGTCCACCTGAACAAGCACGAATTGGATCGTCTAGAAGAAATTCTTTCGCCGCTTACCTACTTAGGTTTCTTCTATTTGCTGAACTATTTTGTCGCAACTGACTATGCGAACATACTCCTCGCATTTGAGCACACCTGTCTGTGCTGCATGGTTTCACAGGCTGAAAATTTGCTTGTACACCGCGTTGCGGTGCTGTTTGCAAAGAAGCAGGAGTAGAAAGGTCACTTCTGTGTACACCATGAAATTTAACGAGTAATTATCGTAAAACAGTAAAAATATATTCGAAAAGCTATTGACATTTGCCTAGCAGTGTGCTATAATCACGCTGACAGGTAGCTGACAAGCGACCGAAAAAACAGCGCACTGCTCCTCGCGAGCACTGCCATCAGGAGGCACACCATGGCCGATGCACCCAACTTCTCCAATCCACCCGCACCCGCGCAGCCCCTCGCGCCACCCGCATACTTGCCCCCGCAACCGCCCCCCAGCTTCTACCCCGCGCCCACACCGCCCAAACCCGTCCCCAAGCGCACGCCGCTGGACGTGCTGATTCCCTTGGGTACGTTCATTGTCTCCTTCCTTTTGGTCGATTTGGGCTTCCTCAACAGGATGGTGCTGGGCTTCTCCATCGCGGTGGCGGCGGCGTATGCGCTGGGCTTTGTGCTGGCGGCCGTGCGCAAAATCAAGCTGCGCCCGGCGGCGATTGTCTACGCCGTGCTGGGGCTGGCTCTCGCGTCACTCTTCACGGTGCAGGGCAGTGTGAACGAGATGGGCGGCAACATGTTCGGCATCTGGTTTCTCGCGCTGACCGTCATCACGGCACTGTTTCTGCTGGAACTGACTGGCGCAATGCGCTACGGCGCGGACAGTTACTGGTCGATTCTGGACGTGCTCTGGGGCATTTTCATTGCGCCGCTGGCAGGCATCGGCGGCAGTATGCGCTTCATCTTCCAAAAGAGCACGCACAGCAAAGGCAACGTGGGCAAAGTGCTGCTGGGTCTTCTGTTGGCCATTCCCGTGGTCGCCATTGTGATTCCCTTGCTCATGGAAAGCGATGCGCGTTTCGATAATCTCGTTGGCGAGATCTTCGATTCGCTGGGCATTTGGCTGCTGGAAGCCTTCCTCAGCGCACTGTTGTTCATACCGCTGTGGGCACTGCTGTATTCGCTCGCCTACGAGCCCGCGCCCAAAAAGCCCGCGCAAGTTGCGCAAGCACAGCGCATCGATCCCGTAGTGACCTGCGTATTCTTGGGCGTGGTGATTGCCGTGTATGTGTTGTATCTCATCACGCAGTCCACCGAATTCTTCAGCGCATTTCGGAGCGAAGTGCCGCAGGACGGACTGCCCGCCGACTACGCCCGAACGGGCTTCTATGAACTGTGCATCGCGGCCATCATCAACGCCGTGCTGATTCTGCCCGTGCTGGCCTTCACCAAACGCAAAGACACGGGGACGGCGGATCTGACGGTGCGTCTGGTCGCGGCGGTGCTCTGCGGCGAAACGCTGCTACTCATCGCCACGGCACTGCGCAAGATGGTTCTGTACATCGAGCGTTTCGCGCTCTCCGAGCGGCGCGTCCAAACGTTTGCCATCATGATTTTCCTCGCACTGGCGTTTTTGATTCTGCTGGCGCGACTGTTCGTGCGCAAACTGCCCGCCTTTCAGCTGACCGCCGTCGCGGCGGCGTGTGTACTGTTGGTGCTCTCCTTCGGTTTTGGGGACGCGTGGATTGTGCGCACCAACGCGGACTTGTTCAAGACCCATCAGGTGCAGCAGCCGGACTTCAAGGAGTTCCGCTGGAGCACCGCCGCCGTCCCCGCGCTGGTGGACGTGGCGCGGAACGACGAAGACCCCCGCATCCGCGAGGCGGCCAACGTTGCGCTGACGTGGCAATACGAATCCAGCTTTTTTGACAGCTATGAGTGGAGGGAGACCCACGCAGATGGTCGCAGTTGGTCTCTGTGCGATGCCCAATATGAGGCGGCGATGCGGAGCTACAGAAAAGAGTTCTATCAATGGGCAAAGCCCTATTGGAGCACAGAAAGCAATAGCTACGACTTTAGAGAGCTGTTTCCAGAGGACTACGAGCGCGATTACGATGATGAATATTATGACGAATATGATGACACAACCGAAGACTGGGCGACCACCCAAGCGCAAAGCACAACAGCGGCTGCTCCAACAGACGTACCCAGACCGACAGTAGTGCCTAGGACGACAGGGTCGATTGACTGAATCGCGATTCACTTGTAGGGGCGAGCTTTGCTCGCCCGCTGATTTGAACAAGCACAGGGGCGACCACGAGGGTCGCCCCTACAAAACGTCCCGCAAGACGCTGGACGTTTTATAATTTTTCACGCTCACACACTTGCGCTTTTTGGAAAAATCCGTTATACTATTGCTTGCAACATTGCGACAAAAAACACAACCATAGGAGAGCGCATATGTCCATTCAGTTTGACGAACAATCCCGGAGCTTTAAGCTCGACACACCCTCCGCGTCCTACGTTCTGCAAATCACAGAAAAAGGGCAGCTTTTGCACCGCTATTGGGGCAAGACGGTCAGCGACTATGACCTTGGCGCGCTGTTACCGTGGAACGGCGCACAGACCATTGGTCTGCAGGGCGAAAACACCATCGACGCTGGCGGCGAAATGGCCTTTGAGTTCCCCGGCGGCGGCGCGGGCGACCACCGTGTCCCGGCGGTCACCGCCGTGGCGGCGGACGGCTCTTCCGCGGTGGATCTGCGCTACGTGTCCCACAGCGTCACCCCCGGCAAGCCGCCGCTCAGCGGTCTGCCGGCTACCTACGTCAACAGTGACGACGAGGCCGAGACGCTGGTCATCGAAACGGCGGACGACTACAGCGGCCTGACCGCCACGCTCTACTACACCGTCTTCAAGAATCTGGACGTCATCACCCGCCACGCAGTGCTGGGCAACAAAGCCGCCACGCCCCTGACGCTGGGCTATGCGCTGTCCGCCGCCATTGAACTGCCCACCAACAAATACAAAATGCTCGGCCTGCCCGGCGCTTGGGCGCGGGAGCGCCAGGTGGAGTGGGCACCCCTGCGGCGCGGCGGCCAGAGCCTGCAAAGCCGCCGTGGCTATTCCTCCGCCATGATGAACCCCTTCACCGCCTTGGCCGATCTGGATGCCAGCGAGACGCGCGGCGACGTGTATGGCTTCAATCTGGTCTACAGCGGCTCGTTCCTGATTGAGGCCGAGGTGGATCACAAAGACACCACGCGCGTGGTCATCGGCGTGAATCCCTACGACTTTTCGTGGAAGCTAGAGCCCGGCGAGCTGTTCACCACGCCCGAGGCCGTGCTGGTCTTCTCCGCCACGGGTTACGGCGAGATGAGCCGCACCTACCACAAACTCTACAGCAAAAACCTCTGCCGTGGCGTATGGCGCGACAAACGCCGCCCCATCCTCATCAACAACTGGGAGGCCACGTACTTTAACTTCAACGCCGATCGCCTCGTGGGACTGGCCGAAAAGGCAGCGGAAGCGGGCATTGAGATGCTCGTGATGGACGACGGCTGGTTCGGCAAGCGCGACGACGACCGTTCTGGCTTGGGCGACTGGTTCGTGAACGAAGAAAAGCTGGGCTGCTCGCTGGCGGAACTGGTGGAGCGCGTGGACGATGCGGGGCTGAGCTTTGGCATCTGGTTCGAGCCGGAGATGATCAACCCCGACAGCGACCTCTACCGCGCACACCCAGATTGGGTTTTGCGCATCCCCACCCGCCCGGCCAATCTGGGGCGCAACCAGCTGGTGCTGGACATGAGCCGCCCGGACGTGCAGGACTATCTGGTGGAGCGCATCAGCGACGTGTTGGGGCAAGCGGACATCAAGTACCTCAAGTGGGACTGCAACCGCTACCTCACCGAGACCTTCAGCGCCCTGCTCCCCGCCGACCGCAGCCGCGAGGTTTGGCATCGCTACATCTTGGGTCTCTACGACGTTTTGGATCGCATCACCAGCGCATTTCCGAAAGTACTCTTTGAATCCTGCGCCAGCGGCGGCGGCCGCTACGACCCCGGTATGCTCTACTACATGCCGCAAACCTGGACGAGCGACAACACCGACGCCATCGACCGCCTGAGCATTCAGTACGGCACCAGCTTTGCCTACCCCATCCGCACCATGGGCGCACACGTCTCCGCCATCCCCAACCACCAAACGGGTCGCAACACGCCCTTCATGACCCGTGGCGATGTGGCGCTGCAAGGCACGTTTGGCTATGAGCTGGATCTGACGAAGTTGGACGAAGCGGAATTTGACCTGATTGAAGACCAGATTGACCGCTATCAAGAGTACCAGAAGCTCATCTTTGGCGGAGATTTCTACCGCCTCATCAGCCCCTTTGAGAATCCCTTTGAGGCCGCGTGGATGTACGTCAGCCCCGACAAAAAAGCGGCCTTTGTGCAGTGTGTGCTCCAGCGCAAGGTGGCCAACCACGTGCCGCGCCGCGTGCAGCTGCAAGGGCTTGATCCCGCCGCGCTCTACTTCATCGAGGAGCTGGGCGTCAGCTACCACGGCGACAGCCTGATGCATATCGGCTTCGAAATCCCCGAAGTCTTCGGCGACCACGAGAGCATCTGCCTGACGATCAAACGCAAATAGACATGAGGTTTGTAGGGGCGAGCATAGAGGGATGAGGGTTCAGGATACAGGCATGAGGTCTGTAGGGGCGGCAATCTGCCGCCCGCTGATCTTCACAAACACAGTGTTTCATACAGCGGGCGAGCGTAGCTCGCCCCTACAATGCACAATACAACATAAGGAAAAAATCACCATGCGCCTAGATAAATACCTGAAAGTCTCTCGCATTGTCAAGCGGCGCACGGTGGCCAACGAGCTGTGCGACGCCGGGCACGTGGACGTGAACGACCGCCGCGCCCGCGCGAGCTACGAAGTGAAAATCGGCGACGTGATCGGCATCCGTATGGGGCAGACGCTGCGGAAATACGAGGTATTGCGCGTGGCAGAATATGCCAAAAAAGAGGACGCAGGCGATCTCTTCCGCATCGTTGGCACTGGAACAACTGAGTTTTCACAGAAAAACGTGTAAATATCGCACAAGAATTGTGCAGAATCACGAAGTTTTTGGACCGGACAGAAGAAAAGTTACAAAACTTTAACCAAATACCCTATTGCTTTTTGCGCCCAGACAGTGTATAATCAGACGTGAAGAGATGGACAATCGGGCAAATTTACGGTTTTGCGACACACACACCCATCTCGCACACACATTTTTGAAGGAGTTGTATCCCGTATGCAAAAGATGAAGCGCGTATTCTCGGCGCTCCTCGCCGTCGTCATGCTCTTGAGCGTGTTCGCGGTGACGAGTTTCGCCGCGCCAGCACCTGCCGTGAAAAAGGTCGTGCTGGCCTCCACACTTTCCCTCGCCGTGGGGCAAACCAACACACCCAAAGCCACCGTCACGCCCAAGGGCGCGAAAGCCGCGTTCACTTGGTCGTCCTCCAACAAAGCGGTCGCCAAGATTGACGCCAAAACCGGCAAAATCACACCGCTGAAAGTCGGCACAACGTTCATCACCGTCAAAGCCGGCGACAAGGTCTCCAACAAGCTCAAGCTCACCGTGAAGGCGAAGCCTGCGCCTACGAAGATCACCCTCAAGGCGGCGGCCAGCACGGTCATCGCCGGAAACACCACCACCATCAAGCCGACCTTCACTCCCGCCTATGCCGACACGGGGCTGACCTACACGTCCAGCAATGACAAAGTCGCCAAAGTGGACAAAAACACAGGCAAAGTGACGGCAGTCAAAGGCAAGACTGGCACGGTGACCATCACCGCCACCAGCAAGAAGAGTGGAAAGATCAAGGGCACAGTGAAGATCACCGTGAAGCTGGCAAACCCTACAAAAATCGTCCTCAAAGCGGGCGCAAATACCCTCGAGGGCGGTAAGAAAACGACCGTCACAGCCACCTTTACCCCGGCGGATGCCAACAAAACGCTCACCTGGACAAGCGACAAAAAGAACGTCGCCACCGTGGACGCCAGCGGCAACGTGACCGCCATTAAGGGCGCAGGCGGCACGGCGACCATCACCGCCAAGAGCAAGGTAAACGCCAAAATCACGGCCAGCGTGAAGATTACCGTCAAGCCCGTCCCCACGAGCATCACGCTCAAAACCGCGAGCATCACGATCGGGCAGTGGGAACCCTTCACCATCGGTGGCGTGACCGTGCAACCCGCCGCCGCCACCAAAACACTCAGCTTCAACAGCCTGAACAAAAACTTCGTTGAAGTGGATGCCAACGGCAAGCTCAACGCGAAGGCCGTGGGCACGGCTACCATTGAAGTGAAAACTTGGAATGGTCTGGTCGCGAAGCTCACGGTGAAGGTTATCCCCGCGCCGTTGGGCATCAACTATAAAACCAGCGATGGCAAGACCGCGCTGACCCTCTCGGCTGGCCAAGTCGTTACGCCTTGGGTGACCTACACCAATACGGGCGACGTGCGCAAGGGCGTCACGTTCTCGTCCAGCGACCCGTCTGTCGCCACGGTGGACATCAACAGCGGCAAGATTACCGCCGTGTATAACCCCGCGCTCAACGCCGCCAGCATCGCCTCCAAAAAGGCGACCATTAAAGCCACCACATGGAACAACAGAACCGCCGAAATCGTCGTGACAGTCGTCCCCAACCCCGTGGGCATCACAACGGGCATCGCCGCGAAGACTTTGTTTACGACCATGAACGCAGATGGTTCTGCGAAAAACGTGAGCTACAACTACACTTATACGGTGCGCGAAGAACAGAAGATCTTGGGGATTGTCGTGCGCCCGAAAGAAACCAAGACCGTAACGATCGTCTGGGACGCGAACCTGTATGGCACAACGTACACCAGCTCCGATAAGTCCGTTGCCACCATTGATGCGGTGACTGGCCAAATCAAAGCCATAAAAGCAGGCACAACCACCATCACGTACACATACTGGAACGGTTTATCTAAAAGTTATCTGCTCACGGTGAACCCCATTGAAGTAATCAACGACTACAACGCCGCAACCGCTCTGTTCTATAAAGACAAGCCCGATTATCTTGAGCAAAATTCGCTCTATATCAACACCGTCACGTTCTCTGACACGTTCAAAACGATCTTTGGTCTTATGGAAGGGGTTAATGCCGTACCCAGGGGCACGCTCAACGAGATGAAGGTTGCGCTGGAAGAAGCCGATGCCGTGGGCGAATTGAAGGCCGTGCCTGATCGCACCGAGTGGGAGTATGTGTGGGGGACAAAATCAAAATGGACGGACGGCGATAGTTCGCTCTTGCTGGCTAGTCTCAAACCCGCACATGTGACAAGCTACACGCGCAGCACCACGAGTGGACTCACGACAACCCGCCTGAATGTCAACTCCGAAAGCAACCCAAAAGGTCTTGATACGGCCGTGGGCAATTTCACTGCCAACATGTTCAGCGCGGAAGAATTTGCCAAAATGTTCAATCTAGATGAAATGTTGGGCGACGATCCCACCATGCAAAAGTTAGCAGAAGTGCTTCTCTCTGGCATTGATATCCAAACCTACGATGTGCGTGTGGATTATACCACCAATGCCAATGGTCAATTGACGGCCGTGCACCACAATGTTGGCGCAGTCATCAAAGTGTCGTTGGAGAAGAAACTTCTCAGGGAAGCACTGGCAGGAATGGGTGTGCCTGAGTTGCTGTCCAATGTTGTCCTGTCGGGCAATGGCTATATCGACATCATGACCTTCGATATTCAAGTGGTCGCAGATTTCAGCGGCTTTCAGTGGTAAATAATCACGCACGGGCGTTTCCCCGCGAGCGGAAGCGCCCGTTTCCCCAAGTAGGAGGCAGACCATGAAATTCAAACGCATTGCGGCTACGCTGTTGGCCGTCCTGTTGATGCTCACCACGCTCACCGTTGCGGTTAGCGCAAAAGAGGCAACGGGCATCAAGACCAACGTGACCGCGCTGACCATCGGCGAGGGCGAGAGCGTCACGCTCAAAGCCACGCTGACACCCGCCAAATCCACCACCAAAAAGCAGACGTGGAAGAGTTCCGCCAGCAGGATTGCCACGGTGGACAGCAAGGGGAAAGTGGTTGGCAAAAAGGCCGGCAAGGCCACCATCAGCGTCACCACAACGGGCGGCAAGGTCGCCAAAGTCCCGGTGACGGTCAAGGCCAAGCCCACCAAACTGACGCTGGCGAAGACCAAGACACTCACCCTTGACCAAACCAGCAAAGCCGTTGCGGTCACCGCCACGCCGAAAGGCGCGCAGGTCTCCGGGACGTGGTCATCCTCCGCCCCGAAAGTCGCCAAGGTAGACGCCAAAACGGGCAAGATCACCCCCCTGACGGTGGGCACAACCAACATCAAGTTCACCAGCTACAACAAAGTGGTCTCCAGCGCAATGAAGCTGACGGTGACGAAGCCCGCGCCCACGAAGATTACGCTCAGCCAAACCAGCGCGACGCTGGGTGTCGGGGAATCCATCAAGCCCACGCTGAAGTTTACCTCCGCCAAAGCCGACACGACCGTGACGTGGACGAGTAGCGTCAAGAACGTTGTGTCCATCAGTGGCGGCACAATCAAAGCCGTTGGCAAAGGCGTGACGACCATCACCATCGCCAGCAAAAAGAACAGCAAAATCAAGGCGACCATCAAAGTCACGGTGAAGAATAAGCCCACGGCCGTGGCGTTCAAGACCGTCACAACCGCCGCCAAGCCCTACGTCATGGGCATGGGGCAGACACCGATCACGCCCAGCGTCACCATTACGCCCACCGACGCGCTGGCTACGCGCACCTATGCCTCTGGCAACACGAAAATCATCACCGTGGACAAAACCACGGGCAAAATCACGCCCGTCGGCACAGGTATCACGTATGTTAGAGTGACAACGTGGAACAAGCTCTCGAAAGACTTGTATGTGCAAATAAAACCCGCGCCCACGCAGGTGAAGCTCAGCGCCACCACAACCATGGTGGCCATTGGCAAGACGCTCCCGCTGACCACAACCATCACACCGGCGGACGCCCACAGCGCACGCGCGTATGAATCGAACAACGAAAAAGTGGCGACAGTCTCGCAATCTGGCATTGTGACAGGAATTGGCGTAGGGACGGCGGACATCAAGGTGACGGCGTATAACAATAAGTCGTGGACGCTGAAAATCACCGTGACCACGCCGGAAATTCTGGACTCGATCACAAAGATCAACGCCGCCACCGCGCTGGCGCAGAACAACAAGGCCGGCTTCAAGTGGAAAAACTCAGGCACACAAACCTCCAGCGGCTCGATTGCCGTTTCGCTTGTGCCGGCACAGAATATACCAGAAGAAACAACCGCTCTGCCGGTGGAAGAAAGCACAATCGCAAAGAATGCCACGCAGGGCTTGTTGCTGGCCACAAAACTCGTGCCGGGCGATGTGACGAGCGCGAAAATCACGTATTCGGGCAAAAACACGGTCTACACGCTCACCATTGCCAACGAAACGAACCCGAACCAGAATTCCGCCATCAACCACTTTGGCGTGTATAAAGATGCCAAAGGCAAGATGCTTTATATGACGTCCACAGATCTTGACACAACGTTTGATAGCTTGATGGGGCAAATGATGATCAATCCCACGACCAGCATCAGCTTGAAAACCCAAAACGTGAAGATTGTTGCCACGATTGACCCGAACGGTCGCTTGGTGAACTTGACCTACGAGAAGGGAATCGTGCTGGATATTTCAGCCAGCGGTTCTGTCAAAGATCCCGACACAGGCAAGGCCGCGTCCGTGCCTTTGCTGGGAGCCATCAAGATGACCATGAAGCTCAAGCAGACGCAAAAAGTGAAGGACGAATACACCAGTTTCGTCTGGTAACGCTAGACTTTGGCGGTCGGTTGCGGGGCAATCGACCGCCTTGGGGTTTTGGGGGAGGATATGCGTACTGTACGCAAAATAGGGTTGCTTGCGGCTGTCCTGCTGATGCTGGGCGGCTGTTCGCCATGGGTGATTCAACCCGTTGATCGCCTGATGCGCCCCCCCGCGCCGTTTGGCGATCATCAGGCATTGTTCCAGAGTTTTCGCGCACACGCGGGTGCGTCCGCCGTCTTGGTCACGCCGCTGAGCAGTAGCGCACGCGGCGCGGTACATATGTTTGATGCCGATTGGGACGGCAAAGAGGACGCGGCCTTGCTGGTCTATTCCGATGGCAAAACAGAGTCCATGTTGCGTTTCTGCCTCTATTATCTGGTGGCGGACGAGTGGGTGTTCTTGCTCGATGAGCCGGGGGCGGGGACAAGCTATCTCTCGGCGCAAGTCTCTGACTTGACGGGGAGCGATGCCTGCCAGCTGTTCCTGTTTTGGTCGCGGGGTGCGGACAAAATGCTGCAAGTGTTCGACTTGGCCGGGATGAGAGAACGCGCCGAATCGCCGCCCACACTGATGCCCATCGGCGTGTTTTCTGCGGAGACGTTTGCGCTGGCGGATCTGGACGGCGATCAGCACCGCGAGCTGTTCTACGTGCAAGCGGAGACAACGCGGGACGGCAACACGTACTGGGGGAATGCGCAGAAAATCTCGGCGGATCACAAAGAGCTCATGCCGTGGAAAAAAGTGGCGCTGGATAGCAACGTTAGTGCCTACACCGAAACCATCGTGGAAGAAGTCCGGAAAACGAAGCATCCCGTGGCAGGGCAGGGGACGGCGGCGCGACTGTACGTGAACGCAAGAAAAGGAACGAATGTTCAGGTGACGGAACTGATTGTCTATAGTCCGTCCGCCAAAAACTTGCTGAATCTCACGATCAACACCGACACATTGATCAATATTTCCACAATGCACCCCGCCAACATCCTGCCGCAAGACATCAACAACAACGGGCAAATCGAAGTGCCCGTGTTCAGCAATCTGGACGACACAGACAACCCAACGAAATTGAACAGTGCCCTGCAAGAGCTTTCGTGGCAACGATGGGACGAAAACGGCGGGCAAGAAGTCTTTCCGAGTGTGGCGAATCTCTGGATTGACGCCCAGTGGATTTTGCGCACAGATACTGAACCGTTCGCCTACTGCACGTTCCGCCTAGACGAGAAAACGGGGCGCTTCACCGCCCAACTGGACGGCGAAGTATTGTGTACAATCGCGCCCAATTACGATGGCGAAACGGGCACGCTCTTGACAAATGGCGAAAAACAAGCTACACTAATCATTTCAGAGGAAGGCGCGGCGAACGGTGTCACTGAGGAGAGCATCGGCCAAAGCCTCATCTGGCTGATCTAAAAAATGGGAGGGATTACACGTGAAACGGATTTTGGTTTTGGAGGACGAGGCGGCGATTCGGGAGTTCATCGTCATCAATCTGCAACGCGGCGGCTATGAAGTGGTGCAAGCCGAGGACGGTGCGCAGGCACTGGCGGAGTACGCGGCGGCAGAGGGCAACTTTGACGTGGCGCTTCTTGACATCATGGTGCCAGAAATCGACGGGCTGGAGGTCTGCAAGCAATTGCGAGCCCAGAGCGCGAAGATCGGTATCATCATGCTCACGGCCAAGGCGCAGGAGATGGACAAGCTCAACGGCCTGATGAACGGCGCGGACGACTATATCACCAAGCCCTTCTCCCCGTCGGAGCTCAGTGCGCGGGTGGATGCCGTCTATCGCCGCGTCGCGCTCAACGACGAGGCCGAGCGGCGTTCCACGTCGCACATCCTCCACGCGGGCAAAGACTTCACACTCGATTTGCGCAGCCACACGCTCACGCGCCACAGCTCCAAAGACGGGCAAATCGTCAACGAAAACATCGATCTAACGCAACTGGAGTTCCAGCTCATGGAGTACTTCTTCACCAACATCGGCGCGGCGCTCAGCCGCACGGACATCCTTGAGCGCGTCTGGGGGACGAACTACATCGGCGAAGAAAAGATTGTGGATGTGAACATCCGCCGCCTGCGCATGAAGCTCGAAAAGACACCCTCCAACCCGCAATACCTCACCACCGTGTGGGGTCGGGGCTATAAATGGGTGACGGACGGCAAGTAAAAACGCGCCTGTCCGCGTATTGTCCCAAGTTTTTTTGACATTTTGCGCAAAAAGGCTTGCATTTTCCAGCCAAATCTGTCATAATATTGCAGGACATTCGTCAGCGTTGTTCGGTACGTGGACGATGTGTGATTGCATGTGCATAAAAAGCAAGGAGAAAAGCTTCGCAGCCTATTTTTTGCCTGAAAGGACAGCCCGTGGAACAAGAGACAATCAAGCGCAGTTTTCGTGCCCGTGTGGGCAACTGGATTGAAAACGGCAACGGAAAAATCATCAGCCGTTTCCCGGCGGAGACCCGCCAAGAGGCGAAGGATGCGTGGCTGCAACCGCGCACTTGGGTACGCGGCGACCACGTGCCCGAAGGGCATCTGACCCCGTGGGAACTGCTCATTTTCTTCTTTTCCAGCGCGTTTCAGTCCATTGGCGACGGCTTCAACAAGCAGGACTTCCTCTACAAAGAGTGGTTTCGCATCAAGCCCAACCAGCTGACCATCGCGGGCGTGATTTCCTCCATTTGGGACGCCGTGAACGATCCGCTTTTTGGCACGTGGATGGATCGCAAAAACATGGGGCCCAAACAATGGCGTACCATCATGCGCATTTCCGCCATCACGGGCAACGTCTTCATGATGCTCAAGCTTTTGGATGGCGGGCTGAACAGTGTGCAACACATCATCGTTTTGGTCGCCCTCAACTGTATGCAGGATGTCATCGGCACATTGGACGCCGTGGCCGGCTCAAAGCTCCGCGCGGGCATCAGCCCGTATTCACAAGAGCGTGCCAAAATGCAGGTCTGGTCGGGCATGGGCGCACAGTTCATCGGCTACCCCCTTGCCAATATTCCCAACATCCTCATGGGCTTGCGTGCGTTCGTGGGCTTCAACGATTACCAAATCATCGTCATCGGCTCTCTGATTGTCCTCCCGCTCAAGATTGTCGCCGCCTACATGATCTCCTATATCCGCCAGCGCGTGGATTTCAGCATGGGCATCCCCATGACGCGCTTGCAGGCCGATGAAAACCACGCTGTGCCCGTGGGCATTGCCGATCGCAACGAAGACGTGCTCACGCCCGAAGAACTGGAGGCCGAAAGACTGGCGGCGGCGGAAGAGAAGTTCAAGCAAGAGCTCGCCGAGCGCAAGGCAAAACTGAAGGCCATGAGCCGTGCCCAGCGCAAGGAATTCCTAGCGCTTGAGCACGAAAAGCGCTTGGAAGAAACGGGCGTTGCCTATGCGATCAATCCGCTCACTGGCGAGCCGCAACTGAGCATTGCGGAGTCCTTTGCCGTCATCAAGCATAACCCCTATGCCATCGCCAACATCGTCGCCGGATTCATTACGGTGTTCACGCCTTCGGTGGATACCTTGCTGATTTTCCGCTATCTGATACCCAAATTCAAGCTCTTCGGCAAGCGCCTAGGTGGTGAGATGGTTCTATGGGCCAAGGAGCAAATCGTTGGCATTCCCGTCACCTTTGCCAGGCCGTTTCTTCGGCAGATGGTCAATGCGGTGGGCGGCCCACTGCGGACGCATCGCCTCTCCGCCATTACCAACATTATCGCCTGGTTCTTGCGTTTCCTCGTGGGATACAACACCGGCGGCAAGATTATATTCAACATTATCATGGAGATGTTCACCTACGTTCTAGGCGATATGGACGGCGTGGCGGGCACGATGATGAACTATGAGATGCTCGACGAAGTGGAGCTCAAAACGGGCGTTCGCTCTGAGGGCGTGACCATGTCCATCCAAGCCCTCTTTGGCAAGCTGGTCAACAACAACATCGGTCTGGCCACGGGCAACGCCTTCCTGCAATGGACTGGCTACCGCGGCGGATATGTCGATGACAACATACCGCCCCCACAACGCTTCATGAAGCTGATGTGGCCCATGTTCACGCTCTCTGTGGTGTTCGATTCCGCCGTCTGGCTCATCGCGCGCTCTTCCTTCAAGCATACACCCGAGCACGCGCGCCAAACCGAGGAGGAACTCATCGTCCGCCGCGCCGAACGCGAGGCACGCCGTTTGGCCGCCTACGCAGAAACGCAGAACACGGCAGAGTAATCACGCACTGAATAAAGCCCGCCCGAACGCATGTTCCGGCGGGCTTTTTGGTATATTGTTCCATGCAGTGGGCAATGATAAGCATACCAATCAATATTCAGGGAGACGAATATGCCCAAGACAAACGCGCCCGCGCCCTTCCCGAAAGAGAAGCTGCTCACCCGCGACAACGGCGCACCCGTTGCCGACAACACCAACACCCTCACCGCCGGGGAGCGCGGCCCCATGCTGCTGGCGGACATCTGGTTTTTGGAGAAACTCGCCCACTTTGACCGCGAAGTCATTCCCGAGCGGCGGATGCACGCCAAAGGATCGGGCGCGTTCGGCACGTTCACCGTCACGCAGGACTTGACGCAGTACACGAAAGCCGCCGTTTTTGCGCAGATTGGTCAGCAGACGGAGACCTTTGTGCGCTTTTCCACCGTGGCCGGGGAGCGCGGCGCAAGCGACGTGGATCGCGACATTCGCGGCTTTGCCGTGCGCTTTTATACCCAGCAGGGCAACTGGGATCTGGTGGGCAACAACACGCCCGTGTTCTTCCTGCGCGATCCCCTGCGCTTCCCCGACCTGAACCACGCCATCAAGCGCGACCCCAAGACCAACCTGAACAATCCACAGGCACGCTGGGATTTTTGGAGCTCCCTGCCCGAAGCCCTCCATCAGGTCACCATCACCATGAGCGATCGCGGCATCCCCGCCACGTATCGCCACATGCACGGCTTTGGGTCGCACACGTTCGCACTCTTCAACGCCCAAAACGAGCGCACATGGTGCAAGTTTCACTGGAAGACCCAGCAGGGCATCCAAAACCTGAGCGACAGAGCCGCCATGCAGGTCAACGAGCTCACCCGCGACAGCCACCAGCTGGATTTGTTCCACGCCATCGAGACCGAGGCCTACCCCCGTTGGACGCTCTGTGTGCAGCTCATGAGCGAAGAGCAGGCTATGGCGCATGGCGAAAATCCCTTTGACGTGACCAAAGTCTGGCGGCACAAGGACTTCCCCCTGCACGAGGTGGGCGTGCTCGAGCTCAACCGCAACCCGGAAAACTACTTTGCCCAAGTGGAACAGGCGGCGTTCAATCCCGCCAACATCGTGCCGGGCATCGGCTTTTCGCCCGACAAGCTCCTGCAGGGGCGGCTGTTCTCCTACGGCGACACCCAACGTCACCGTTTGGGCATCAACGCCGACCAAATCCCCGTCAACCAACCCCACTGCCCCGTGCACGACTATCACCGAGACGGCAAAGGACGCACCAACGGCAATTTTGGCGCGACGGTTTCCTTCCAGCCCAACGGCGCAAACGAATGGGCACAGCAGCTAGAGGAGCAAGAGCCGCCCTTGGCGCTGTTCGGCGACGCGTACCACTACGAGCCCAAGGACAACGACACCGACGACTGCTTCTACCAGCCCGGCCTGCTCTACAAACTCATGACGGAAGAGCAGAAACAGGCACTCATCGACAACACCAACGCCAACATGTGCCAAAATAACATCTCTGTCAGCCAAAACGTGCGCCTGCGCCACGCCGCGCACTGCTATCTGGCCGACCCAGACTACGGCACGCGCCTAGCCGATTGCATGGGGCTGGACGTGCAAAAAGTCATCGCGCTCTCGCAACTCTCTCACGCAGAACTGATGCGCGAGACGATGTGATCCAGAGGGCAGAGGACAGAAAACAGAGGGCAGATTTTCTTTCTGCCCTCTGTTTTCTGAAATCTGATTAGTCTTCTTCGTCCTCGTGGTGGTGCTCGTGCCCACAGTCGCAGGAGACCTCGAACTCAAGCAGCTCATTGCAGGCCGGGCAGTTCAGGCTGCCGCCCTCTTCAATGATGTCCGCGTCCACCTCGAAGGTCTCGCCGCAGGCGGGGCACTCCAAGCTGATTTCGGCGTCTTCCCCAAACAGGTCATCCTCGTCGTCGAAGTCTTCACCCGCGAGCTCTTCGTACACAAACTCTTCCAGTCCGTCCAGGTCTTCGTCCACGGCATCCAACTGTTCGGTCAGCTCGCTGACCGAGGCCTCCAGCCCCTTGACGGTCGTGGCGGCTTCATCGAGCACTTGGATGATGGCGGCGATCAGGCGGCCATGCTTGTCCTCTTCGTCCAGCCCCAGCCCTTCGGAGAGTCCTTTCAGGTGTGCCACTTTTTCGGATAATGTCATTTTCTTGTCCTTTCTTTGTAGGGGCGAGCGTCCTCGCTCGCCCGCGGTCTGAGAAACTAGACGCTAGAGTCTGCATCCATAGCGTCTATGCCAGAACTCTAGTCTCTAGCCTCTAACATCTAGAATCTAGAACCTTACGCGCGGCTGAGGTATTCGCCCGTGCGCGTGTCAATGAGCAGCAGCTCGCCCTCGTCGATGAACAGCGGCACGCGCACCACAGCGCCGGTCTCGAGCGTGGCGGGTTTGGTGGCGTTGGTGGCCGTGTCGCCCTTAAAGCCGGGGTCGGTCTGGGTGATTTGCAGTGTGACGGTGTTAGGCGGCTCTAGGCCGAACACGCTGCCTTTGTAACTGAGCACGCGGCAGACGGTGTTCTCCTTGACGAACTTGAAGCTGTCCGGCAGGATGTCCTCGCCGATGGGCACCAGCTCAAAGCTTTCCGGGTCCATGAAGTAGTATAGCCCGCCATCGCTGTAGCTGTACTCCATGTCCTTGCGCTCAATGAACGCCGTGGGGTATTTTTCGGACGGGTTGAACGTGCGCTCCACCACGCCACCACCGATGACGTCGCGGATTTTTGTGCGCACAAAGGCCGCGCCCTTGCCGGGCTTGACGTGCTGGAATTCCACGATGGAATAGACCTTGCCTTCCATCTCAAACGTTACGCCGTTGCGAAAATCTCCTGCTGAAACCATGAGTGTATGCCTCCATTAATTGCATTGTGCAAGATTATACCGCATTTCAACGAAAAAAGCAAGACCCTAGGCTAGCGCAATGAAGAATTAACAAAGAACAATGAACAATTATTTGTGGGGGCGGCAATCTTCTACTCCACAACAATTGTACATTGTTAATTGTCAATTGTTCATTGCGAAGCCCGTTTGACTTTCTTGCGCCAAAATGCTATAATTTGCCTAGACGTTGCCCGTGGGTGGCGTTTGGGCTGTTTTATGTATTGACTAATCGAATTCGGAGAACATGATGCAAGAGAAAATCGCACAACTGCGTGGGGCATTCAAGGATGCCCTGTCCGCCGCCAAGGACGCGCCCGCGCTGGAGGCTCTGCGCGTGGAGTACCTGGGCAAGAAGGGGAGCGTCGCCGCCCTCATGCAGAATCTGCGTTCGCTGGCGGGCGAGGAGAAAAAAGCCGCCGGGCAGGTCATCAATGAGTTGAAAACAGGCGTGGAGCAGGCCATCAAGGCCGCAGGCGAAGCGCTGGCCGAGGCCGAACTGAAAGCGCAAATTGCCGCCGCCAAGCCCTACGATGTCAGCTTGCCCGTCCGCACCCCCCATGGGTCGTATCACCCCATCACGCTGGTGCAGCGAGAAGTGGAGCGCATCTTTGTGACCATGGGCTTCACGGTGGAGGAGTACCCCGAAGTGGTGGACGATTATCACTGCTTTGAGGCACTCAACATCCCCAAACACCACCCGGCGCGGGACATGCAGGACACCTACTACCTGAGCAACGGACAGCTGCTCAAGACCCACACCAGCGCGGCGCAGAACTCGATTATGCGCAAGTACGGTGCGCCCCTGCGGGCCATCTTCCCCGGCCGTTGCTTCCGCAACGAGAGCATCGATGCCTGCCACGAGAACACGTTCTTCCAGATGGAAGGCATCATGATTGACCGCGACATCTCCATCTCCAACCTCATCTACTTCATGAAAACCATGCTCTCTGAGGTTTTCCAGCGGGACGTGAAGGTGCGCCTGCGGCCGGGTTTCTTCCCCTTTGTTGAGCCGGGCTTTGAGCTGGACATCTCGTGCCTAATCTGTGGCGGCGAGGGCTGCCCCTCCTGCAAAGATTCCGGCTGGCTGGAGCTGTGCCCCTGCGGCATGATCCACCCCCGCGTGCTGGAAATGGGCGGGATTGACACGAACGAATACACAGGTTTTGCGTTCGGCTTGGGACTGACGCGTCTGGCGATGATGCGCTACGGCATCAAGGACATCCGCGACTTCAACTCCGGGAGCTTGAAGGCGCTGGCGCAGTTTGAAGGATAAAGCACACGCACGCGTGGAAACTTGTGGAGAAACGCAACAAAATCGGCGGTTTTGCACTCTATTCATTAAGACCGTGCGTCCCCGCGCGGGCAATTAAGGAGGGACAACCCATGAAACACTTCACACGTTTGTGCGCCCTGCTGGCGTTGGTTTTTGCGATGGTTACAACTTTCGGTGCAGTGCGGCGGACGGGAAACTATCTTGGCACGCTCGACACCGCCCGTAAGGGTTCAGTTGTCGTGCTAAAAAAAGAGCGCACGCGACAGGAGGTACTGGAAGATATCATTAACCAACTTCTTGATCACCCCGAATTTCCGCCTTTTGGAAAGGCAAAAGAACTTCGGATTTCTACGAAAAAAAGTTCCTTCGGGAATCTTTTTCAAGAGCCTTCGCAAGAGTTAATTGCTTATCTCGAAAACAAAACGGGGCTACCAGTTGTGCTCTCGGACGAAAAAAAAATCACAGGAGATTGCCTTGTTCTTACTGGCTGGAGCGGCACTTGCGGCTTAGGCGACATGTTGGGGAATATACACATCGATGCTGGCATTTCTGTGCGCAATAACACTGTGAAGGACAGTGCCATTGGTGCTGGTTTTGATCTGGTATACCCCGAAGGTGGCTCGGGGGGCATGGGAATTGAAGAATTGCGTATCGCATCTTACCACAACATTGCCGAGCGTTACGACACAATCTTTGAAGCAAAGTTCGCACTTGTTAGCGAAATGCTCAGAAATTATCTCATAGATAACGCAAACGGTGCTGAAAAAATTCTAATAGAAGTGAGCGATAACAGCGCTTCATTCACAACCGATGAAGTCGAATTGTGCGAGGCCGTGCAGAGGCAGACGGGGATTTCAACGACATTTGTCTCACCCAACGAAATAGAACAACATGCAAAAGAAAAAGACAAGAAATATGTACTTTTGCGCAGTGAGCGGGATGAATTTTCAGGCGAAGACGCTAGACGATTAAATGCGCTCTGGCTTGACAAGCCCGGCAAGGTTTTTACGAACTATCAACACCCAACAGAGATGAGTGAAGCAAATCCATTGCGCCACACGGGCTTGGGGTATTATATTGGTGCTTATGTCGATATATACGAAGACCCCACCGCGCTCTACAAATAAAAACGAACAACAACACACGGAGGACACCCCATGCTTGTTTCCATGAACTGGATTCGCGATTTCGTTGACCTGGACGGACTGGATCTCGACGCGCTCATCCACCGCTTCACCCTCTCCACCGCCGAGGTGGAGGATGTGCTGCACTACGGTGCGGACACCGTTGGCGTCATCGCCGCACGCATTGTTTCGGTGGAGAAGCACCCCGACAGCCGCAAGCTCCACCTGCTCAAGGTCGACACGGGCAGTGCCGTGCTCGACGTGGTCTGCGGCGCACCCAATGTCCGTGCGGGCATGACCGTGGCGTTCGCCCCCGCTGGGAGCACCGTCTCTGGCCACGCGATTGGCGAAGCGAAGATTGCCGGGTATGCCTCCAACGGCATGTGCTGTTCCGAAGCCGAGCTGGGCTTGAGTGACGAGGACGACGGGATTTTGGACATCACTTGGCCTGTCGCGCTGGGCACGCCGCTGGGCGAGTTTGCTCAGCTCACCGACACCGTGTTTGAGGTGGACAACAAGTCCCTCACCAATCGCCCGGATTTGTGGGGCATCTACGGCATTGCGCGGGAGTTTTCCGCGCTGGCCGGGCGGCCGCTGTTGCCGATTCCACAAGCGGATTTGCGTGCGTATGACAGCCTCCCGGCGGTCAGTATTGAGCTGCGCGACCCCTCCTGCTACCGTTTTTCGTCCATTCAGGTGGAGAACATCCACGTGGCGCAAAGCCCGCTGAACATGCGCGTGCGCCTGAGCCGTTGCGGGATGCGCGGCATCAACCTCTTGGCCGACCTGACCAACTACCTGATGCTGGAGATGGGGCAGCCCATGCACGCCTACGACAAACGCTACACGGATTCGTTCGTTGTGCAAAAATTCCCCGAACCCTTCCAGTTCCAGAATCTGGACGGACAATTCCGCACGATTGACATCGAAACGCTGATGATATGTAGGCAAGACGAGACCCCCGTCTCTTTGGCGGGCATCATGGGCGGTTTGGAGAGCGAAATCAAGGACGACACCACCGCGCTGTGCCTAGAGAGCGCCACCTTTGACCCGGTGGCCATCCGCAAGAGCTCTGTGCGTCTGGGTCACCGCACCGATGCCTCCGCTCGCTACGAAAAAGCGCTTGACCCCAGCATGACCGTCCCGGCCATCGCGCGTTTTGTCTATCTGTTGCAGCAAATCGATCCGGGCGCGCTCGTTGTCTCCCGCCTGTCGGATGTGCAAAACTACGCCTATCCCAGCCAAACCATCCAGCTAGAAAAACGCTTCATTGACCGCTACACGGGCATCCCCATCGACGACGCGCGGATTGTGGAGATCCTCACCGCGCTGGGCTTTGGCGTGACGCAAACGGGCGAGGGCTTCAGCGTCACCGTGCCCTCGTGGCGTGCGACAAAAGACGTGAGCCTCGCCGCCGACCTCGTGGAGGAGATCACGCGCGTATATGGCTACGACAACTTCGAGATCCACACCACGCGCTCCATTCTGCGCCCCGTGCGCGAAGATCCCGGCAAAACGCTCGACACGCTGGCCAAAGATTTCCTCGTGCGCCGCGTCCACCTGCACGAGGTGCACAGCTACATTTGGTGCGACAAAGAGAAGTTCGCCGCGCTGGATTTGCCCGTGGAGGACAACGTCCGCCTGCTCAATTCCGTCAACCCCAACCACGAAGTGTTGCGAAATACTCTCACGCCTACACTACTGACGTTCGTGGCGGAAAATCGCGGCTATGCCAGCGAATACGGCATTTTCGAGACCGGCCGTGTCGTCAAGGGCACGGACGAGAGGGGAGAGGCCGCCGAGCGCAAGACGCTGGGCATCGTGCTCTTCTCCAAAGATGCCGACGAGGAGACGCTGTTTTTCCGCCTGCGCGACATCGTCACCGACTTGCTTTTGGCGGTCAAGCGCATTGCCCCGGTCTACACCAAAACCGCCGTCACGCACGCATGGCAACACCCGGCGAACACGTTTGCCCTCAGCGCGGACGGGCAAACCATCGGCACGTTGGGTACGCTACACCCGCGCAATGCCAAAAAGATCGACAAAAAGGCCGCCATTGTCTATGCCGAAATCGACATGCCCACGTTGGCCGCGCTGGCCGCCGCGCCCATTGCGTACCGCGAGCCCTCCAAGTTCCCGGGCATCAGCGTCGACCTCTCGTTCGTGCTGGGGCAGGGCGTGTTTTTCGCGCAGATTGCCAGCGCCATCGCCGCGCTGGAGACCGCCGCGCTCAGCCACCACGAGCTGGTGGACATCTTCGCGCTGGAGGACGGCGCGAGCTCCGTCACCGTGCGCCTGCACTTTGTCTCCCCAGAGAAGACGCTCACGCGCGGCGAAATCCAGCCTGTGCTCGATCGCCTCGTGGGCAAACTGGCCGGGCAAGGCATCGCCCTGAAAGGATAGCCGCATGGAACACGATTTGCAAACCTTCCGCGACTTCTTCGCGGCGGACAAGTTCGCCGCGAACATCGGCGTGGTGATCGACAGCGTCACAGACGATCGGGTTACCTGCTCCATGATTTTGCACGACGGACACCGCAACGCAGGCGGCGGCGTGCAGGGCGGCGCGATTTTCACGCTGGCGGATCTCTGCTTTGCCGTGGCCTGCAACACGGACTATGTTTTGGGTCGTGTGCTGGGCATGAGCGTGGGCATTAACTGCGCCATCAGCTACCTGAAGGGCACGCGCGGCAAGGCGCTCTACGCCCAGTCCACCTGTCTCAACCGCGGCCGCACCACCAGCGTCTACCGCATCCACATCACGGACGACCTAGGCATAGACATCGCCGAAATGCTCTGCACAAGCTATGCGAAGCAATGAACAATTTACAATGAACAATGGACAATTGTTGTAGGGGCGGTAATCTGCCGCCCGCTGTGTTTGTGTGATTCAGCGGGCGTGCGGAGAACAAGAACAATCATCCCGTAGGGGCGCGCACCCAGCGTCCGCGGTGTGAGAGGGCAGAGGTCAGAGGGCAGAATACTGATATTCGGGCGCAATTCTGCCTTCTGTCCTCTGTTTTCTGTTATCTGAACTTGACAAAACGCATAGAATACAGTATAATAACGCCTAGGAATTCCCTAGGCTTTTACTTTTGGAGGAAATTATGTCAGAAACACTAGCCCCACGCAAGAAAATCGACTTGCGTGGCGTCCTGCAACAGGGTCTGCCCATGGTGGGCTACAGCACCGCCAACATCTTCAAGGGCGGCACGCCCTACATCATCACGCTGTATTTCCTCACCTTCCTCACGGAAGTGGAGGGCTTGGGCTTTACGCAGGCGAGTCTGGTGGTGCTGCTGGCCAAAATCTGGGACGCCGTGATCGATCCCTTCATGGGTCTGCTCACCGACCGAACGCGCACCAAATATGGTCGTCGCCGCCCGTATTTCCTCTTTGGTATCATCCCGCTGGCGCTGTCGTATTTCTCTCTGTGGTACAGTTTTGGCATCCCCAACGAGCAGACCACGGCGAAAATGGCGTACTTCATTTTCGCGTACATGTTCTTCACCACGGCCTCGTCCCTCATCAGTGTGCCCCACGAGAGCCTGCTGCCCGAGACTGCCCCCACCTACGTCCTGCGCATCAACTACAACAACGTGGGCTACATCTTCAACTCCGTGGGGATGCTCTCCTCCTTCGCGCTGGCCTCGGCACTGCTCGGCTTCACCCAGACCGCCGACTTTACCCCCGCCCTCAAGTCTAAGTTCCTATTTATGGGCGCTGTGCAGGCCGTGTTCTTCGCCCTGCCTATGTTCATCACCTTCTTTTCGACCAAAGAGAAGGACTGGCGCAGTGTCCCCAAACCAGAGCTCAACCCCCGCGAGGTCTTCTGGGAATACACCACCACCTTCAAGAATCGTGCCTTCCGGCAGTATTTGGCGCTGGTCGTCACCAATGTGCTGGCCATGAACATCTGGACGGCGGCGCACCCCTTCTTTGTGCGCTATGTTGGCCGCGTGAACGATAAATTCAACCTCATCACCACCTATCAAGGCTTCGGGCAGATGTGCGGCTTCCCGCTCAATTGGTTGCTCTCGCTCCTTGTGGGCAAGCAAGCCCCCGCGCGGCTGCTCACCCCGCTGATGCTCGTGGCGTTGGGGCTGAGCTTCCTCATCAACCCCACGCTGGGCGACGCCGATCCCACACGCGCGTTCATTTTGCAAACCGCCGTGGCCGTGCTGTTCTACTTTGGCTATTCGGGCATGGGCATGACGCCCAACACCATCTTCCCGGATACCTCCGACGTGGACGAACTCATCACCGGGCGGCGGCGCGAGGGCGTGCTCAGCGCGGTGAACACCTTTGCCCAGCAGAGTATGCAGGGCTTGGGGCAAGCCATCGCCGGCTGGATTTTCGCCGCCTTCGGCGTGGCCACCTCCACCGGATCGGGCGTGACCGTCCACCAAGATGCTACGGGCGTTTGGGGACTGCGTTTTGCTTTTGCCATTTTGCCGGCACTCTTAGTGGTCATTTCCATCGTCCTCTCCCGCCGCATCAAGATGAAAAAGAGCGATCTAGAGCTCATCCAGCGCGTCATTGCCGAAAAGAAAGAGCACGGCATTGTGACCGTCACCGACGAAGAGCGCGAGATACTCGAGAGCGTTTCGGGGCAAAAGTATGAAACGCTATGGGTTTCTAGATGCTAGATGTTAGAGACTAGAGGCTAGATTCTGCGTCATTGTGTGTCTCAGAAATCAAAAATAAGCAACCCGTAGGGGCGCGCATTGCGCGTCCGTGGTACAGAACGCAGAAAGCAGAGGTCAGCTAGTCTCTAGTCTCTAAAATCTAGAATCTAGACCTTGACATTTGGGGCTTTCGCATGTATACTTAGAGCAACAAAAATGCGGAGGCAACCATGCGCAACAAAGCCTATCCATGGAACGAGAATATCCCCTGGATGACCAGTTTTCCTGAATTTTTGGCGTTTATCGAGCAAGCCTACGCCCGGCGCGATGCCTTTGTGTTCGAGCGCGGCGGTGCGTCCGTTTCTGTCACCTATGCGCAGTTTCTGCGCGATGTCTACGCCCTTGCGGCGGCACTGCGTGCACAGGACTGGGCGGGCAAGCACTATGTCCTCATGGGCGAGACCTCTTACGAGTGGATACTCTTTTTCTTTGCCGGGATTTTGAACGGCGCGGTGGCCGTGGCACTGGACAAAGACCTGCCGCTGGACGAGCAGCGCACGCGTTTGGCCTTGGTGGACACCGATATTTTGCTCTACTCGGCCGACTATGCCGACGTGGCCGCCGCGCTCGATGCCCCCCAAAAGCTCTGCTTCACCCAGACCGCTGGGCTGCTCGCGGAAGGCGCAGTGCGAACCGTTGACCGCCGCGACTTTGTCCCAGACAAAGAGGCCCCCGCCGCCATTTTCTTCACCTCCGGCACGTCCGGCATGACCAAGGGCGCGACCCTCTCTGCCCACAATCTGATCTACTGCGTCTGCGCGGCCAGCCGCAACTTTTGGGAGGAGGGCATGAACCTGTTGGTGTTGCCGCTCCACCACTGCTTTGGCGTGGTGGCCGCCCTGCTCTCGCCACTCGCGGGGGGGAGCACCAGTGCCCTGTGCCCCAGCGTCAAGCGCGTCAAGCACTTTTTGTCCAAGTACCCACCCGACTGCATTTTTGGCGTGCCGCTGGTGGTGGAATCCGTGGCGGCAGAGATCTGGCGCGGCGCGGCCAAACAGAAGAAGACGGCGTTGCTCAAGGCGATGCTGGCTCTAAGCAACACACTACAGAAAATCGGCATCGATGTGTCCAAACAGCTACTGGGCAGTGTGCGCCGAAACTTTGGCGGACGGCTGAAGAGTTTGGTCAGCGGCGGCGGCGACCTGAATCCCAATCTCTTCCCGCTCTTTCGCGGGTTGGGCGTGAACCTCCTCAACGGCTATGGTCTCACCGAAAGCGCCTCCACCGCCTCCATCAACCGCAACCACCATTGGCGCGATGGTAGCGTGGGCTTGCCCCTGTTTGGGACAGAGGTGCGCATTGCCCCCGACGGCGAAATCCAGTTGCGCGGCGAGCACATCTTTTTGGGCTACTACAACAACCCAGAGGAGACCCAGGCCGTGTTCACAGAGGACGGCTGGTTTCGCTCGGGCGATTTAGGCTATCTGGACGACGACGGCTTCCTCTTTATGACTGGGCGCAAGAAGAATCTGATCATTTTGTCCAACGGGGAGAACGTCTCGCCCGAATGGCTGGAGGCGAAGCTACAAGTGATTGATGCCGCCCAGGCCGTGCTGGTCTATGCCGAAGGGGAACAAATTGTTGCGGAGTTTTACTTAGGCGAGGGAGGCATAGCGCAAAAGAAGACACTCGAAGATGCCGTAGACGCCGTCAACCGCAAATTGCCGCTCTATGCCCAGATCGCGCAAGTCAAGATCCGTGACGAAGACTTTGTTCGCAACACGGCGGGGAAGATCATTCGCAAATAGTTGTCGATAGGTGGGACTATGAAGCGCCCTCTGGCCGTTGTGGGCTTTACGTTTTTCTTCACGCTCATGGCCTTGGGGATGTTGGGGGCATGGGCAGCGTGGCTGCGCTGGGTGCTCCTTGCTGTTGCGTTGATGTTCGCGGCACTGCTGTGGCTTCCACTCAAGCGGCAATGGATCGACGCCGTGCAACGCACGGTCTTCACTGCCGCCGCACTGAGCGTTGTGGCCGCGTGCTTGCTCTCGTGGACGGCGCAGTGGGCACTCGATGACGTCGCGGACAGCTACGCCGACCAGTCGGGCACAGTCTCCGCGCAGATCACCGAAATCGCCGCGCCGCGCTATGGTCGCCATTATGCCTATTGCCGCGCCCAAAGTGTGAACGGTGAGAAAGTCAATTTCCGCTTTCGCCTGAGCACGCGTGCGCCGCTCTCTGCCCAGGCGGGGGACATCATCACCGCGCCGCTGAGCTTTTTTGCGTGGCAAAACCCCGCGCGGCGCGTGGCCGTGGGGGCGTATCTGATGAGCCACGCCGAACAGGGCATGACCATCCAAGCGCCGCCGCGCGGCATCGGCACATGGGTCTACCGCCTACGCGCCGAGCTCCTGCGCAGTGTGGACGAGTACCTGCCCAACGAGTACGGCGGCATGACAAAAGGCCTGATGATGGGGGAAATCAGCGGACTTTCCACCACCACAAACGCCGCGTTTCGAGAACTGGGCATCAGCCACCTGATTGCGGTGTCGGGGCAACATCTGGCGATTTGGTGCGTGGCGGTGCTCGCGCCTCTGTTCGCGCTTTTGCGCATCAAAAAGAGGGGACAGGCCGCGCTGGTGAGCGGCTTTGTGCTCTTGTTCATGGCTCTGACGGGCTTTTCGGACGCCATTGTGCGCGCAGGCGTGATGCTGCTGATCATGCAACTGAGCGCGGTGGTGGACAAGCGTGCGGACGCGCTCAATTCGCTGGGCTTGGCGGTGCTGGTGATCTGCCTACTCAACCCCGGCGCGGCGCAGGGCTTGAGCTTGCAGCTCTCGTTCCTAGCAACGCTGGGGATTTTGCTCCCCGGCCTGTGGCGCAAGAGGCGCGAAGAAGAAACGCACGAGCTACGCACGGGGCAAAAAGTCCTCGCGTCCGTGAAAGAGCTGGTGACCTGCACCCTCATGGCGTCGCTGTTCACTTTGCCTGTGTCGCTGAGCGTCAGCGGCGTGCTGGGGCTGCTGGCCGTGCCGGCGAATATTGTCTTCGCGCTCCCGGCGTCCGTGGCGCTGGTGGGGAGCGGCGTGGGGGCGCTGTGCGCTCTCGTGCCAGGCCTGCGTTTGCTGACCCCCGCGATCTATTTCGTCTGCGGCCTGTGCAGCAAGTTGATGATTGACGGCGCAAAGCTGCTCAGCAAATTGCCATTTGCGTCACTCCCCGCCACGGGCACAGGGATGCGCATTTGGCTGGCGGGTGTGCTGGTGCTGTGCGCACTGATGGCGCTGCTGCTCTCGCGCCGGGAGAAGTCCCACAAAGAAGCCGTCCAACGCCGAGCGCTCCTGCCCCTGTGCGCCCTGCTGAGTGTAGCGCTGCTGCTCAGTGCGCAACTGAACGATTGGGGTGCATTGCGTGCAGGCACACGGTTTCAGTTGGGCACGAGCGCGGGCGTGGCACTGGTCGTCACGCGGGGCACGCACAGTTTGGTGCTGGGCGTGAACGGCGGGGAATTCAACGCGGCCGGGCAGATTGCCGGGACGCTGACGGACATGGGCACGCGCGGCAAGGTGGATTACTGGCTCTCTGGCGAGAGCAAAGAGGAGCAGGAAAATCTGGCGGCACTGCTCAGGGAATACCCAGTCGGCACGGTCTACACCAGCAGTGCCACGGCGCAGTACACTTTGCCGCCGGACACGCCCGTGACGCAAATTGGGGTAGGGGAGAGCGTGACATGGCAGGGCGTGCAACTGCGCGTGTGGCCGGGCGCAGTGCCCGCCGCGTTTGTGGCGTGTGACGGTGTGCAGATGTTGGTGCTTTTTGCCGTGCCGACGGACTGGGCTGGTCTGCCCGTGGCGGACATCGTGGTATTGCCCGGCGCACCCGCTTATGTGCCGGACTGCTTTTCGTTGGCCATCACGCCCAGCGAACCACAGGCGCGGCGATTGGCACAACTGGGCATAAATGCAATGAACAATTTACAATTAACAATTGACGATTATTCGTAGGGGCAATGAGGCGTGAGGGTTCAGGATACAGGCGTGAGGCCTGTATCCCACAAAACAATTGTTCATTGTTCTTTGTTAATTGTGCATTGCTATTTCTAGCTCTGCTGGCTCATCCCCCAAAACGGTGAACGCCTTCAGGACGGGTGTCTCTTCGGCTAGGGAAAGAATGGCATACACAGCGTTTGGGTCACGCGCCAAACGGATGTCTTCGGCACTCATACGGGCGGGGCTTTCGGGGTGGGAGTGAAAGTTGCCCAGCGGCACTAGACCCAGCGTGCGCATGTCTTTGATGGCCGCCAAGTGTTCGGCGGGCGCAATGGTGAAGTGCTCGCGGCTCGCGTCCGTGTTGGTGAGCAGATAGACTTTTTCCGCGCGCAAGGCCTCTTCCGTCCGCGTGCCCGCCAGCAGACCACAGGCCTCGTTGGGCAATCCCGCGCGGCAGTGCGCCACAATGGCACTGTAGTCGGTCGTCTGTATGTCTAAGGTCATCCATTTCTCCCGTGTGTTTGTGATAGTGTCTGAAAAAATATAGCGCACACGCTTGACATTTATGCGCTACAGTGCTATAATAATTATGGTGACACCAACCGTATAAGCGGTTTGCGTCCCGAAATAGAGGATTTGAAGTAATCGCCCTACTTGGTCGCGGGGCGGTTACTTCGTTTTGTGGTCACGAAGTGACAGGATGTACCCAGTGGCACATATCAGCACGAGTGCGATATAGAGCAACGTTGTGTTATCCATGGCGTTCACCTCCTTTCGGAGATGGGGACGCAAACCGCCTACCGTATA
>JAISJQ010000040.1 GCA_031261445.1 Oscillospiraceae bacterium | reverse complement strand
AACTAGCGTTTGAAATACTAACATTAATATCGGGCGTTGCTTCCTTGGAAATTTTTCCAAAAGCCCCGCTACCTGTAATTACTGATTTTTCATATGCTTGCGTAGCAGTCATCTGGTCGGAATCTGCTGGCGCGATATATGGTTTTTGTGGTTTGAATAAAGCATAGGCAACCAAAACCAGCACAACCGCGCTTGATAGTATTGCTATGAGTTTTTTGCGCTTATTCACTGAACTATCCCTCCGAAGGTGATTGTACTCAATAATCTTTGTATATCCATACGGCAATTGGCGCAAAATCTTTATGCGCCTTTATCTCCCGCAAAATTCATCCGCACAGCAATAGCCCTAGTTGATTTTCTGTCCGCACTTCCCGCAAAAGTTCGCTTGCTCTAATAATTCACTTCCGCACGAAGAGCAGAACAAGGCTTGACTTTGCGTGTCTTTAGCTAGGCTTGCGTTACAGTGACGGCAATAATTATCGCCTTGCGCGACTTCTTTTCCGCACGCTTCGCAATACGTAACCTTTCCAATTGCAACCGCTCCCGCTTTAACAAGGCTTTGGGCTTTGTCTTTTATGCCTTTTAGCGTAGCTTCTATATCTATATTTTTGCCTTTGCTTTTGGCGTTTTTTAGGTAAGTTATAAGAGCAAGCAAGATTCCTAAGACAAGAACTCCCGCAAAGACGCTCGACAGTGCGTCAACCGTTTTGTAAATGTCGCCATAATTGTCCCACGAACCTCTGCCAAACCAAAGGTAGCTGTTTTTATCATCTAGATAAAACTCCATTTTTTGCATAATCTTAACCGCCAGCGTACCAACCCCGCCCAAAGCGGTAAGAACCCAACTTAAAATTTTCATGATGTTTTCTCCTTAAAATTTTGTCTTGGTATTTGGCATTAATTATCCACTTTTATTGTCGCTTTATGAATATATCAGCACCCAAAATCAGTACGCCCCCTTTTACTGAAAATTCACCAACTTCCTTGTCATCGTCAAAATCCATTTGAAGTCTTGTTCCATCGTTGCTTATTAAATAGCGACCTGAGCCGTCTATGACAATTTTGCCGCTAATATCTGCGTCTCCAACGTCAAATGTGCCGTCTTTATGAAAAATAAACGCGTCACCACTCCATTCATCATCATAATCTTCATAATTTGCTTTCTCTACCCACGTACCAATTATCGCCCTTTCGGGCGCTTGATTGTACAGTTTTACGCCTACTATGGTAGCAATCACTATCACTAAGAGACTTGCAACAACCGCAATCGCTTTCTTATTTTTCATGACAGTTAATCTCCTTGGCTTGATTTTGGATACGCATAAACTTCGGCAAAGTAGTGACTCCACCTATTGCTATTCATTAAAATTACATAGTTAACTCCACCCTCATCATACATATAAAAATCTATGGTATTTGCGGTACTAACATCAACATCAAAATAAATGGGCAAAACACCTGCGCTTAAGGCGGGAGACGTATATATCGTTTTTCCGTCTGCTATAATTTTGAAATACTGCTTGTACTCCAAATTTTTGTATTCTCTTGGCAAGTAAAAATAGCCAGTGATATTTTCATATTTCTGAAATAGATTATAAGTAATCGTTGTGCATGACGCGTCATCTGCCACGTAAAAACGGAAGCCTTTTTTAAACTGCGTGTTATCATTTGCCGTTAATTCGTCAGAAAAAGTACGAAGCATGGCATTATCGTACTTAATCGCGCTAGACGAATTCATAAGGTCTAGCGGGGTAAGTGAAGTAGTGACCGGCAGTGTGGTTATCTCCGCCGTGGTCGTTTCAAGGCTCGTCGTTGCTTCAACGACCTTTTCGGTAGTTGCCTTTTGGGTTTGCCGTTGCGTCGGTTTCCTTTTTGTTGTGGGTTCAGCGTTATTTTGCTTGCTAGGGCTTTGCTCGTTATTGGCCGCCACGGTAGCGCCATTAGCAATTTCGAGTAACGCCGCCGCTACGTTCTTCACTTCGTCGGCTTTTTTGTAAGTATAAGTTACACTTTCTTCGTCGGTTAGGGTAAGCGTCTTACCCGAAAGCTTATACTCGTAGATAAAATCTTCTACTTCCCCGGCGTAATCAAAGGTGCATTTTATACGGCTTCCCTGCACAACCCACTTTAACGTGTCTGTGTCAAGGGCTTGTGTATCTTTGTTTACTTTTGATACCAACATAGTGCCATCGTCCCAAAATTCTAGCATTTCGCTGTTGACTTCAAACGTTGCAATCCATTTACCCATCAACGTCGCGCTTTCAGTCTCCTTTGTCTTTCCGCACGCCGAAAAAAGCGTTAAACACATGATAACGCTTACTAGAATCGCTAATTTCTTCTTCACCTGTTGCCCCTTTTTACTGCATAATAAAACTTCATAGTCGTTTATGAAGCCGTTTGGTCGATTCCACCAAAGGTGTACCTTTGGCGGAACGTAAATTTTGGCATAATACACAAATAAGTGATAGGAAATACCCATAAAAAACGTCAATAAAACAATCTTTTCAGGTGGGTATTGACAAAGAAGGTGACACTCGCTATACTTTTATTGCAGTCCGCCAAAGGTACACCTTTCGCGGACTGTGCTGTTTTGGGTATAATGGACAGCAAAAACAAAGGGGCAATACACCATGGCAAACACTGTCTACGCACTCATTCGCGTTTCTACCGAAGAACAAAACGAAGCAAGGCAAGTTATCAGAATGACCAACCTTGGAATCCTTAAGCGAAATATCGTCATCGAAAAAGAAAGCGGCAAAAGTACCGTCAGGGCTAAATATCACAAGCTCGTTAGAAAGCTTCAATCTGGCGATACTCTCTACCTCGAAAATATCGACCGTCTTAGTCGTGACTATGACGGCATTTTAAGCCAGTGGCGTAAGTTGACCGTTCACAAAGGTATCACCATTAAAGTGCTAGACACGCCCATGCTCGATACCGACCAAACGGATGACAACTTACTTATGCGTTTTATCCAAGATATTTTGCTGCACATTTTAGCCTTTCAAGCGGAAAGCGAGTGGCAGAAGATAAAATACCGTCAGGCGCAGGGCATTGCCGTTGCCAAAGCCAGTGGTAAAAAGTTAGGCAGACCTAAAACCGTTCGCACAGAAGAAGAGATGAAGATAGCAAAACAGTACTTAAACCGTGAAATTGATTTTGACACCGCTTTAGCTCTTCTGGGTATTAAGAAGTCTGCTTTTTACAACTTACTACAGGTTGTTAGTAATAGGCAACCGTAAACCTTATTAATAAAGCAACGAATCAAGGTTCTTTGGCGAACCTTAGTTCGGGCAAGCTGTTGACAAATCTTAAAGAAACATATATAATATGAAATCATAAATTCTTATCTCTATAAGGAGCGTAACGTTTTGAAAGACTTCCTGTATCTCGACTCCGACTACTTAGCTTCTTTCATTGCTCAAATTGACAATGGACTTGTCGAAGAGACGCGCGAAGAGCAATCTGGCTCTGAACAACATGAAAAAGGCAAAGCAGAGATTTCATTCAATCCTTCGGTTAAAGCTACTATGGGATTCAAAAAAATAACAGAAATTGAAGGCGAACTTGGAG
This sequence comes from Oscillospiraceae bacterium, assembly GCA_031261445.1. Taxonomy (GTDB): domain Bacteria; phylum Bacillota; class Clostridia; order Oscillospirales; family Acutalibacteraceae; genus WRKY01. Next base: position 40,769 of record JAISJQ010000040.1, on the reverse strand, counting down.
CAGGGTTTAAAAGCGCTCCTTCAAGAAGAACTTTTGAAACCTCTTCTAAAAGCATTTATATAAAAAGAAGAAACGATGAAATATTTAATATTTTTGAAGCTTATTTTATAGAGAATGGGCTATACCGAACTAAAGGTAATATTGCCGTTGGTAGCTATTTTAGAGATATTTGTAGTTTGAGTTTTATAAATTTTACTCGTATAGAATCTCTTTTTGGCGAAGACCTAAGGGATACATATTCTCATTATTCTAAGGCAAGTACTTTTTCTTTTGAGGCTTTTGAGCTCATCAGAAAAAAATTAAATTTTCTCAAAACAACAATTCCTCACGATATATTTTTGTGCGGAGAAAATATTTTCATTCCAATTAAAGAAGAATTTTTGCGTGGAAACAAAGAAAAAATAGGCTTTTCTTTTGAAAAATCAGCCACTGTTGTTGGGCGTGTGAAAAAGTTAGTTGATTCAACCTCAAAGAATCAAGCAAGTATTATAAGAGTCCTAGATGAAATTCAGCATATAACATTTAACATGTTGAACGAACTAGGCTTTATCGCACTGTCTCCCTCAAAAGAACTATATATTATTTACCCTATTGCTATTTTCTTCTAATTTTACCATTCGACCAGTTGCTATTTTTGTTTTATTGAATTTAATTGGTCATCAATCTGCGCGGAAAATTCTATAAATGTTTCTTTAACCGCCGTAGTTAAAGATAACATTCTTCTATTAACACTTTCCTCTACGTCAATTTGAAATTTATTTATTTCGAGCAACAACTCCTTTATAATTGCTATATCTTCTTCAATTACAGCGATCTTTCGCTTTAGCTCATCCATAATTAGCACCTCTTTCAAGTAAAGGTTATGCACTGCTAGTAAAAATATTCTTTTGCTTCGTCACCTAAACCGCGGAATTGATTTTGACACCGCTTTAGCTCTTCTGGGTATCAAGAAGTCCGCTTTTTATAACTTGTGTCGTATTGTTGGTAATATTGTCGAATAAATTTATGATATTTTCTATGTTTTTATTCAAGCCGACAAAGCTTGATGTGATACTTGCTTTTTATCAATCAAATAGAGTATAATTTTAGTACTTCTTACTACTGAAAATCTATTTTGTTCAACATTGGAAGGATACACTCATGGGGTTAAAATTAATCAGCAAAGATGAGGCTATCAGATTAGCAAAGTCATTCGGTTGTAAAAGTCCAGAGGAATTCAAAAAAGATTTTACTGGAGAACGGTATGTAAGTGAATATAATATGATGAGGGACACTGAAACCAAAGAAATAGTGTTAGAGCCGATATCGGGAAAAGGCGAACCGATACGGACTGAATATTTTATAACATAGAAAGGCGAGGATATTATAAAAAAAGAATACGTAAAACCAAACTATCCTGTATCAATTATCGCTATAGGGTTTGGTTTCGCCTCTAAAAATAATAACAACTTTGACTTCAAAGAAATAAGCAATGGGTTAGGAATTACTCCAAAAATCGCGAGAAAAAAAGAAGAGTTCCCGCCGCCAAGTATTAAAGCGGGTGTAGCAAAACCTTATTGGCACTTTGAATTAAGGGAGCAAAATAGAGAAGTTTCTATTGTTTTTGGAAAAGTGAAGAATATACTTAATGATAAAGTAAATATCATAAATGATTTGTGCGACAAGCTAAATTTGGAAACCTATTTTACTATAACGATTCATTCTAAAAATTCTTTTTTCCCAGTAATGAAATTTCCAAAAAGTATTATTTCTTTCGCTTCCTCAATTAATGCTGATGTAGTATTTGACTTGTACGATTATAGCGAATCGGACTATGATTTGCTTGAAAAAAATAACCATGTTGACTGAAAAATAGAATGAATGTATATGGAGGTGATTATTTTGAACATTACAGATCGTTAAAGCAAACAAGCCAATTACGCCCGAGCGCCAAAAAGCCGTGTATTTAGTAGCAACTGAAATACGCCGCTTTTTTTCTTTCTCTTTTCAGTCTGCGCGTTGTCTTTGCTACCGTCCATCCTTCCTTCTTCTGGGCTATTTTTTTAGTTGGGTTAATTTGGTAGCAGATATCGGCCCTGCTGGCCCGGCCGGCCCGCAAGGCGCAACGGGGGCTACGGGCGCGACGGGCGCACAAGGCCCTAAAGGCGACGTGGGTGCGACTGGCGCGACGGGGGCAACGGGCGCGACAGGCCCGCAAGGCCCACAAGGGCCCGTTGGCCCTCCCGGACCGCCGGCCGTGACGCAGGCGGGCAACGCCTATGTGGCCAACGCGGGCACGAACACCGTCAGCGTGATTGACGGCAACACGCAGCAGGTCATCAACACCATCGCGGTGGGGACGCTGCCCGTGGGGGTCGCCGCCAACGCGAACACCGGGTATGTGTACGTAGTCAACAGAAGCGACAACACCGTGAGCGTCATCAACGCCGCAACGGGTGCGGTCGTGGCGACCATCCCCGTGGGCACAGGGCCGCGCTCGGTCACGGTCAATCCCCTGTCGAACAAGATCTATGTCGCCAACCGCGACGGCAACTCCGTGAGCGTGATTGACGGCAACACCAACACCGTTCTGGCCACCATTCCCACCACGGGTGCGCCGTACAACGTGTCCGTGGACACAGTGAAAAACCTGCTGTATGTCCCCATCGCGGGCACGAACAGCGTCAATGTGTATGACGGCAACACCAACGCGCTTGTGAGCACCATTCCCGTGGGCACAGATCCGCGCGACAGCAGCACAAACTCCGCCACGGGGCTGACGTATGTGCCCAACTACGGCAGTGGCAACGTGAGCGTCATTGACGACGCGACAGGCACTGTGGTGTCCACCATCCCCGTGGGCAACGCGCCCGCCGCCGTCCAAGTCAACCCCAAGACCAACCTCATCTACGTAGCCAATCGCAGCGACAACACCGTTTCTGTCATCAACGCCAACACAAACGCCGTCCTTGCCACCATCCCCGTGGGGACAAATCCGCAGGGTGTCGGCATCGACAGCGTGAAGAATCTCATTTACATCACAAACGCAGACGGCACTGTGTCCATCATCAATGGCGCAACGAACAGTGTCGTGGGCACTGTGCCCGTGCAGGATAACCCGCAGGGTGTGGACGTCCTGCCCGCATAGTGCGCGTACTTGCCCACAGAACAAGAGCGGCGCAGTCTTTGGACTGCGCCGCTCGTTTCTGTTGCCTATTGTGCGCCGCGTTTCTCCTCTAGCCGTGGGACGGTATCCGCCAGCGTGGGCAGGTATCGCTTGAAATAGCGTGACGAACGCGTCAAAAACTGTGGATATTCTTCGTTGTCGAACACCGTGCGTGCGCGTTTGCCCGTCAAAAGCCAGTCGGTCATTTTGTTCGACAGGATGTCCTCATGGTTGTTGTTTTTCAAGAACCAGGTTTGTTCGGGGAGCACCGCGCCGCTCGCGTCGATGAGGCCGTCGGGCGAGAGGTGATTGTGTCCGTCAAGCACCTGTTGTCTGTAGTTCTCGCCCAGCGTTTCGCCGCGTTTGGCCACCGTTGCCCCAGAGGATGCGTGCGCCAAATCGATGAGCATGTCGCCCGTTTTTGTCACGTCCTGTGTGACGGGAAACGCCACCGCGCCATAGGAGGCGATGATCGCCACCTTCGCGCCCGTTTTGTTCAGCTCTGTGAGCAGCTGCGCCGTGCGCACTTGCACGGTATAGTGGTAGTCGTCAATGCGCGTGATGAGCTTGGCGTACTGCGCCTTGTCGTTGCCGAACACGTAGCGCTTGGCGGCCTCGTAATATTCATCCGGCACGAACGCCCAAACCATCGGCGAAGTGGCAAAATAGGGCAAAATAGCGCGGCGCATCAGATCATCGCCCGCATTTTTAAGGATGTGATCCACCGTGCGTAGGGCGGTATCCTCCAAACCCGTGCCCCGCAACTTTTCATAGAGCGAATAAATCAGCGAGCCTTGGAGGGAATCGTTGGCCATAAATGCCGCCAGCGTTGCCGGGTCAAGACCAATTTTCCCGGCGAAGCCCTGCCCCACAAAGTCCAGCCCGTTGTGCGCGGCGTTCATCAAAACCAGTCCGTCCACGCTGGCGTTGCCATACTTTGCCAAATAGCTCATCACCACCGTGCCACCCGCGCTGTGCGCCAAAAGTGCCACTTTGTCACAGTAATTGCCCGCCTTGACCGCATCGATATACTCCGCCAGCTGGTCGGCACTTTTCAGGGGATCTAGGCGATAGTCGTAGCGAAAATTGTAGTACGGCTGCTCTTTCATCAGGCGGAAGGTGGGGTCGTCGCTGGGTCTTGTGGTGATGTTGGGGTTGAGGCTCTCGCCATCGGCGTCGGTGGCAATGGCCGAAAAGACATTGTCCGTCACATCCACGCAGGCGTCCACCGCTTTTGTCCACTGTGCGGTCGCCACGGCAAAAAGCGTTTTGGGCAAGGCTTTCTTAATCGCCTGCGCCAGTTGATCCGTGCTGACGTTGAGGCGTTTGTTGCTGACTTTTGAGTGGTAGTACGCATACAGCGGGGTCGCTTGGTAGCCGTGCACATAGATGCGCGGCACAGCCGGTGCGGTATCCTGCACAGCCACCACTTGCCCCAACAACGGAAAGAGCATTCCCGCCGCCAGCACAATGCTCAGCAGTGCCCGCCGGACTTTTCGCATGACCCATACCCCCAAAAATACCCAAAATAGCCGCAAGAAGACGTTTCCTGTCCGCTTATTTTGCCCAAAGGATTAGTATAGCATACTTTCGACAAAATTTCAAGTGAAATTTACGTGTTTTTCACGGCAATCGCCTTTTTCTTGACGCGCGGGACAAAATGTGATATACTCTAACATATGAACAACAACAAGGCGGCGACCCATGGCAAATGTATGGACAGTGAATCTGGCGCGTTTGCGCAAGCGCGGAAAAATTAGCCAAAAAGAGGCGGCCGCCGCGCTGGGCGTTTCGCAGGCGATGCTCTCGCAATACGAACACGGACACCGCGAATGCAGTGTGGATTTTTTGGTGCGCGCGGCCACGTATTATGCCGTCAGTTGTGACGTGCTGTTGGGTTTGGTCAACCAAGAGGAACAAACGGCGGCGCGATTGGCGGACAAACACCCGCTGGAAACCGATGTTCAGCCGAGTTTGTTGACCATTGGGCGGGCGGTAGCGACACTCTCCCCCGCGGACGATGACCGCTTGACGCGTGCGCTGACCGTGACGCTGCTGCGTGCGGCTGGCGCAGACATGCCCGTGCATCGCCAACTGGCGGTGCTGGCCGAGCTCTTAGCGGATGTGCCGACCCAAAAAAGCAACGCCCTCGCGGTCAAAACCGTGCGTTCGTTCGCGGAAAGCGTGGCCAAAGAGTGTTTTCAGGCATTTCGGTGATGAGCATTCAGGCGTGAGCAAATTCAACCCGTAGGGGCGACCCTTGTGGTCGCCCGGTTAGGCAGGGCAGACACATAGGTCTGCCCCTATATCAGGGCGAACACGCAGGCAATCGGGGCGACCACAAGGGTCGCCCCTACGGATTGCCGCCCCTACGATTGAATCAGCGATTGCAAAATCCCCGCGAATTTGGTATAATGAACGCACAAAAAATGTGCAACAAGGATTTCCTATGAAACTCGGCATCGTCGGCCTGCCCAACGTGGGCAAGAGCACCCTCTTCAACGCCATCACCGGGGCGGGTGCGCAGTGCGCCAACTACGCCTTCTGCACCATTGAACCCAACGTGGGCGTGGTGGCCGTGCCCGACACGCGCCTAGACGCTTTGGCGGAAATCTATCGCCCCAAAAAATACACGCCCGCCATCATCGAGTTTGTGGACATCGCGGGGCTCGTCAAGGGCGCGTCGCGCGGCGAGGGTTTGGGCAACAAGTTCCTCTCGCACATCCGCGAGGTGGACGCCGTGGTGCACATGGTGCGCTGCTTTGAGGACGGCGACATCATCCACGTGGACGCGCACATTGACCCCCTGCGGGACATCAGTGTCATTGAAACCGAGCTGATTTTGGCGGATCTGGACACGCTGGAAAAGCGTTTGGCGCGTCTGGGAAAGATCGTGCGGAACGACAAGTCCGCCGCCGCGCAGTTTGCGTTTTTCACGCGCCTGAAGGACGATCTGGAGCAGGAAAAGTTGCCAGACGTGCGCGACATGTCCGCCGATGAAAAACTTTGGCTGGGCGAGCAACCGCTACTCACCGCCAAACCCGTCATCTACGCCTGCAACCTGAGCGAGGCGGATTTGGCGGCTGGCGTGGAGAATTCCAAACACTTTGCGGCGGTGCAAGCGCTGGCGGACGCGCGGGGCGCGGAAGTCCTGCCCATCTGCGCGGAGCTGGAAGCACAGCTGGCGGAACTGCCGGCGGACGAGCGTGCAGAGTTTCTGGCCGAATCCGGCGTGGCGGAAGGCGGCCTAGCGCAGCTGGTGCGGCGTAGCTACCACCTGCTGGGGCTCATCAGCTTCCTCACGGCGGGCGAGCCGGAGGTACGCGCGTGGACAATTACGCGCGGCACAAAAGCCCCGCAGGCGGCGGGGAAAATCCACACAGACTTTGAGCGCGGCTTCATCCGCGCAGAGGTCGTGCCCTACGAGCAACTCATCGCCTGCGGGTCAATCGCGGCGGCAAAGGAAAAAGGTCTCGTGCGCTCAGAGGGCAAGGAATACGTGATGCAAGACGGCGACGTTGTGCTGTTTCGGTTCAACGTGTAACCAATGAACAAAGAACAATTGGTTGTATGGTTACCCGCTGGAGGAAGGTAGTGTCTTCGGGGGGGCAACGGGCGGATGATATCCGCCCCTACAAAGCGAATCCCTTCATTGCATTTTCCTGCGCAAAGAGGTCGTATTTGGCGCGGCAAAATAGTAGCCATCGGGCGTGACGATGAGGCTTTTGGGCAGGCTTCCGCCTGTGCAGTCTCTGAGCGTACCCGCTTGTTCGGCGGCACGGAGCGTCTGCACCGTGCGCTTTTCCGCTGTCACCGCGTCCGCGTCCAGCAGCGCCACAATGTCCGCCACAGGGATAGATGCGCCCGGCAAATGGCAATAGTACACAATCTGCTCCTATTTTACATCCTGTAGGGGCGATTGGCATCGCCCGTTGGGTGGAAATCCGTAGGGGCGACCCTTGTGGTCGCCCCGATTGCCTGCGTGTTCGCCCTGATATAGGGTGTCTGCCCTGTCCATCACACCAACCGCACCCGCAGGGCACAGGCAAGGGTCGCCCCTACAATTCTAGATTCTCGTCTCTAACATCTAGCCTCTAGACACCGCGACCACATTCTGAAACACGGCGATGTTGGCGGGCGAGACCTGTTTGTCTAGGTGGAGCGAGCCGAAGAACCAGCGTTTGTACTGCACCACCGTGGAGAGCTCCTCTAAGTAGGTGTTCAGCCCCGTGATGTTCGTCTGCCCTTTTTCGCGCAGACCCAGAAACTCCTTCATCTTGGCGGGCGGCTCGTGGGTGACCACGTAGTCCACCCGGTTGCCCACCGCACGCAGATTGTTCGCCCCCGCGCGTAGCTCTTCTTCGGAGGGGATTTCGCCGCCTGTCCAGTGCTCGTCGTTGGTGTCAAAATCCAGATTCTCGCCGCCGCCCATGGCAAACACCGTCTCGTCGCCGATGTGATACACCTGCCCACGCAGCAAGTGCCACAGCCGCCCGCTGATGCGCCGCGCTTTGGCTTTGCCGAACTCTTCCACTGGGTATTGCCCCAGCAAATCGAAGTTTTCGTGCGAACCGTCCACAAACGCCACGGTGTATTTCTTTTTGCCCAGCTTTTTCAAAAAGCTCTCCTCGTCCTTGCCGCCCTCCCAAAGAAAGCCGAAATCGCCGCAGATGAGCAGCGTGTCGCCCTTTTTGAGCTTGCGCAAAGCCGGCGCGTTCCAACGCGTGCGGATGCCGTGCATGTCGCCTGTCACATAAATCATATTTTTTCGCTCCTACTATGATTTTCCAATCGAATGTGGTATAATAATGCTGTGAACTCAGTGCCCCCTATATTATAACCTCTGGAGCGAAAAAAGTAAATGCATAAAAAGATATTTGCGGCAATTTTCTCCCTCGTGCTCTTTTGCGCGTGCATTTTTCCGTGCTTTGCCACGTGGCCAACGAGCATTTTGCGCGACAGCAACGTGACCACCTATAGCGAAATCTTCACCCTCGTCAACGCCGACACGGGCGATGTGCTGCTGGACAAAAACGCCCGCAAGCGCACTGCGCCCGCGTCACTGACCAAAATCGCCACGGCGGCCGTGGTGCTCCAAAACTGCGCCGATCTCAAGGAAAAAGTGGCCTACGCCACCGCCGACAACGATGTGCTCTATGGCACGTTTAGCTCCGTGTCCGGGCTGAAAGTCGGCGAAGTGCGCACAGTGTACGAGATGCTCGCCTGTATGTTGATTCCCTCGGGCAACGATGCCGCCGTTGCGCTGGCGCGGCATTTTGGGACGCAGTTTCTGGCCGAACCTGCGCCTGCGGCGGACGATGCACTCGATTCCGTCACGCCCGGTGCGCTGACGCAAACGCGCTTGTCGGGCGACCCCATCGCCGCGTTCGTGGAGAAGATGAACGCTTTTGCCAAATCCGCGGGTTGCGCGGACACACAGTTCGTCAACCCGCACGGGCTCGATGAAATCGGGCACTACACCACGGCGGCGGACGTGCTGACCATGACACGCGCCGCGATGGAATACCCCGCCTTTGCGGAACTGACGAGCAAGACCAGCTACACGCTGCCCGCCTCAGGCGAATTCCCCAAGCGCAACCTCATCGGCACAAACAAAATGCTCAACCCCGGCATCAAAGATTACTACTCCCCCTACGCCACGGGCATCAAAACCGGCAACACGGACGACGCGGGGCACTGCGTGGTCAGCTTTGCGCGGTATAACGGCTACAGCTACTTCGTGGTGGTCATGCGCGGCACACTCAAGGACATTGACGCCGACGACGTGGACGAAAACACCGCCTTTGTGGACGCCAAAAATCTGCTGGCGTGGGCGTTTGAAAACTTGCGCTTAGTGAAGGTGGCTTCACCCCTGAACAAGGTGACGGAAGTGCCGCTACTTTACGCTAAAGAGGGCGACCGCATGGCGCTGTGCCCCACGCAGGACGTGTACATCCCCGTGCCGCAGGGCGTGGACGAGAGCGGTCTGTTGATTGTACCGCAGGCGGAAACCCTGCCCGCCGAGCTGGTCGCGCCCGTGGCGGCGAACACCCCGGCCGGGAAGGCAAAGGTGCTCTACGCCAACCAAGAGATTGCCACCATTGATTTGGTGACGCAGACCGACGCACAGCGCAGTGCCTTTTTGTACGCGGCCAAGAAAGTCAGCGACGTGCTCCATGCCCCCGCATTTTTGTGGATCATGGGCATCTTGCTCCTGCTGATTGTGGGCGCGGTGCTGGTGCAACTGCTCAGCCGCAAGAAAAAACGCAAACCCCAACGCGTCACGCCTAGTATAGGTAATAGGTAATAGTGAATAGGTTTTTTGAGGGTAGGGGCGGCAATCTGCCGCCCGCTGTGTTGTAGGGGCGACCGTCCCCGGTCGCCCGCTGTTGAGAGGGTAGCGTTTTAGAGTCAGCGGGCGAGCACAGCTCGCCCCTACACGCCTCGCCCCTGTATCCTCATTCCTCCCGCCTCCGCAGGGCAACCACAAGGGTTGCCCCTACGGAAGGATTCATAATACGGAATCGTATCAATGGTGATAATAGCGGGGCGATGTGGACATCGCCCCCTACCGAAGGATTTCTAAAACGGAATCATATAAGTTTGTTGGAATCAGCGGGCGATTGCACCCGCAGGGCACAAGCCAATCGCCCCTACAACCCTCCCACGCCTCATAGCGCGGGCGGATGATATCCGCCCCTACACGCCTCATCGCCCCAAACCTATTCACTATTCACTATTCGTTATTCACTATTACTTCATTCATGCTGCCCGTGCGGTAGCCCAGCAGATCCAGCGCCACGTAGGGGAAGCCGATTTCTTGGAACGCGGCCGTGATTTTCTCGCGCAGGTCTCGCGGCGCGAGCGCGGCCATCTCCGCCTCGTCCAGCTCGATGCGTGCCACGTCCCCATGAAAGCGCACCCGCACTTGCCGCAAGCCCAAATCCAGCAAAAACTGCTCCGCGCGGTCAATCATTCCCAAACGCGCGGGGTTGATTTCTGTGCCGTAGGGGAAGCGGGAGGACAGGCACGCGAAGGACTGCTTGTTCCACGTGGGCAAGCCCAATGCTTGGGAAAGCGTGCGGATTTCGGCTTTCGTCAGCCCCGCCGCCCGCAGGGGACTGTGCACGCCGTGTTCGCGCACGGCCACGCGCCCGGGGCGGTAGTCGCCGTCGTCGTCCACGTTCGAGCCCTCCGCCACGTGTGCGATGCCCCGCGCTTGCGCGATGTCCGCGATTTTGTCGAACAGCTCCGTTTTGCACAGATAACAACGATTGACGGGGTTTTGCGCAAAGCCCTCGATGTCCAGCTCCTCCGAATCGCAGACCACGTGGGCGATGCCCTCGCTGCGGCAAAACGCCGTCGCCTCGTCCAGCTCGCGCTGGGGATAGGAGCACGACCGTGCCGTCACGGCGACCACGCCCTCGCCCAACACATCGTGCGCCACCTTGAGCAAAAACGTGGAATCCACACCGCCAGAAAACGCCACCACCACGCTGCCCAGTGCCCGCAAATCGCGCCGAAGCGCGGCGTATTTTTCGTCCGTTGTCATGAATAATCCTTTCAGAATGCTAAATAAACGTGCTTTGTAGGGGCGGCAACCTGCCGCCCGTTGTTCCCCACAAAGCACGGCATTCCCCAGCGGGCGACCGAGGACGGTCGCCCCTACGGGCAATAGATGACCTGTTACGCGATTCCATTGTGTCGTGGCAAACTGCCTGCGGGCGGCAGATTGCCGCCCCTACAAATCTAGATCCGCAATGCGTGCCAGATCGTCGAACTCTGGCTTGCATTTTGTGATGCCCAGCCCCTCGCTGATTTTTACGCGCACATCGCCCAGCGGCGTGTGGACGGTCTCCACGCGGCGCGGGAGCGTGATGCGTTCCAACAGCGCTTTGCGCACGCCCAGCGTGCTCGTGTGGCGCAGCAGCAGTGCGCTGAATTTGTCCGCATCCGCCACGGCGCACAGGCAACTGAGCAGCACGCCCGGGCGGCACTTTTTCATGCCGATGGGCGTCGTCCACACGTCCAGCGCACCCGCGTCCAGCAGCACTTGCAACGCGTAGCCGATGTCCTCGCCCGTCATGTCGTCCAGATTGCACGACAGCTCGGCCACCAGATTGTCGCTACGCTGGCGGGTGTCCGCCTCCGCTCTTTCCGCCCAGAAAGCGCGGACGCAGTTCGCCCGCGCAAAATCCTTGTGCCCCATGCCGTAGCCGATTTTTTCGATGCGCAGGGGCGGCAGGGCGCAGAAATCCGCCACAAAATGCCGCAACAGCGCCGCGCCCGTGGGGGTGCACAGCTCGCCCTCGGTGTCGCCCGCGTGGATGGGGATGCCCGCCAGCAACCGCGCGGTGGCCGGCGCGGGGACGGGCAAAATGCCGTGGGCGCAGTGCACCTGTCCGCTCCCCACCGCCACGGGCGAAGCCAAAATCTGCGCGGGGTGCAAGCGATCCATCAGCCAGCAAACGCCCACGATGTCCGCCACCGCGTCTAGCGTGCCCACCTCGTGGAAGTGGATTTGTTCCACGGGCTTGCCATGCGCCTGCGCTTCCGCATCCCCCAAAAGGCGATAGACGGCCAACGCGTCATCGCGGACTTTTTCGGGAATGGGTAGCGCCGAGATTAGTGCGGTGATGTCACGCAAACTATTGTGTTGATGGTGATGCATGTGCGCGTGGTGGTGATGTTCGTGCTCTTCTGCGCCGCGAATCGCCACGCGCAATTGCGTACCGACGATGCCGCACTTTTCCGCTGGATGGGCACTGATTTCCACACCGGGTAAGCCCAGCGCGTTCATGTCGGTCAAAAAGCTTTCTTTGTCCTCCAGCAACTCCCACAGCGCGGCCATGAGCATGTCGCCCGCCGCGCCCATGGCGCATTCTAAGTACAGTGTCTTCACGCGGGGACTCCCATATGATTGATTTGACTGGCCAGATAGCCCGCGCCGAAGCCGTTGTCGATGTTCACGACACTCACGCCGCTGGCGCAGGAGTTGAGCATACTCAGCAGTGCCGAGACGCCGCCGAATGCCGCGCCGTAACCCACACTGGTGGGTACGGCAATCACGGGGCAGTCCACCAGACCGCCGATGACGCTGGCCAGTGCGCCCTCCATGCCAGCCAGCGCGATGATCACGCGGGCAGACATGATGGTGTCTAAATGCGAGAGCAATCTGTGCAAACCCGCCACGCCCACGTCGTACAGCCGTGTGACGTGATTGCCCAGTGCCTCGGCCGTGAAGGCCGCCTCTTCCGCCACGGGCATATCGCTTGTGCCGCCCGTGGCCACGACGATTGTGCCGGGTGCGCTGGGCGTGGACGCAGTGCCCACGAGACCGATGCGCCCCATTTCGTTATAGTGCAGCGGGAGCGCGTGCCCGACTGTTTTCGCTTTCTCTGCCGACAGGCGCGTGATGAGCACGCTCTCTTGCCCAGCAGAGCGCATACTTTGGGCGATGCGCACGATCTGCTCGGTCGTCTTCCCCGCGCCGTAAATCACCTCGGGCACGCCCTGGCGCACCGCGCGGTGGTGGTCAATTTTGGCGAAGTCCAAGTCCTCAAAGGGCTGCATTTTCAGGCGCAACAGGGCCTCCTCCACCGACAGCGCCCCGGTGGAAACGTCTAGGAGAAGTTGCTGGATTGTTTTCATGGTTTATGCACGCTCATCTCACCGGCATCGCCGTTGGAATAACAAGGAGTGAGACCTGTAGGGGCGGCAATCTGCCGCCCGCTCCACTTGTTGCAATCAGTGGGCGAGTACAGCTCGCCCCTACCCTCATGTCTCAACGCCTCACGCCTCATTGACCGCTATTTTTTGTTATGTAGCACACCACGGGGGTCTTTCACCAGCAGCGTGACGACCCACACCACCAGCGTCAGCGCCAGCACCGACAGCCCCAAAAATGCGTCGTTCACAAGGTCGGCGGCCTCTGGTGAAAAGTATGCAACGCCCAAATGCGCGTATTCAACCACGGCATCCACCAGCCACATCAGCGATGCACCCCACAGCAGAAAGCAGGGCGTGCTCAGGCACAGGGTGTTTTGCGGCTGATTTTTGTACCACGCAACCGTGAAGCACACCGCCGCGAACACGCTGATGAGGAGCGTCACGCGTCTGTCTCCGTGACGGTCACCGGGACGCGCTGCGCTTTGCGCTCCCACGCGCTGGTGACCAGCACAAGTCCCAGCCACGCCAGCGTCACCACGGCGGCCATCGCAACGCCGGAGGTCGCCATTTCGCGGAGCATTTCGGTCATGCTCGCCGCATCGCCCGCGGCGGTCAGGAACGGGAACGCGAGCGTCAACTCGCCGTGCCAGAGATGTTCAAACGCGAGCAGAAAAGAGCCGCCCCAGAGCAGTTTGTTCAGCCAGCGCAGTTTGCGCACGAGGGTACTCGTTTTTGCGCGGAAGAGTTCGGCATCCGCAGTGGTTGCGGTCGCTTGTTTTTTCTCCAAGATTTTCGTCGCCACGGTGGTGACGACCGCCTCAGCGGCAGGAACGATGAAACAGGCCATAGAACTATCTCCAAACGCTTGATGTTTTTGTCTTGTGCGTTACTGAGTATTATAGTTGAAGTGCCCCGGTTTGTCAAGCGATACAGAAGACAGAAATCAGAGGGCAGAGGACAGAGAGGCGCGAGGGATGTAGGGGCGAGCGCAGCTCGCCCCTACAAACAATTGTACATTGTCCATTGTTCATTATTAATTTTAATTGGCGCGGCGCACGCCGCGCATGTTGACGTGGGGTGAAAAATTTGGTATAATATGTCCGAGATCGGAAATAATAACCTATCTTCTAAGTATATTTTGAAGGAAGACGACTATATGGCTGAAAAAACACACGTTTATGCCGACAATGCCGCCACCACCCGCCTGAGCGAAACCGCGCTGGCCGCCATGTTGCCCTACCTCAAAGAGGACTTTGGCAACCCCTCCAGTCTGCACACCTACGGTCAGCGGGCGGCATGGGCACTGCAAGAGGCGCGGGAGTCTGTGGCACGCTCGTTGGGTGCTCTGCCGCAGGAAATCTACTTCACGGGCGGCGGCAGCGAGGCGGACAACCAGGCCATCCGCACGGCGGCCCTGCTGGGTCTGCGCAAAGGCAAGAAGCACCTCATCACCTCCGCCGTAGAGCACCACGCGGTGCTCCACACGCTGGCCGCCCTCAAGAAAGAGCATGGGTTTGAGGTGGAAATTCTGCCCGTAGACGCGTTTGGTCGCGTCACGGTCGCACAAGTGGCCGCCGCCCTGCGGGACGACACGGCGCTGGTGACCATCATGCTGGCCAACAACGAGGTGGGCACGCTCGAACCCGTAACCGAAATCGGTGCGGCGTGCAAGGCGCGGGGCGTGCTGTTCCATACGGATGCGGTGCAGGCCGTGGGGCACATTCCGCTGGACGTGAAGACGCTGGGCGCGGACATGCTGTCGCTGAGCGGACACAAGTTCCACGGGCCTAAAGGCGTCGGCGTGCTCTGGGCACGCCGTGGCGTGCCCCTACAAAGCCTCATCTTCGGCGGCGGACAGGAGCGCGGCCGCCGCGCGGGCACGGAAAACATCGCGGGCATCGTGGGGCTGGCCGCCGCGCTGGCCGACGCCGTGGGCGAAGTGGACGAGGTCGCCGCGCGGCTGACGCGACTGCGCGATAAGCTCATCGCGGGTCTGGCGCAGATTGACCGCAGTCGCCTGAACGGTCACGCAACAGAGCGTCTGCCCGGCAACGTGAACTTCTGCTTTGAAGGCATCGAGGGCGAAAGCCTGCTGTTGCTACTGGACGCGAAGGGCGTTGCGGCCTCCAGCGGGAGCGCGTGCACCAGCGGGTCGCTCGACCCCAGCCACGTGCTACTGGCACTGGGTCTGCCCCATGAAATCGCCCACGGAAGTCTGCGCCTGTCGCTCTCGCGGGAGACAACGGAAGAAGAAATCGACCACATTCTGGCAGTCGTGCCGCCCGTGGTGGACTACCTGCGCGGCATCTCGCCGGTGTGGGAACAAATCATCAAGAACGCACAATAAAGGAGGCCGATCATGGCAATGGGATATTCCGACGCGGTGATGGATCACTTCATCAATCCGCGCAATGTGGGCAAAATGGACGACGCAGACGGCGTGGGCGAAGTGGGCAACGCGAAATGCGGCGACATCATGAAGATCTACCTGCGGGTGGAAAATGAGATCATTACGGACGTAAAGTTCAACACGTTTGGGTGCGCATCGGCGATTGCGTCGTCCTCCATGGCGACGGAGCTCATTAAGGGCAAGCCCATCAGCGAAGCGTTGGCGCTGACCAATCAGGCGGTGGTGGACGCGCTGGACGGTCTGCCGAGCGTGAAGATCCACTGTTCCGTGCTGGCGGAGGAGGCCATCAAGGCCGCCGTGAAGGATTACTACGACCGCCACAACATCGCCTATGACCCCGAACAGTTCGCGGGGGTTGGCGAGGAACACGACGAGTTTGTGCCCGTGGAAGAGTGACGGCATGAGGCTTGTAGGGGCGAGCTGCGCTCGTCCGCTGATTGCCAAAAATGCTGTGTTCTTTGAGCAGAACGGTATGGACGCAAAATCTAGCGTCTAGTCTCTAACGTCTAATATCTAGACACGGACGCGCAATGCGCGCCCCTACGGGTTGATTGTTCATCACGGTGTTGGTGGGAAGCCGCGGGCGGCAGATTGCCGCCCCTACAGACCTCATCCCTCTCTGGCGCAGGGCGACCATACCCGCAGGGCACAGGCAAGGGTCGCCCCTACAAATATGCATCCATGCGATCCAAACAAAATAGGAGCAACCATGCTACACCTTGACCTTTCCGGCGCGTGGACACTGAACGACCTAGTCGACGGCAGCACCCGCGCGGGTGTCCTGCCCGGCTGCGACTACACCGACTATTGGCACGCGGGCGACATCCCCGACCCCTATTGGGGCGACAACGAATACAAAGTGGATTGGGTGGCACGCCACGACAAGGCCTACAGCCGCACGTTTTTTGTGTCGGCGGAACAATATGCCGCGCCCCATGCGGATCTGCTGCTCTCTGGCGTGGACACGCTGGCAGAAATCCGCGTGAACGGCACGCTGGTCTCGAAGACCAACAACGCCCACCGCACATGGCGTTTTGCCGTCAGAGAGCTACTCCAAGTGGGCGAAAACAACATTGAGATTCTCCTGCGTGCGCCGCTGACCTTTGCGGAGGCGGCGGAGCAGCGGCGGCATGTCCCCGCGCTGGCCATGGCTGTGCCCGGCGCGAACCAACTGCGCAAACCCATCTGTCATTTTGGCTGGGACTGGGGCCCTGTGATTCCGATTTCTGGCGTTACGGGTGAGCTACGACTGGCGTTCTACAGTGCCCACATCGCCGACGTTTACGTCACGCAAACGCACAAAGACGGCGTTGTGACGCTGGATATCCACGCACAGCACGATGCGGGCACGCTGACCTACACCCTCACCGCGCCAGACGGCGAGGTGCTCTATACGGGAGAGGACGCGCACATTGTCGTGCAAAAACCGCGCCTTTGGTGGTGCAACGGTTTGGGTGACCAGCCGTTGTATACGCTGGGGACGGAGCTATTTGAGGGCGATGAAATACGCGACACGCACACGCAGCAAATCGGTCTGCGCACCATCGAGCTGGACGTAAGCGACGACGAATTTGGCGGGCAGTTCCAGTTCCAAATCAACGGCGTGCCCGTGTTCGCGCGGGGCGGCAACTGGATTGTGCAGGATTCCATGCCCGGTCGCACGGACGAAACCCACCTAGCCCATCAGCTGGAGAGCGCACGCCTAGCCAACATGAACATCATCCGCGTGTGGGGCGGCGGATATTACGAGAGTGATGCGTTCTATCGCCTGTGTGACGAAAAGGGGTTGCTGGTCTGGCAAGATTTTGCCTTCGCCTGTGCGCTCACGCCGCTCGACGAGCCGGAGTATCTGGAAAACTGCCTATGCGAGGCCGTGGACAACGTCAAGCGTCTGCGCGGTCATGCCAGCCTCGCGCTCCTGTGCGGCAACAACGAACTGGCGCAGTGCGCCAGCGGCTACCTGCCCAACAAGAAGATTTTCGACATCAATATGCGCTATTTCTTTGAAACACTTCCACAGCAAATCGCCAAAGTGGGCGTGCAGACCCCCTATCGCGGCTCGTCCCCCGCCAGCTGGCAGGATTCCCCCAAAGGCGCACTCAACCACAAGCGCGGCGACGTGCACATCTGGTCAATCTGGCACGGGATGCGCCCCATCACCGCGTACCGCAAAATGCCCGTGCGCTTCTGCTCCGAGTTCGGCGTGGAGTCCTTCCCCGGCACAGAAACGCTGCGGCAGTTCAGCGAGAAAAAAGACTGGTCGCTCACTTCGCGCACCATGTTCAGCCACCAAAAATGTCGCTCTGGCAACGCGAAAATGCTCTATTATATGCTGGGGCTCTTCGGCAATCCCGTGCACTTTGCGGACTTCTGCTACCTCTCCCAACTCACGCAGGCGCAGGCCATGCGCTCGGCCACCGAGTTTTGGCGTGGGCGCTTTGGGCAGTGCAACGGCTCGATTTACTGGCAGTATAACGACTGCTGGCACACGGCCTCGTGGTCGGGCATGGACTACACGGGTCGCTGGAAGGCGCTGCAATACGCCGCCAAACGCTTCAACGCGCCCCGGGCGGTGTTCGCCTTCGCCGCAGGCCGCCGCGTCACGCTGACGCTCTGTAACGACCTGCCCGCGCCCATGACCGGGCACATCACCTGGCGCATTCTCTCCACCGACAAGCGCTGGACGGAGACACTGGGCGGCGGCAAAATCCCTGTGCAACTCGACGCCGCCAGCGCACGCACCCTCCCGCTGGACATCGCCAAACTGCCCGGCGGCGCGGTGCTCAGCTTCAAGCTGGTGGTGGGCGGCGCGTGCATCCACCGCACGCTGCTCCCCCTGCAAAAAGACAAAGATATGCCCTATCTTCCACCGAACATCACGCTGACGAGCGTCACCGAGCGGGACGGCCACGCCGTGTTCACGCTCGCGGCGGAGCACTACGCCCGCTTCGTGGAGCTCCATATCCCCGGCGCAATTACGCCCTTCAGCGACAACTTCTTCGACATCCCAACGGGCGAGAGTGTGGAAATTGCGCTAAAAATCCCCACAGGCGAGAGTGCCCAAAGCCTCGCCGCACGGCTGGAGTTCCGCTCGTTCGCAGACGTCCAGTGGCAGGGCACAAGTGCGCAAAACCTGCGCCAGCGCCTAAAGATCCTGCTGAGCAAATCCACCCACAGCTTCAAAAACTACCCATTGCTGGAGGGGGAGTTGCCGGTGGAGTGATTCTACAAGATTCGCGTAGGCGAATTTGCCACTTGACTTTCACCCCCATTTTGTGGTATAATGCATAGCGTTGTCAGCTTAGCCGCGTAGAATTCAACTGGATTCTATGCGGCTTTTTGTCTGCCAAAAATGAGATTAGGAGCACTGCACCCTATGGATTTTCACATGAAATTGCCCCGCAACAACAAAGAATTCGCGCTGTTCATTGCCATCATTTCCCTCCTGTCGGTCAACACCATTGCGCCGCTGATCACTTGCTTTGAGTTCGGCTTTCGCTGGGAAGTTTGGCTGGACGTGCTGCGCGTCATCCCGTTCATTTGGCTGAGCGTGGTGGCGTTGGTTTTGCTTACCCTCAAGCCCGCCGAGTGGCTCACGGCCAAAATCGTCGCCAAAAACGACAGCTTCAACGCGCACATCCTTGCCAACATCCTGTGCACGGTGCTGCTGATGTCCATTTTCCTCACGGTGATTGGCACGTGGATCGGCTCACGCCACCTCAGCCTTGAGCCGATTCGCTTTTTCTTCTACAAATGGCCGCGCAACTTCGCCATTTCGTTTGCGATTGAAGCACTCTTCGCGCAACCCATCGCCCGCCGCGTCCTGCTGGTGCTCCACAAAGTGAAGGATGCACGGGCTGCTTAACCCGGAACGCTTTGTATATACAGGCTGTCTGGGCTATAGTCAATATTGCATGGCCACTCCACCGTGCCAAATGAGGCGCGCACAAGGTTAAAGAAAGTCACACTGTTGAGGCGCGCATACACTTTCTCTTTTAGCAGTGGCTTTGCGTCAAACAGGCGACGTTCGCCGTTGTTGAACTCCAGCTGGAGAACATAATCCGGCAACGGCTGGACAGCCGTCACACGCGGCCACTGCGGCGTGGCGATGACGATTTCATCATCAAGCACGGGGTCATAGCGTGTTTTCATCGTTGCTCCTATCGCAATGGATCAATACGGAAAGTTTCCTCTTTATTGACAGCGAGTTCCCAATTGGCGGTGAGATCTTCCGCACGCAAAATTGCCCACGCCTTGACAAGAGCCATTTGTTTTTTGGGGAAATCACCCGAAAGCAACTCGCCATCCAAACCAAAAGATGCATCACATCCAGAATAGATCGCGTGGAAGTGCGGTGCGCTGTGTCGGTCAACGTCAGCCCAGTTCATGCGAATGAGGATTCCCTGAAACATACTAATTGTTGGCATGATCTATCCTCTCTTTCCTCCGAAAGCATTTTTATGCCACGGTGTGTATCTATATTATATCTCTCAAAGCATATTTTGTCAATCTCGCCTTCCCGACTTGCTTTTTTTGCGCATTTCAGCTACAATATACGCATGGACATGAACAGACACCACAAAGTATTGGAGCTGGACACGGTGCTGGCGCGTTTGGCCGAGTTTTGCGCCTGCAACGATGCGAAAGAGTGCGCTCTTGCGCTTGAACCTGCCCAGACCTTGGCCGAGGCAAACGCGCTTTTGCAGGAGACCGCCAACGCTCACAATCTGCTGGCACGCTTTGGTGCGCCGGGCTTTGGGGGCTTGCGCTCCATTGCCGGGGCGCTGGCGCGGTCAATCGCTGGCGGGATGCTCAGCCTGCGGGAACTGCTGGACACGGCGGCGGTGTTGGGCGCGATTCGCGGCATCCTGAACTGGCGCGACAGCTGCGCCAACGTCAGCACGGTGCTGGATTTTTCCGCACTTGAGCCGAACTCTTACCTAGAAAAACGCATCCTCTCCGTCGTCGCCAACGAGGACGATTTGAGCGACAACGCCTCCCCCACGCTGGGCGATCTGCGCCGCAAAATCCGCGTGCAGGAGAGCCGCGTGCGCGACCAGCTGGAGCGCACCATTCGCTCGGGCGCGAACACCAAAATCCTGCAGGAGGCCATCATCACCCAGCGGGGCGGACGTTACGTTGTGCCCGTCAAAGCGGAGCACCGCGGGGATTTCCCGGGGTTGGTGCACGACAGCTCTGCCAGCGGCGCGACGATTTTCGTTGAGCCCATCGCCGTGGTGGAGGCCAACAACGAAATCCGCCTGCTCAAGGGCAAGGAACGCGCCGAGATTGACCGCATCATCCTAGAGCTGTCCGCCGAGGTGGCGAGCTTTGCGCAGTCCATTCGCCGCAGTTATCAGGCGGCGGTGGGGCTGAACCTCATCTTCGCCAAGGCGCAGTATGCCTACAAAATCAAGGCCAGTGCGCCAGAACTGAACGACGAGGGGCAGACCCTCCTCAAGGCCGCGCGGCATCCGCTACTCGACCCAGACAGCGCCGTGCCCATTGACATCTCGTTGGGGCTGGACTTTGACACGCTGGTCATTACGGGGCCCAACACGGGCGGCAAAACCGTGGCACTCAAAACGCTGGGACTGCTGACGCTCATGGCGCGTTGCGGACTGATGCTCCCTGTGCGCGACGGTAGCCGCTGCGCCATTTTCGCGCACGTTTTCGCGGACATTGGCGACGAGCAGAGCATCGCACAGTCGCTCTCCACGTTTTCCGCGCACATGACCAACATCACGGCCATTCTCCAGCAGGCGGACCACGACGCGCTGGTGCTGGTGGACGAGCTGGGCGCGGGCACTGATCCCATTGAAGGCGCGGCGTTGGCGCAGGCCATCCTGCAACGCCTACACCAAAAGGGCGCACGCGTGGCCGCCACGACGCACTATGCGGAGCTGAAAGCCTACGCTCTGACTACGGCGCGTGTACAGAACGCCTCCTGCGAATTTGACGTGGCGACGTTGCGCCCCACCTATCGCCTGATCATCGGTACGCCCGGTCGCTCCAACGCGCTGGCCATCAGCGAGCGGCTGGGGATGGAGCGCGAAGTGCTGGACGCGGCAACAGCACTCATCCAGCAGGAAAATCGGCAGTTTGAGGACGTGGTGGATCGGCTGGAAGCCAGTCGCCGCGCCATGGAGGCTGAGCAGGATGCCGCGCGGATACTGAAAGAGCACGCGGCGGAGGATAGAGAAAAAGCCGCCGCTAAGCGGGCGCAGATGGATTCACTGTGGCAACGCGAGGAGGAGCAGGCGCGGGGCGCGGCACTGCGCATTGTGGAGCAAGCCAAGCGGCAGGCGCAGATGCTACTTGACGAGATTGCCGCCTTGCGCCAGGAGAAAGACCAGAACGCCGTGGAGCTGGCCAAACGGGCGAAAAGCGCGATGAAGAAGACGATGCACGCGCTGGCCGAGGACACGCCATGGCGTGTCCCTACGCAGGACGAGGCCTACACCCTCCCGCGCCCACTGGTGGTCGGCGACCACGTCCTATTGGCGCAAACGGGCACGCACGCCGAAGTGTTGACGCTGCCGGACGCGAAAGGGCAACTGACCGTGCAGGCAGGCGGGGCAAAACTGCGTGTAAAGCTCGATGCCTTGCGTCTGGCTGGGGCGAGTCCGCAGAAAAACACCGTGAAAAACGACAGCACCCGTGCGCAAAAGCTCGACACTGCGGGGGCAAGCGCCACCGACCATCGCGTGGACGTGCGCGGCCAAACGGTGGAGGAGTGCCTGCACACGCTGGAGTATTATCTGGACGGCGCGATGCGCTCCGGACTGCGCGAGTTTGTGATTGTCCATGGCAAAGGCACGGGCGCACTGCGTCTGGCGGTGAAGAAGTATCTGGACACGCTGCCCTTTGTGCAGTCGCAACGACTGGGCGGCTATGGCGAGGGCGGCGACGGCGTGAGCGTGGTGGTCTTGAAATAAGCGAGAAAAATTGCGCGTTTTTTCTATTTTGGAAACATAATTGCAGCATCCTGTGATAAACTCTTCATGGGCATTTTTGGAGGGAAAACATGAAACGAATTCTTGCGACCATTCTGGTCACATTTCTGATTCTGGGCACGTTCGTCATGAGCGTCAGCGCGGAGGAAACGGCCGCCGAAGCGCCCACGCACGATGAGGCGACCTGCGAGAGCGTGCCGGTCATCTTTTGTGAGGGTGCGTGGCACGCGCTGTACCTCAATGCCGGCACGCCAGAGCAAGTGGAGGGCTGGAACACGGGCGGCGGCGGAAACGACATTGTGGCGGATCTGCAGAAAATCCTGCCCGAGCTGCCCAAATACATACGGGACGAAGAGTGGGAGAAAATCGCGGACATTCTCGCCAATTTCACCAACGCCATTCTGGGCCCCATCGCCTTTGATTCTAAGGGCGAGAGTCTGCGTCCCTTTGACGGCGATCTGGCGCGGATGAACGAGGAGCTGGCGCGAGACCACAAAGCCGACCCCAGCGTCCGCGCCTACCACTTCAATTACGACTGGCGGCAAGACCCGTGGGTGTTGGCCGAACGCTTGAAAACGTTCATCGACCAAGTGTGTGAAACCACGGGGCACAGCACCGTGAACGTGGCGGCGCAAAGTGGCTCTGGTTGCCTGTTTTTGGCGTATCTGGCGCGTTATGGCACACACGCCCTGCGCGCGGTGACCGTGCGCGCGACGCTCCACGAGGGTTCGAGCATCTTTGGCGACGTGGTCAACAAACGCCTGAAACTGGACGCGGACGCGCTGGCCACCACGGGTTTTTTGCGCGATTTCAGCGTCTTTGGCAATCCAGAGGACGATGACCCAGAGCTGGCTCAGGCCGCCCAAAAGAAGCTCAAGACCGTCAGCTCCGCCCTGCAGGCGGCCAATCAGGCCGGGTTTTTGCGTGCCGTGTCGGCCATGGTCAATCGCGCGTTCCCGCGCTTTATGGACAGGCTGTACGACAAAGCGATCATTCCCACGGCACTGACGATGCCCATTTTCTGGGCGTATGTGCCCATGCAGGACTACGAAAGTGGAAAAGAAACCTGCTTTGGTGACAAACGCGGGGAATACACGGAGCTCATCAACAAGCTCGACCGCTATCACTACAAAGTGCAAGTCAACGCGGACAAACTCATCAAAGAGGCGCAACAGAAAATCCGTCTGGGGTACTATCTGGGCACGGGCTCGCCGCTCTTCCCGCTCTTGGAGAATGCAAACGCGAATTCCGACGGCTTTGTGGACACTGTCTACGCCTCCGCGGGCGCGACCGTTGGCGACCCGCTGGGCAAAAAGCTGGGCAAGTTGGGCATCGTTTTCCAAAAAAACAAGGACGGTCACGACCACTTGAGCCCCGACAAAACCATCGACGCCTCCACCTGTTTGTTGCCGGAATACACGTGGTTTGTGGCGGACGCGCCGCACATTGGCGGCACAAACGAGCCGTTCGCCTATTGGTTTTTTGACTCGCGCAAAACGCAGAATGTCTTCAGCGACCCGGCGTATCCGCAGTGGCTGGTGCTGTCCAAAACGCCCCCGGAAGGCGGCGGCGACAAGCTCTTCGTCCCGCAGGACAACCCAACGTTTTGGCAAAAGGTGACCGCCGCGCTCAACCCCGCCGCCCGCGTGAAAGATCTGATGCTGGGGCTGGTGAACTTCCTGATGTTTTTGGCCACGTGGTGGATCTAGTTCAATGAACAATTAACAATGAACAATTGTCCTTGGAGGTGTGGACAATCTGCGCTACTTATATGTAGGGGCGCACGTCCCCGCCTGTGCCCTGCGGGTATGCGCCCGTTGATTCCCACAAACATACCCTTTCTCCAGCGGACGACCGAGGACGGTCGCCCCTACATCAACGCGAAATGTCCACACCTACAGTTTGGCGAATTTGAAAAACGGCACGGAATATGCTATAATAATGCGGGCACTGTGCTGTGCCCGCATTTTGTGTACTTATGAGGAAATCCCCATGAAAAAGCCCCTGCTTCTTTGCATTCTTGACGGCTATGGTCACAACCCCGTGAGCGCTGGGAACGCGATTGCCGCCGCCCACAAGCCCCATCTGGATCAGCTCTTTGCCGAAAATCCGCACACGCTCATCGGCGCGAGCGGAATGGACGTGGGTCTGCCAGACGGGCAGATGGGCAACAGCGAGGTCGGCCACACCAACATCGGCGCGGGGCGCGTGGTGTATCAGGAGCTCACGCGCATCGGCAAATCCATCAGCGACGGCGATTTTTTCAGCAATCCGGCACTGGTGGGGGCAGTGGAATCCGCCAAGGCCCACGGCGGTGCGCTACACCTGATGGGTCTGCTCTCCGACGGCGGCGTGCACAGCCACAACACCCACCTCTATGCCCTGCTGGCACTGGCCAAAAAAGCGGGACTCTCTCGCGTGTACATCCACGCCCTACTTGATGGGCGCGACGTCCCCCCCACCAGCGGGGCGGATTTTCTGGACGAGTTGCAGGCCAAGCTGGCCGAGATCGGCGTGGGGAAAATCGCCACGGTGTGTGGGCGTTACTATGCCATGGATCGTGACAACCGCTGGGAACGCGTTCGTCAGGCCTACGCGGCATTTGTGGACGGCGAAGGCGTGCAGGCGAGCGATGCGAGCGCGGCTGTGCGGCAGAGCTACACCCAGCTGGATGCCGAGGGGAAGTACCGCACGGACGAGTTTGTGCTCCCCACGGTGATCGACAAGGCGGGGACAATCAAGGCGCACGACAGCGTGATCTTTTTCAATTTCCGTCCCGATCGCGCCCGGGAAATCACGCGCACACTGGTCGATCCCGCCTTTGACGGCTTCGAACGCAAGGACAATGACCTGCAATTGTATTACGTTTGTATGACACAGTATGACGCGGCCATGCCGGGCGTGCGCGTGGCGTTCGCGCCGCAGAGCTTGGCCAACACGCTGGGCGAGTACCTCTGCGCCTTGGGCAAAACGCAATTGCGCATTGCCGAAACGGAGAAATATGCCCACGTGACCTTCTTCTTCAACGGCGGCGTGGAGAAGGTCTATCCCGGCGAGGACCGCGTGCTCATCCCCTCCCCCAAGGTGGCCACCTATGACCAACAGCCGGAAATGAGCGCAAAACTTGTCACAGATGCCGTGGCGGATCGCGTGCTCTCTGGTGTCTATGACGTGATTATCCTAAACTTCGCAAACTGCGATATGGTGGGACACACGGGCGTTTTTGCCGCCGCGAAAGCCGCCGTGGAGGCCGTCGACAGCTGCGTGGGGCGTGTTTGGGCGGCACTGCAAACGGTGGGCGGCACTCTCTTACTCACGGCCGACCACGGCAACGCCGACTGCATGGCGGACGCCGACGGCGCACCCTTCACCGCCCACACCACCAGCCCCGTGCCGTTCCTCGTGGCCGGCGCAGGCGATGTGACACTCCGCACAGACGGCAAACTGAGCGACATTGCGCCCACGATGTTGCAACTGCTGGCCGTACCGCAGCCGGGCGAAATGACGGGCACAACACTGATAGAGGCGTGAAGAAATTCGGGGCGTCCATAAGCCTCACCCCTCATCCCTGAATCCGCACAGCGCAAGAGAGGAGCGGCGCATGGCCAAACCCAACATCCTCATCATCAATCCCGACCAAATGCGGGCGGACAGTCTGCGGCATTTGGGCAACAGAGCGGCGCACACGCCCGCGCTCGATGCGCTTGCCGGGGAGGGCGTTTCTTTCTCGCAGGCGTTTTGCCAAAATCCCGTCTGCGTGCCCAGCCGCTGCTCGTTTATGACGGGCCTGTATCCGCATGTGCACGGCCACCGCACCATGAATTTTCTGCAGCAGCCCCACGAGGAAAACCTCTTTGGCGACATGAAGCGCGGCGGCTATCGCACCTATTCGTCCCATCGGGGCGACCTGATGGCCGGGCAGTATCCGCGCTATCACAAAGCACTCGTGGACGAGTATATCCGCGTGCACTCCAAGCGGCCGCTGCACCACTATCTGCCCCCGCGCGGAGAGCCGGGGAGCGAGGGCTATTACTCGTTTCTGAACGGCATTGTGCCCGAAAAATATGCCACGGACATGGACGACTTGATTGTGGACGGCGCGGCGCAGGCGATACGGCGGCGACCGAAAAAGAAACCGTTTTTCATGTTCGTGGGGCTGATGCTCCCCCACCCGCCCTACCAAATCGAGCAAAAGTACTACGATCTCATCGATAAAAGCCAGCTACCGTCTCGCATTCCCACCATTGATGACCAAGACGGCAAGCCCAAAATGGAGCGCGGCCTGCGTGACGCGCTTGGCGTGAGCGATTGGGACGAGGCACGGCTGGACGAGATCCGCGCGACCTATTTGGCGATGTGCGCGAAAGTGGACAACCAAGTCGGGCGACTGATCCAGACGCTCAAGGACGAGGGGATTTATGACGACACGGCCATTCTCGTGTTCTCTGATCACGGGGATTACACGGGGGATTACGGAATTGTGGAAAAATCGCAAAACTGCTTCCCCGATTGCCTAACGAATGTGCCCTTTGTGCTCAAGCCACCAGTGGGGGTGCGGGTGGACCGCGGCGTGAACGACAACCTCGTGGAGCTGACGGACGTGTGCGCCACGGCGGCAGAGCTGGCGGGCATCACGATTGATCGACCGCATTTTTCGCGCAGTTTGCTACCCACCGTGGCGGACAAAACGGCAGAGCACCGCCCCTTTGTCCTCTGCGAGGGCGGGCGATTGCGCGGCGAAACGCACTGCATGGAATACGATCCGCGCGACCACCGACCAGAAGATCACTATGCGCCGCGCTTGGCGCTACAAGGGCGGGAGGATGGCACGCACACAAAGGCCGTGATGCTGCGCACGCGAGAATACAAGTACATTCGCCGCTTGGAAGAGCCCGATGAATTCTATGTTCTTCGGCAAGGCGAGCGCGTGAATCGGATGGACGAGCCCGCCTGGGCAGCGCAAATTGCGCAGGCAAAAGAGCAGCTCCTGACGGCCATGATTGCCACGAGCGACGTTGTGCCCTTCCAGCTCGATTCGCGCTTTTCGCTGGAGGTCATCAAAAACGGCATCCGCGCGGCCAAAGCGCCGGGCTTTTTGGGGGACTTGCTGGGCGTTTTCCTGAAACTAACGCGCCAGTCCCCCGCGCAATTCTTGCGCAACATTGCCCTGCTTGCGCAACGGGTGAAGGGGAAGAAAAGGAAATAGGTTTTTGTGGTGTAATTCAGATACTGCTTGTAATCCTGAAGAAAATGAAGTATAATATAGGCAGAAAGCAGGTGCAATCATGCGAGATATAGAAGCCAAAATTCGTAATATCAACGGGTCAATGGCCATCGAGGGGATGCCGCTGACGGAGGAGGATAAAACTCGTCTGCGCGACTTGCTTATGGGCAAAAGTAGCTACGACACTGTTGTGGAGCAGCTTGTCCAAAAGCATCGAAAAGTGCCTACAGCATGAAAAAATACTACTATGAATATGAGCGCGTCAGTGCTTATTGCTATCCTGATTCGTGGGTTTTACGCAATCGGTTAAACATTCAAGAGGCAGATGCACTTAATTTTGCGGAACGCGAAATCACCTCAGCGCGTATGCAAGAAGCGCTGGAATTTCCTCTGCGTGGGCGGTTCGACCTAAAGCATTTGCAAAAACTTCATGAATTCATTTTTCGCGAAGTTTACGCATGGGCAGGCGAACTGCGCACGATCAACATTGCCAAAGGAAATCAGTTTTGCAATTATGAATATCTGGAACAATATGCCGCAGGAATTTTTGACGAACTCAAAGCCGAAAAATATCTTGCGAAAGTGCCGTCGGCGCAAATTCCAGCACGATTGGCATATTATTTGGGCGAAATCAATGTTTTGCATCCATTCCGCGAGGGCAACGGTCGGGCACAACGTGTGTTCATTGCATATTTGGCACAAGCGGCAGGATATTCCATTACCTTTGAGGATGTTCCAGCGGATGAAATGATTGAAGCCAGTGCACTGGCGTTTGCCAAAGACTATGCACCCATGAAGCAAATGTTCGAGCGAATTGTGTCCCCTATTTCTGCCGAGGAGCAACGTGCGTTTCGCATTAAAATGGGTTTAAGCAGACCGCGCAAGCGTGCATGACGAATACAAAAAAACAGTGAATAAGTGCATCGCAACACACTTATTCACTATTCACTATTACTTATTATTTAGCTCAAAACCGCGCCTTCGCTGACTGGGCCGACGAGTTTGGCGTAGCGCGCGAGCCAGCCGCTGGTGGCGTTGGGGGCGGGGGCTTTCCACTCGGCACGGCGGGCTTCGAGCTCCTCATCGCTGACGAGCACCTCGATTTTGCGCTCGCTCACCGACAGGCGCACGCGGTCGCCCTCACGCACCAGCGCAATCGGTCCGCCCAGCGCGGCCTCAGGCGCAACGTGGCCAATCACGCCGCCGCGCGAGAGTCCGCTGAAGCGCCCGTCCGTCACCAGTGCCACGTCTTTGTCCAGCCCGCGTCCGCAGAGCAGTGCGGTGAGCATCAACATTTCGGGCATGCCCGGGCCGCCCTTGGGGCCTTCGTAGCGGATGACCATCACGTCGCCGGGCTTGATGTTGTTCTGCAGCAGCGCCATGAACGCCTTGTGTTCGCTGTCATAGACCCGCGCGGGGCCTTCGTGCTCCCACATCGCCGGGTCAACGCCCGCCACCTTGATGACCGCGCCCAGCGGCGAAATGTTGCCCTTGAGCACCATCAGGCCGCCCTCTGCGGAGTACGGCGCGTCCATGGGGCGGATGACGCTGTCGTCCTGCACGGCGGCGTTGGCGACGACCTCAGCGAGGGTTTTGGGCTGAATGACCTCTGTACCGGGCTTATATTTCTGACTGTGCATGGTCTGCACATTGCCGTTGAGGATGCCAGCATCAATGCCCTGTTTGAGCACAGCCGACACGCCGCCCGCTGTGTCCAAATCCTGCATGAGGTGCTTGCCCGACGGCGAGAGCTTGACCCAGTGGGGCGTGGTGCGGCTGAGGGTGTCGAAATCGTCCAGCGAGATTTCAATGTCCAGCTCGTGCGCCAGCGCGGGGATGTGCAGCGCCGTGTTGGTGGAGCAGCCCAACAGCATGTCCATCTTGATGGCGTTGAGGAAGCTTTCGCGCTTGATGAACGAGGAGGGCACCACGTCATACTGCGCCAGCTCCACAGAGAGCTGCCCAGCCTGTTTGGCCATGTGATAACGCCGCGCGGCGACGGCGGGAATCGTCCCCGTGCCGGGCAGGGAGATACCCAACACCTCGGTCATGCACGCCATGGAATTGGCGGTGAACATGCCCTGACAACTGCCGCAGCCGGGGCACACTTCGTTTTCATAGGCGGCGTAGACTTCTTCGTCCAACGTGCCCGCGAGTACCTGTCCGGCACACTCGGCGATGTCCTGCACGTCCACGCGCTTGCCTTTATAGTTGCCCGCGAGCATGGGGCCGCCGGTGACGACGATGAAGGGCAGATCCAGCCGCAGAGCGCCCATGATCATGCCGGGGATGATTTTGTCGCACGAGCAGATGAGCACCAGCGCGTCACAGACGTGCGACTGCGCCATGGTCTCCACGCTGTCGGCGATCAGCTCACGGCTGGGCAGGGAGTAGCGCATCCCCTGCGTACCCATGACGATGCCGTCACAGATGCCGATGGTCTGAAACTCCACGGGCGTGCCGCCGCCCATGAGGATGCCGTCGCGCACGGCCGCGCCGATTTTATCCAGATTGGAGTGCCCGGGGAAGAAGTTGGAGTAGCTGTTGACCACGCCGATGAAGGGGCGGTAGATCTGGTCGTCGGTCAGCCCAGCGCCCTTCATGAGGGAGCGGGAGCTGATTTTGGCTTCGCCCTGTTTGAGGACGTCGCTGCGGTAGTCTTCGCGGATTTCTCGTTTCATATGTTGCCTCCTGTGTTGTGATTAGCGGATTTTTGTGCGCGTCAGGTGATGTGCGAGAGCGTGCGATGATTGAGATAGAGCGTTTCGCCGCCGTCCGCGCTTGTCCATTCGGTCTGGATTTGGGTGCTGTGTTGGGTGTAGATTTCGGTCTGCCCGTCATAGCGCAGTGCCCAGTGGGCGGGGTCATTCTGGGTGGCTGGCGCACGCCAGAGGGTGAGGACATCACTGCGTGCTTTGTTGCGGCGGTCGAGCGTGGCGTATTCGATGCGCCCTTGCGGTTGCCCTTTTTCATCGGGCAGTTTGGTGAGCGCACGCATGTCGCCAGAGGCGAGGCAGTAGGCACTCACATCCTGTACACGGGGCAAGGGCACGTCCGCAAACTCTGGGTCTAACCCCGCCGCCGGGTCGTCCAGCGCGACTGTGGCATTGTGCAATTGCTGCACCAAGCGTAGCTGTTTTTGCTGTAGCACAACCTGCCCGACAAACTCCACCGTAGCAGAGCCCAGCGAGATCGGCGACCAATAGCAGGTCTTGCTCGCATCGTCCTTCCCGTCCTTGGGATACAGCAGAAAATCCGTACGCTCCAGCACGAGACTGTCCACCACAAACTGCACGCGATATTGCACACACACGTAGCGCTTTTCGTCAATGTCGCACTTCACCAGCCGCGCCCGGATGTCCTCTTCTGTGGAGAGAATCCGTGGCTGTACCTGCGTTGTGAGGGGAGGCATGGTCAGAAAGTCGTCCATATACCCTGCCCCATAATAATTATAATCCGAACTGTGCCTGTGCACTGACCAAATCATGCCCCCATAGAGGCTAAGAAAACAAAGCACAGCCACCGTCACAGGCAAAACAATCGACAACACAAGGCGTGTGTTGTGGTTCATGGGCTTGCGCATAGCACCAACTCCTCATGTTTCTTTGCTGGTTTTTGTGGATTCGGGGTGTAGATTTCTGATCTGCTTGACTTTTTGCGTGAAAAAGCATATACTATGGTTGGAAAGTCGCACTTTCCGAATTCAGGAGAAAGTTGGTAACAGGATGCTTGCACAATTGCGTCACAAATCACAGCTCACCATTCCGAAAGAATTTTCCCAAAAGCTCGGTTTGCGCGAGGGGGATTACTTGGACATTGAAGAGGAAAACGGCGCACTGCGCGTTTTGCCTGTGGCTGTGTATCCTAAAGACTATCTCGCAAAGCTCACGGACGAAATCGCCGAAATGCGTGCGGCAGTGGCGGCGGGTACAGCACCCGTTTACGAAAGCGCACAGGCAGCCATTGACGCGCTACACCGCTTGGCAGATGAGGCGGGGGCATGACGTTTTCGCCGAACTATAGCAAGCGCTTTATCAAGCACTATCTGCGTTTGTCTTCGGTTGAGCGCAACGCTGTGGATAAAAAGCTTTCGATTCTCTTCAGCAATCCTTCCCATCCATCCCTGCGCACGAAACTTGTGCGCGGCAATGATGGCTTGTATGAATGTAGCATCAACATGGACATTCGCGTGCTTTGGACATATGAATCTGGCACAATCCTCCTTCTGGTTGACGTTGGACACCATGACATTTTGGACAAGTTATAGCACCAACTCCGCAATATTCGCCAGCCCCATCTGGCGCTCGCCGCGCTCGATTTCGTGGATCATGGCGATGATTTGCGCGTTGACGGGGCACGCCACGCCCACCTCATCCCCGCGCTTGAGGAAGTAGCCGTTGAGGTAGTCGATCTCCGTGATTTCGCCGCGCTCAAGCGACTGCAGGGTGCTCGGGTGCACCTTGCCAATGCGCACCTTGCCGATGATTTGGAACAGCTTCCCAAAGAGTGCGTTGGCGACTGCGCCCGTGTGTTTGGCAATCAAGCGGTAGTCCAAAAGTCCCATGAATGGCGGCACGTCTAGGCCGATTTTGTCTGCCACGGCCATGCCCTCCCGCGCGATGGCTAGGAAGGTCTGCCGCGCTTTTTTGTCGTCCAGCAGCACGCCCAGCGTCATGCCAGAGAGCGCGCACAGCGCGTTGATGCAGGCGTTGAAAACCAGCTTGCTATAGAGTTCGCCCAAGATGTTCTCGCTGATTTTCGTGGGCTGCATAGCGTCAATGAACGAGCGCAGATATTCCAGCTTGTCGGCTATAGCCGTACCTGCGATCGGCTTCGTTGGGCTACCGAGAGAACCACCCGTGCCCAGGGCGGCGTTTTGTACGTCTGCTTGACCGATAATGAAGTGTCCGCCGCTCGTCAGTTCCACCCGGCCGATGCCCTGCGCTGTTGCGCCGATGCCAATCATGCACGAGACCGTGCGCTGGGCACCCACTACCTCGGCCATCAGCTCCGTGGTGATGCCGTTTTGTAGTCCCAACACGAGCGAATCTTCGCGCAGACGCGGCAGGAGGGACTGCGCCACAAAGGGCATGGACTGCGCCTTGGTGGCGATGAGCACGACGTCGTAGTACGCCTCAGGCAGCTCGTCAATGCCACCAAACACGCGCAGACGGGCACGGTGCTCGCCCAGCACGCCACTGATTTCGTAGTCGTTCTCCGCCAGAAACGCGGCCTCTTCCGGCCGCCCCAAAACGTCGAACGCGAAGCCCTTTTCGGCGGCGAACGTGGCCACCGTGCCGCCAATCGCGCCCGGGCCGACCAATAATGTATGTAGCGTCATAAGTCCTCCAATTATTCGTTTATTCTAGCACAATTGCCGTGCCTATGTTGGTCTTTTGTTTGACGCGTCTGTGACTAAACTGTGAACGCGCACGCCTACTCCAGCTCTTTGCCCGTCAGTTGCTCCACGATTTCTGGGTAGATCCACGCGAGCGTGCGGCGGTTTAGGAGCACATAATAGTCCGGGTAATCGGGGATTGAGCCGCTGTCCCACCAGCTGCAGGTCATGCCGTAGCGGGCGGCGGTCTGGACGAAGTGCGCGGCATAGCGCACGCGCTCGGCGGTGTTGTCCTTGGCCACCAGACCGAACTCACCGATGTACACGGGAATGCCACGGCGCACAAAGGTGTCGTAGAGCCCGCGCAGGCGGCGTTCCAGTGCGCGGCGGTCTTTTTCGCTGTACGCGGTGTGCCCCATGTCGTGCTCTGTGGCAAAGTCGCGGGGGTAGTAGATGTGCACAGAGGCGACCACGCGCGGGTCATCGGGCAGCTTCAGCGCGTGGGTGGGTAGCCATTCCGCGCTGGCGGCGTAGGTGGGCAGCAAGAGCCAGCGCATGCCGTTGTAGCCGCCCCCGCCACCGCTGCGAATGGTCTTCACGAACGCGGCGTTCAGTCGATTGACCACCGCTCGCTGGGACGGCGTGCCGCCCGCCCACTCCAACAGCGAACCCACCACGCGCGGTTCGTTGAACGCCTCAAAGATCAGCTCCTCGTCATAGTCCGCAAAACGCGCGGCGATTTGCCCCCAGATGGCGATGTATTGCTCGCGCGTGGCATCCTCGTGGGCGCGGTCGGGAATGAACCACGCGCGGTCGTCACAGTGCATGTTGAGGATGACCTTCATGCCGCAGTCCAGCGCCCAGTCGACAATCTCCTGCACGCGGTCGAGCCACGAGAGGTCGATCACATAGTGCGGCGCACGCCCCACATGCACGTTCCACGTGACGGGTAGGCGCAATGTGGCAAAGCCCGCGTCGGCAATGGTGGCAATGATCTCTTGGGTGGTCAGGGGACTGCCCCACTGGGTCTGGGTGTCCAGCCCCACGGCAGGGCCAAAGGTATCCAGCGCGTTGCCCAGATTATACCCCGCGCCTAAGCTCTGGACAAAACGAAAGCCCTCCGTGTCGGGAATGACCGGGTCGCTCTGTGCCTGAACGCCCCGCAAAACCGCCGCGCTACCGCCCAGTAGCCCCAAAACAATCAGAGCAGAGAGCAGAATTTGCGTGCTTTTTTTCATGTTGTGCCTCCTTACGCAATCCACTTGGCCTTATACATCAAATGCGCACCCAGCAGGGACGCGATGACCGTGATGACTAGCAGCATCCCCACCTGCATTGTACCCGCAAAGAGGAGCACCACCACGCCCACGAGCAGCGGCACGATGCTGATGCGCCAATATTTCGCCAGATAGCTCGCGCCCAGCGCACCGAAGAGCGCGGGCAAGACCTGCGCGAACGCAGGCGCGATGATGCTGTTCGGGTCGGTCAGCAGGGGCAGAACCGGGCGGAAGAGCAGCACGCCCACCCCGAGCACCACCGTGGTGGTGATGGCACTGGCGGCGATGGCGATGGTGCTGATGACCTCGCCCTCCTCGCTGTTGCCGCGCACGCCCGCGGACTCCATAGCCGCCATGCCGCAGGGCAGCTTGAGGTTGGAGATGTTGCCGCTGACGAACGAGAGATACGTCCCACCCGCGCCCAAAATGGGGGCATAGGTGACCACTTCAATCACCGCCGTGGACCAGTAGAGCAGCAGGATGGACAGCAGCCCCTTGAAGAGCGTGGCAAAGTTGGGGAAGGCGTTCAGGTGCAACGAAATGGCCAGCGGCACAGCGAAAAACACGCACAGCGCACTGACGCTCCACACGCGCCCCCAACGGTGCACTTTGTCGATGTAGCTTTTTTTCATGGTGTACCTCCTACTGCATGTTGCCGATGACGACGCGGGTTATGTACTCTATGGACACAGTGCCGTCTTGCTGATATTGCGCAAAGAGCTTATGTATCCCGTCCATGAGCGGCCGATAGCCCGCGTCCTCTGGCGATGGCGCATACGAGCGCGAGAGCGTGAGCGCGACAAAGCCCTCTTCGTCCAGCGGCTGTGCCCAATGGAATGGGTATTCCTGCCAGTGCGCAAAAAACGTGTCGTAGATGTGCGCGAAATCGTGCTTGTGTACGGCATAACGCACCCTATACTTTTCCATCAACGCCTCGTGTGCGCGGTTGAGCGGAGACGCGTGGTCGCGCGTATTCCACAGCAGGGCAACCTTGCCGTCTGGAACAAGAATGCGTGCGAACTCTGCTTTGCATTGTTCGTGGTCAAACCAGTGAAACGCCTGTGCGGCGGTGATGGCTTTGACGCTGTGGTCGGGCAGGGTGGTCGCTTCGGCAGGTGCGCCCACGGCGTGAAAAAGTGTGTCGTTGCCCAGATTGTCGCACGCGGCGGTACGCATATCGGCGTTGGGCTCAACGGCGAAAACGTGCAAATCCTGCGCCAAAAGCTGGCGCGTGAACTTGCCCGTGCCCGCGCCAATGTCCGCCACGGCGTCGCCCGCGTGCAGGTTACACGCACGCAGCACGCACGCCAGTGCATCGTCTGGATACGCGGGGCGAGAGCGGTCATAGGCGGCGGCCTTGCCCGTGAATCGCGTGGTGTTTGACATGGGGGTCTCCTTTTTTCAGTGAATAGGTAATAGTGAATAGTGAATAGGTGTTGGGATTATGAGGCGTGCGAGTCGGGGCGGCAATCTGCCGCCCCGATGATTCCCACCAACGCCATGATGAATCATCAACCCGTAGGGGCGCGTAGCGCGCGTCCGCTGATTCCCACAAATACTGGATTCTCCAGCGGGCGAGCACAGCGCGCCCCTACAACCTTGCTACAACATCAGTTTTTCTTGTGCAATCTGAAAATTTATTTCACCAGGGCGGACGGCTCTCGTATCGTCACAATCGGCGTGGGCACTTGGGGCAAATTGCGCAGCCCCGTCTTGAACACCTCTGGATATAACTCATATTGCGCTAAATCATCCATCGACAACCACACCAGCCGCTCTTTTGCGCCGTCATTGGTGTAACTGCCGCTGGTGACACGCAGTTCTGCTGTTGGTTTCATCAAGTAAAAGAACGAAATTTCATGGTAGCGTTTGCCGCATGTCGCGCCGAAAGTGCTGGTAAAGAAATTCTCGTGTATCCACACAAGCCTGTCTATGGCCAGCGTTGCGCCCGTTTCCTCCAGCACCTCGCGGACGACTGCCGCCTCAAGCGTTTCGTGCAGCTTGACTCTGCCGCCCACCGAGTAGTAATAAGGGTCGCGGTCATTTTTGACCATCAACACCTTGTCGTCTTGCAGAATAATCGCACCGACACGCAAGTTGAAGATGCCCTCCGCGATGGGCACGGTGATGTCTGGCGTGGTTTTGTCCATTATGCGTCCTCCTGATTACTAAAATTTACAGCCGTCCTGACCGCCGCCCAAGCTGTGTGAAAAGCCGCGTCCTGCCAGCGGCCACGGTTGGCGGGGCTGGTGGACGGCAGATACTGTGCCACCATGCCCGCTTCCTGCGCCGCCAGGCGGTTGAAGAGCGCGGTCGCCGCCTTGCCCGTGGTGAAGATTGCGCGGATATCGCTCCCGTCCAACAGGGGGCGAAACTGGTGCGGGACGGGATTTCGGATGCTCGCGTCGTCCGCGCCGCGGATCTCACACGAATGCAACACGTCCCACAGCGCAATGTGGTTTTCGTGCAGGAAAGTCCTCTTAGCGGCCTTGTCCGTCGCGGGTTCTGGGACAGACAGCGCCTGCGCGAGGGTACGCCAAAAGGCGTTTTGCGGGTGACCATAGTAGAACCCAAACGCACGGGAGCGCGGCGACGGAAACGAGCCGAGAATCAGCACGCGGGAACGGGCGTCCCAGACGGGCGCGAAGGGGTGCGTCAGCGTGGCCATGCTCACTGCCGCCATTCCAGCTGGACGAGTTCGGGCGGG
Source organism: Oscillospiraceae bacterium (assembly GCA_031261445.1). GTDB lineage: Bacteria > Bacillota > Clostridia > Oscillospirales > Acutalibacteraceae > WRKY01. The sequence continues at coordinate 4,043 of JAISJQ010000040.1, read as the reverse complement.
AGGAGTTGCCCCAACAGCACCGCCACGCCCAATGCCGCGAAGAGCGCAATGGGCAGGACGAACGGCTCGAGCCAGCCCATTTTGGGCGCTTTCGCCAGCTTTTGCAACGGCACAGTGAGCAGGACGGACACGAGGAGGGTCGTCACGCTCATCAATCCCGCGCCGTCTCCGGGGTCAGCGGCTTTGCCCATCCCCGCAATGGCACGCGCCACGAACGCCGCGATGATGCCAATGACGGCGGCGTTGCTCATGATGTCTGCCCAACGGGCGTTGGTGTTCACGGTCTTGCCCACTTTTTGCTGGATCTTCTTGACGAACAAGGGGCAAAGAATCAGCGGGAAACAGCTGCCGATGGTCATGACCCACGCGGCGGCGGAGAACATGGCTGGGTCGGTCACGGGCTCGCCCACGCCCGCCGTCTGCCCAAAGGCTTGCAGGGCGGATTCAGCGGCCGTGACCTCGTAGTTGATGTTGCCAATGACCGTCAGGCGTAGCCACGGCAGGGGCAAGCCCAAGGCACTGCCCAGCACGAGGATGGTCGCCAGAATGGTCAGCGCGGGGGCAAGCGTGAAGAGCACAGACTGCGCCACGGTGCGCTTGAGCTGGGCTTGCTCGATGCCCAATTTCCGCGCACGCCGCCACGCTTTCGCGGCGAAAAACACCGACTGCGTCACCACAAACGCGGCCACCAACCCACCCACGAGGTACATAAACGGCGTATCTTTGAAGTTGGGCATAAATATCTCCTTTTTTCAGTGAATAGGTAATAGTGAATAGTGAATAGGTGTGGGGATTATGAGGCATGAGGGTAGGGGCGGCAACCTGCCGCCCACGGTCGAGAGGGCAGATGTCAGAGGGCAGAGGACAGATCCTTAGGCGCAATTCTGCCCTCTGTCTTCTGATTCCTGCCCTCTGCTAGACCACGGGCGGATGATATCCGCCCCTACGAGGTGTGAGGAATGAGGATGCAGGCGTGAGGATGACAATCAATTGTTCATTGTCCATTGTTCATTGATAATTGCTCACAATAGCGGCAGACCAGCCCGGCATCAGTTTCTTTGAAGAGGCGGGGCAGGTAGTGCTCTTTGCTGGTGACACAGCGCTCATTGGTGCAACGGGCTTTGTGGGTGTCTGCGGGTGCGGTCGGGACAGCGCGGTCGGTGTGCTCCAGCACGCGCTGGAGGAGCGCCATACGGGCGTAGAGGCCGTACTCCGTCTGGGCAAAGTAGGTCGCGCGGGGGTCGTCGTCCACATCCACAGCAATCTCGTTGACGCGCGGCAGTGGGTGCAGAATGCGCAGGGCACTCTTCGCGTGTTTCAGCTTCGCTCTGTCCAGCACAAAGACGTCCTTCAGCCGCTCGTACTCGTCCACAGAGGCGAAACGCTCCTTCTGGATGCGCGTCATGTAGAGCACGTCCAGCGCGGGGATGGCCTCCTCCAGCGTTTCGGCGCGGGCGTAAGTGCTGCCGCCGCGCGTGATTTCGTCCAGCAGATAGCCGGGCAGTGCGAGCTCTGGCGTGGAAATCATGACGAAATGATTGCCAGCATAGCGCGAGAGCGTCTTGACGAGTGAGTGCACCGTGCGCCCATTCAGGTTGTCGCCGCACAGACCAACGGTCAAGTGATCCAGCCGCCCGACGGCATTGTCGAGCGTCGCCAAATCCGTGAGGGTCTGCGTGGGGTGCAGGTGACCGCCGTCCCCCGCGTTGATGACGGGGCAGCGGGAATACAGCGAGGCAGCCAGTGCCGCGCCCTCCAGCGGCGAGCGAATGACCAGCACGTCGGCGTAATTGCTGATGACGCGCACGGTGTCCTTGAGGCTCTCGCCCTTGGCGACGCTGGAGTTGTCGGGGTCGTCAAAGCCAATGAGACGGCCGCCCAAGCGCAGCATCGCCGCCTGAAACGACATTTGCGTGCGGGTGGAGGGCTCGTAAAAGAGCGTGGCCATGATTTTGTGCTCGGCGTTGCCGCGATAGTATTGCGGATTCTGGGCAATGAAGCCCGTGAAGCGCAGGATGTCCTGCAACTCCGAGGGTTTCAGCTCAGCCAGATCGATCAAGTCGCGCGTGTGCATGGCAGCTCCCTTGTGTGCAATGTGTTCGACTAATTATACACAATTCGGGCGGGAAACGCAAGGCGTTTCCCGCAATGAACAATTTACAATTAACAATGAACAATTGGTTGTGTGGTCAGCGGGCGGCAGATTGCCGCCCCTACGGGGTTCGTAAAATAGCATCTATTAACAGCACTAGTAATAGTACTGTATGACATTATTTTCAACGCATGGGGTAGGGGCGACCCTTGTGGTCGCCCTGCCCGATGGGCAACCCTGCAGGGCAGACCCGTAGGAGCGGATATCATCCACCCGTTGTCATCTGTAGGGGCGACCGTCCCCGGTCGCCCGTTGGAGAACCGCGATGTTGTGGAAATCAGCGGGCGCATACCCGCAGGGCACAGGCGGGGACGTGCGCCCCTACAGGTGTGAGGGTTCAGGTTACAGGCAGGAGGCGTGTAGGGGTAGGGCGACCATACCCACAGGGCGACCACAAGGGTCGCCCCTACGAGGCGTGAGGAATGAGGTTACAGGCGTGAGGCCTGCAAACAATTGTTCATTGTAAATTGTTAATTGCGGGCGTAGCCCGCCAAAAACGCCGCCGCGGGCATGGCCTTCTTGCCTGCTGGCTGGACGCTCAGCAGTTCCAATGCGCCTTGACCGCACGCCACGACCAGACGCTTGCGGCTATCGAGCACCGCGCCGGGTTGGGCAAGCGCGTCAAAGGCCTCAACCGGGCGGCTTTCGAGCACTTTCATGGGTACGCCGTGCAGCTCAGCAGTCGCGCCCGGCCAAGGGTTCAGTCCGCGCACTTGGTTGTGCAGTACTGCCGCCGTGCGCGACCAATCCAAGGCCGAGTGCGCCCGCGTGAGCATAGGGGCGGGGGTGGCGGCGGCGTGGTCTTGTGGGGTGGGGACGAGCGTGCCCGCGAGCAGTCCCGCGAGGGTTTCATGCAGCACGTCCGCGCCCAGTGCGCTCAGCCGCACGAAGAGTTCCCCCGCCGTTTCGTTGTCGCCGATAGCCGTGCGCCACGTCAGGAGCATGTCGCCCGTGTCCATACCCACGTCCATTTGCATACTCGTCACGCCCGTCTCGCGCTCGCCGTTCAGGATGGCCCACTGGATGGGTGCCGCGCCGCGCAACTTCGGGAGCAGTGACGCGTGCACGTTGACGCAACCGTGGGGCGGCAGAGCCAACACTTCGGCGGGGAGCAGCTTGCCATACGCGACCACGACAATCAGCTCTGGCGCAAGCTCTTGAAGGATGCGCAGAGCCTCACCATCACGGAGCGTGGTGGGCTGATAGACAGGCAGCGCGTGCGCCTCGGCCAGCACCTTCACGGGCGGCGGCGTGAGCGTATACCCGCGCCCCTTGGGCTTGTCGGGTTGACAAAACACGCCGGACACAGCGTGCCCATCGGCCAACAGACGCGCCAGACAAGGCACGGCAAAATCGGGTGTTCCCATAAAGACAATATTCATGCGTACATTATACCACAGTGCTTCGCAATTTACAATGTACAATTGTTTGTCTCCTCACGCCTGCATTCCTCATCCCTCACGCCTCGTAGGGGCATGGAGGCGTGAGGAAATTCAACCCGTAGGGGCGCGCATCGCGCGTCCGCTGTTGAGAAAGGCAGATGTCAGAAGACAGAGGACAGATCTTTAGGGCATTTCTGCCCTCTGCTAGACCACGGGCGGCAGATTGCCGCCCCTACATGTTCGCCCTGAGAGAGTACTACGGAACAGCGGGCGAGCACAGCTCGCCCCTACAAACCTCACGCCTGCATTCCTCATCCCTCACGCCCCTACGGGTTACAAAAATATTTTCCGCGCTATTGCAATTTGCGACAAAATTTGCTATACTATGCGTGTACAGTTCGGCGGACGAGAATCTGCCCGCAAGGGCGCGTTCACGAGCGGTTTTCCCATCACCTTCATCTTTGACAGAAGGAGGTGATACTTATGGAAATACTAGCAATGACCTATCT
>JAISJQ010000039.1 GCA_031261445.1 Oscillospiraceae bacterium | reverse complement strand
AGCGATAGACATCGTGCTGATCCAGATGATCAGGTACATCATTGCAAATATCTCCATAAGTATCACCTCCTTCTGTCAAAGATGAAGGTGATGGGAAAACCGCTCGTGAACGCGCCCTTGCGGGCAGATTCTCGTCCGCCGAACTGTACAAATGTATTATAGCAAATTTTGGCGAATATTGCAAGAGCGCGGGAACATTTTTTGCAACCAGTAGGGGCGCGCATCGCGCGTCCGCATCTAGACGCTAGATTCTGTATCCACACGTTTCTTTATCAAAGAACACAAAAATGTTTTATTCCAAAAATCTAGTCTCTAAAATCTAGCATCTAGCTTTCGACAATCTCTCGGCTACTTTCATGTTATAATCCAAACAAGTGAAAGGAGCGACGGCCATGCGCAGTCCCAAAATCATTCAGATTCCCCACGAGAAAATCGCACCCGGTGTGCACCAGCCACGGCGGCACTTCCCCACAGAGGAACTGGCGCAGTTGGCGCAAAATATTCGCGAGAACGGCATTCTGCAACCGCTCACCGTGCGCCCCGGACAGACGGGCTATGAGCTCATTGCTGGCGAGCGGCGCTTGCGGGCGGCACGCATGGCGGGGCTGAAGAGCGTGCCCTGCATTGTGCGCACGGCGGACGAGGACACCACCGCCCGCTGGGCACTCATGGAAAATCTGCAACGCCGCACGCTGGACTTCAATGAAGAAGCCGAAGGTCTGCGGCACTATTTGCTCCAAACGGGCGAGAGTGCCGAAGAAGCCGCGCAAAAACTGGGCTTGCCGCTGGACGAGATACTGGACAGGCTGTCCGTTTTGCACTTGCCCGAAGACGTGCGGCGCACGTTAGCGAGCGGCGGCAGTACCCTTGCCCATGCGCGGGCACTGCTCGCCCTACCCAATGCCCACCTCATGCGGCGCGTTGCGGGACTGTGCGCACAGAAAAAGCTCTCCGTGACGGACACGAGCCGCCTTGTGCGGCGCATCCTCACGCCGCCGCAGAGCGTGCCCGTGGTGCTCTTTAAGGACGTGCAAATCTTCGTCTCCACCATCGATCGCGCCGTGGCCACCATGCGTGCCGGCGGCATTCAAGCGCAATACGAAAAGCAAGAAGATGACCAAAACGTCCAGTTCTGCATCCGCATCCCCAAAGTGCCCACGCACTTGGTGCAATTGGCAATGAACAATTGATTTCAGGTAATAGGTAATAGTGAATAGGTGTTGGGACTATGCGGCGTGAGGGTAGGGGCGGCAACCTGCCGCCCGGTGGTTATCCGTAGGAGCATTGAGGTGAGAGGGATGAGGACACAGGCGCGGAAACCAGCGGGCGAGCGCAGCTCGCCCCTACAACAATTGTTAATTGTTCATTGGTAACCCTTCCCCTTCAGATATTTCGCCATATCGCGGTCAAACTCGGAGATATAGTCCTCGTCTTGCTTAATGCGGAACTGCGCATAGACGGCATTGGCTTTTTGCAGAGCATCTGCATGTGAAACCCGTCCTTTGCCCGGCAACACCCTGCGGCGGTTATTTTTCAGGAAGTTGTCTGTTTCGCCCAGCCAGTCCTGCATACTCAGCGCAACGCCGTCCTCTGCCATAAGTTCGGCGTAGTCGATAAACATGGTCACAAGGCGGTTTAGGCGGGACAGCTCTTGCTCATTGAGATAATTTTTCGCCACGGCAATATCCCGCTTGAGGATTTTGCCGCCCGGCGCATCCTTCCACGTGGTCAAACCCATGGTGGGGTGGTCAATCGTGACACGCTCGGCGATAAGTTCAGCCGCCGTTTTGCCTGTCACGGCGAAATGCAGCTTGTTCTGCACAAAAGCATAGAACTCTTTTGTCAGGTCACTTTTGGGGTCATAGTCAAAGCTACACTGCTCGAAAATATCCGCGATTTTCTGATACGCGCGGCGTTCACTGGCGCGGATTTCACGGATTTTCTCCAGCAGCTCATCGAAGTAATCCCGCCCAAACTGCCTGCCATTTTTCAGCAGCTCCATATTCAGCAGATAGCCTTTTTGGATATACTCTTTCAAAGTTGCCGTTGCCCACTGACGAAAGCGCGTTGCATTCTTGGAATTGACGCGATAGCCAACGGCTATGATCGCGTCAAGGCTGTAAAATCTGGGTATTCTTTTGACCTCGCGCCTGCCTTCGATTTGAACGACCGAGAAATCCTCGGTCGTTGCCTCTTCGTCCAATTCACCCTCGTGGTAAATGTTTTTCAAGTGCAACCCGATATTGTCAGCGGATGTGTCAAATAACTCCGCCATGGCTCTCTGCGTTGCCCAGAACGTTTCGTTCATAAACACCACGTCCACATAAACACTGCTCTCTGGCGTTGCGTACAGCGCAATTTTGCCCTCCGACACACTGATCAGATTCCCCATCATTTTACTCCTCACTTTCAAATTCTCCTCCATAAGTATACCACAACCCGACAGAAAACGCAATTTGAATCCCGCGCCGAAATGTGCTATAATATGCGCAAACTTTGCCTATGGAGTGCCGTATGTCTGTGCGTAGGATTTTCAGCGAGAAAAAGCCCGGTTTTGACGTGGAGGCGCAGGCGCTCCTGCACGATTTGCACACCACGCTGGGGATCGATTCCCTGCGCTCGTTGCGGCTTTTGCAGCGGTATGACGTAGAGGGTTTGGATGCGGCCGCCTTTGCTGCCGCCGCCCGCACCATCTTCAGCGAGCCCAATGCCGACAACCTTGGCGACGATCTGTCCGCGCTGGGCGTGGACGAAAACGCTTTTTTGTTTGCTGTGGAATACCTACCCGGTCAGTTTGACCAGCGGGCGGATTCGGCGGCGCAGTGCATCGCGCTCCTAGGCGGCGAGCGGCCGCTGGTACGCTCCGCCCGTGTGTACGTCCTCACGGGCGAGCTGACAAGCGCACAGCGCGAGAAAATCAAGGCCTATCTCATCAATCCCGTGGAGGCGCGGGAGGCGGCTTTTGAGATGCCCGCCACGCTCGCGTTGGACACCCCAGAGGCCGAAGACGTGCCCGTGCTCACAGGGTTCACGGCGTGGACGGACGCGCTCGTGGCGGACTATCACGCCGCCCACGGCTTTGCCATGACAAGCGCCGACCTGTGCTTTTGCCGCGACTACTTTGCCAGCGAAAAACGCGACCCCACAGAAACGGAGCTGCGCGTCATTGACACCTATTGGTCTGACCACTGCCGCCACACAACGTTTTCCACGCGCCTAGCGTCTGTGGAATTCGCTGAAGATGCCCTCATCGCGCCCATCAAAAAAGCGTGGCTGGCATATCTCGCTCTGCGCGAGGAGGTCTACGGTGCGCGGCAAAAAGATGTCACACTCATGGACATCGCCACGCTGGGCGCAAAGGCTCTGCGCCGCCGTGGCCTGTGCGACGACGTGGAGATCAGCTACGAAATCAACGCCTGTTCCATCACCGCCACCGTGCACGTGGACGGTGCGCCGCAGGAGTGGCTGGTTCAGTTCAAAAACGAGACGCACAACCACCCCACGGAAATTGAGCCCTTCGGCGGCGCGGCCACCTGTCTGGGCGGCGCAATCCGCGACCCGCTCAGCGGGCGCAGTTATGTCTATCAGGCCATGCGCGTCACGGGCGCGGGCGACCCCACTGTGCCCTTCAGCGAAACCCTCCCCGGCAAGTTGCCCCAGCGCAAAATCACTTTGGGCGCAGCGCAGGGCTATAGTGCCTACGGCAACCAAATCGGCTTAGCCACGGGGCAGGTGACGGAGATCTATGACCGCGCGTTTTTGGCCAAGCGCATGGAGATTGGCGCGGTGATTGCCGCGTCACCACGGGCGAACGTGCTGCGCGGCGTGCCCCAGCCGGACGACGTGATTTTGATGCTGGGCGGACGCACGGGGCGCGACGGTTGCGGCGGCGCAACGGGCTCAAGCAAGGCGCACAGCACCGAAAGCATCGAGACCTGCGGCGCGGAAGTACAAAAGGGCAACGCCCCCACGGAACGCGCCCTCCAACGCCTGTTCCGCAATCCCGCGGCGGCGCAAAAGATCCAACGCTGCAACGATTTTGGCGCAGGCGGTGTCTGCGTGGCCATTGGTGAGCTCGCGCCGGGTCTGGTGATTGAACTGGACAGCGTGCGCAAAAAATATGACGGCTTGGGCGGCACGGAGCTGGCCATTTCCGAAAGTCAGGAGCGCATGGCCGTGGTGGTGCGCCCGGCGGATGCCGAGGCCTTCACCGCGCTGGCGGATGCCGAAAATCTGGAGTGCGTCCCCGTGGCGACCGTGGTCGCGGGCGACAGAGAGTACGAAAGCGACCCGTCCGCACGCTTAGTCATGCATTGGCGTGGGCAGGAGATTGTGAATCTGGCGCGGACATTTTTGGACACCAATGGCGTCACGGGGCGGGCGGAGGTGCGCTTCACCGCGCCGGATGCCAAAGCGGATTATCGCACGATAGTCCCCGAAGAATTGGCTGGGCTATCGCTGGCGGACGCATTGGAGCGCAACCTCACGCGCCTGAACGTGGCGGCGCAAAAGGGTCTGGCCGAACGTTTTGATGCCTCCATCGGCGCGGGCACGGTGCTCATGCCCTTTGCCGGGCTGGGCCAACTGACACCAGAGGACGTGGCGGCGGCGAAAATCCCGCTGGAGGTGGGCGAAACGGACGACGCGACACTGCTCAGCTACGGCTTTTCCGCCGGGCTTGCGCACTGGAGTCCCTTCCACGGGGCGGCCTACGCAGTGACGATAAGCCTCGCCAAAATTGCGGCGGCGGGCGGCGACAGCGCGAGGGCGCGGTTAACCTTTCAGGAATACTTCCCCCGCCTGCGCGAGGACGCCACGCGCTGGGGCTTGCCCACGGCGGCACTGCTGGGGGCGCTGGGGGCGCAGATGGGCTTTGGCACACCCGCCATTGGCGGCAAGGACTCCATGAGCGGCTCGTTTGAAGAGCTGGACGTGCCACCCACGCTGGTGTCGTTCGCGGTGGGATTGACGAAGGCATCACAAATACAGTCCAGCGCGTTTTTGCCCCAGCACGCGGGGCGCACGGTCTACAAAATCCCCCTGCCCGTGGACAAAAAGACGCTCTTGCCGCAGTACGACAAAGCCGCCGAACTGTTCGCGCTGGTTTCGCAGTTAGTGCAAAACGGCGGCACGGCGGCGGTCGTAGGCGAGGGCGGCGTGGCGGGGACGCTTTGCCAAAAGTGCTTCGGGTCTGCGCTGGGCTTTCGCTTTGCGCCGGCCACAGCACAGGCACTCTTTGCGCCAGAGCTGGGCGCACTGCTCGTCACTTTTGACGACGCAGTCGCGCACGAGTGGGACGCCTTCAACCCCATCCCCATCGGCACACTCACCGCAGAGGACAGCTTCAGGATTGATGACCAGCGCATCGCGGGCGAACAGCTGCGCCGTGCGTGGCTGGGCAAGCTGGCGGGCGTTTTCCCCACGGCGGCGAAGGACGCGGACATGCCCCTAGACATCCCCCTGTCCCCCGCAGGGGCGCGGCGGACGCGGTCGCCCAAAGTCGCCGCTATCGCCCAACCACGGGTACTCATCCCCGTCTTCCCCGGCACAAATTGCGAAGTCGACACCGCCCGCGCCTTTGCCCGCGCGGGAGCAAAACCCCAGATCCTCGTGCTGCGCAACCGCACCCCTGCCCAGGTGGAGGAGAGCGTGCGCGCGCTGGCCGCAGCACTGGGCACGGCGCAGATCCTGATGCTCCCCGGCGGATTTTCCGCTGGCGATGAGCCAGAGGGCTCGGGCAAGTTCATCGCGACGTTCCTGCGCGCCCCGCGTGTGCAGGCGGCGGTGATGGAGCTGCTCGGACAGCGCGACGGCTTGGCGCTGGGCATCTGCAACGGCTTTCAGGCGCTCATCAAAACGGGGCTGCTCCCCTACGGCGAAATCCGCGACACTTTGCCCGGCGACCCCACGCTCACCTTCAACAACATCGGTCGCCACGTCAGCCAGATGGTCACCACGCGCGTTGTCCAGAATCGCAGTCCGTGGCTGGCGCAGGTACAGCCCGGCGAGCTGCACTGCGTGCCGGTCTCCCACGGAGAGGGGCGTTTTGTCGCCGATTTGCCCACGCTGGAAAAACTCATCGCGGGCGGACAGATTGCCACGCAATATGTGGACGCTTCTGGCATCCCTGCCGCCGCCATGCCCTGGAATCCCAATGGCTCAGTCTGCGCGATCGAGGGCATCACCTCGCCCGATGGTCGCGTGCTGGGCAAAATGGCGCACAGCGAACGGCGCGGCGCGGACGTATGCAAAAACGTCCCCGGCGAAAAAGACATGCGCCTCTTCGAGAGCGGAGCTGGGTATTTCAAGTGAACAATGAACAATTGATTTCAGGTAATAGTGAATAGGTGTTGGGACTATGCGGCGTGAGGGTAGGGGCGGCAACCTGCCGCCCGGTGGTCTAGCAGAGGGCAGATATTTCGGGCGCAATTCTGTCCTCTGACCTCTGCCTTCTGAAAATGTAGGGGACGCCCTCTTGGGTGTCCCCCTGATTCGGACAAACCTGTGATAAACAACGGGACGCCGAGGGCGGCGTCCCCTACACCAGGGCGACCACGAGGGTCGCCCCTACGGGTTTCACAAATAATTGTTCTTGGTCAATTGTCCATTGTTCTAACTTCCCACTTCACGCCCAGCGGGGTGTCTTCCACCACAACGTGCAGGGCTTTGAGCGCGTCGCGGATGCGGTCGGCCTCTGGCCAGTTTTTGGCTTTGCGGGCTTCCGTGCGCGCGGCGATGAGCGCTTCAATTTCGGCGGTTTTGTCGTCATTGACTTTGCGGGTCTCTGGCTGCAACAGTCCCAACACGCCCGTCAGCTCGTCAAAGAGCTTCAGTGCGGCCTTGCACAGGCGGCGACTGGGCTCGCCATCGAGCACCTTGGCGTTGATGTCCCGCGCCAGCGCAAAGAGCGCGGCCAGCGCGTCGGCGGTGTTCAGGTCGTCCTCCAGCGCGGCGATGAAGCTGGTGCGGTGGCTCTCCAAACGGTCGAGCACGGCTAGGTCGTCGTCTTTTTCTGGCAAGGTGGCGTTTTTCTTGGCAAAGGCCAGATTCGCGCGGCAGTTCTCCAGCCGTTGTAGCGATGCCTTGCAGGACTCCACCAGCTCCACCGTGTAGTTGATGGGGCTGCGATAGTGACTGGAGAGCAGGAAATACCGCAACGGCGCGTAGCCCACTTGCTCGGCCAGCTCGCGCACGGTGAAGAAGTTGCCCAGCGACTTGCTCATCTTTTTGTTGTCCACGTTGATGTAGCCGTTGTGCATCCAGTAGCGCGAAAACTCTTTGCCCGTGTAGGCCTCGCTCTGCGCGATTTCGTTCTCGTGGTGGGGGAAGATCAGGTCCTGCCCGCCGCAGTGGATGTCCGCCGTTTCGCCCAGATAGCGTAGCACCATCGCCGAGCACTCAATGTGCCAGCCCGGACGTCCGTTGCCCCAGGGGGATGCCCAAAACGGCTCGCCCTCTTTGGCTTTTTTCCACAGCGCAAAATCCATGGGCTCGCGTTTGATGTCCCCAATCATGATGCGTGCGCCCGCCTTCAGGTCGTCGAGCGGTTGGTGGCTCAGCTTGCCGTACTGCGCGAACTTCGCGGGGCTGTAGTAGACATCGCCATCGGCCTCGTAGGCGTACCCCTTGTCGATCAAGCCAGAGACAATGTCGATGATCTGGGCGATGTTCTCGGTCGCTTTGGGGTGCACGGTCGCCGGCTCAAGCCCCAAGCCGCGCGCGTCCGTCCAGTATTCGTCAATGTATTTGGCGGCCACGTCGTCGGAGCTGATGCCCTCCTCGTTGGCGCGGCGGATAATCTTGTCGTCCACGTCGGTGAAGTTCTGCACAAAGCGCACCTCGTACCCGCGATAGGTCAGGAAGCGGCGCAGGATGTCGAACACCACCAGCGGCCGCGCGTTGCCGATGTGGATGAAGTTATACACCGTCGGCCCGCAGGCATAGATGCGCACCTTGCCAGGCTCTTGCGGAATGAACTCGTCCTTCGTGCGGGTGAGGGTGTTGTAGATTTTCATAGGCTCTCTCCATCTTTCTGACTGTTCTATTCGGCGGTCAACTTGCGAACGCCACTGACGAAAACTTGAAAACTGCGCGAGGTGTTGGCTTCTACGTTCATGTGCGGTGCGATGGTCTTTGCCCCGGCAATCTGTTGCAGCGTTGGAATGAGTTTGCGCAATTCGTCTTTGGGGTTTTGAATTTTATCTGGTTCACGAAACTTGGATTTGGCGGACATGTTGGCAAGTTTTGTGTTGTAGGCCATGTCCACGGCGGATAAATCACCGAAATACCACGCCTCCAACTCAACACAGGCGATTCGGACGAGTATTTCCCGTTCGTATGGGGCACACAAAGTGCACAAATCTTGCTTGAGCGTCACACAATCGTTGCTGTCTTGGTCTTGTAGAATCAAGAATTTTGCAGATGCATCCCGCCAAGCTTTAATTTTTGCAGGAACGCGTTTTTGCAAATCACTTTTCCCCTGAAAATGAAAGACCTGAAATCGGTATCCGTCAGGCAAAATTTTGGGCAGAAGTATGTTCAGCACTTCTTTTGAAGAGGCTTCTTCCGTAAATACAACCAGAGAACTCACGTATCCCACTCCTCCTTGTCCAAAAAGCCTTCCTTCCATAGATAGCCCAGCTGGTCGCCCTCGTCCACAAATGCTTTGATTTGCGGAATATCGCCCGCCTTTGTGACTGTGGTGTATCCCTCTTTTTTTCGCAACAGATAGAGCTCATCAAGCTCTACGGCATTGAGAAAATCGGGTGAATGTGTGGAGATTAACACTTGTCCGCCGCCTCTGGCATAGTTGCGAAATTCTTCAGAAAGATGAGCGAGAATTTCCGGGTAGAGTTGATTTTCTGGCTCTTCCACGCAAAGTAAGGCGTGTTTTTCTGGATCGGCCAAAAGAATCAAATAGGTGAACATCTTGATTGTGCCATCGGACACAAAGCGCGCAGTAAATGGATCTTTGAACGCCCCATCCCCAAAGCGCAAGACGATGCGTGCGTCTTGCGTTTCCACGGCATCCACCGTGCCAATGCCGGGTACAGTTTCCGCCATTGTGCGCAATGTTTCCCGAAATACATCAGGATAAAAATCCCGCAAATGCTTCGCCACAGACGCTAAGTTGCTCCCTGTTTTGGAGAGGCGTGTGTCGCCGCCGATGTCCCCTACGCCGAGTGCTTCGTCCACGTGAAAATCGGAAACGTACCAGTCTTCAATGAGCTGACGCAAGGCGATCAAGTAGGGAAAATCCTTGAATTGTCCTAAGCCTTTGATGGCCAAGATATCTGATGAATCCAAGGTCTGCTCTGTTCGCACGGCATTATAAATGTCCTCAACGGTTTTTATTTCACCAGCGACTGCCTCTCCCACGCCGTTTGAAAAATGAAGTACCTGCAATGGGGGAGTATTTTGACCACGCCGAAAACTCAGAATTTCTCGCGTCACACCTATATGTTTTTTCTCCGTAAGCCCCACCGACAGTTGGTAGGTAATAATGGGTTCTCTTGGTGACATGCGAAACTTGAGTGCAAACTCAATATTTCCCGTTTGTCCTCTCGAGAGAACCTCTTTGTATCCACCGCGCCGAGAAAGGGCATTGGAGACATTTGTTTGCAGTGCATCGTGCAAGAAGCCAAAAACATCAAACAAAGTTGTTTTCCCAGCGCCGTTGCGCCCCAGAAAAACAGCCATAGTCGGAATATTTTTCACGGTAATGTCTTTCAAGACCTTGTAATTCTTGACTTTCAGACTTAGCAATTGCATACAAAAGCCTCCTATCTGTTTTTTGGCTCTATGACATCCGTCAATACAGAGGATATTTTGTGCAGATTGCCTCGACTTTAGCCAGAATCTCCGCTTGTTGGCCTTCAAAGTCTTTGGCGCACAGGGCGATGCACTCGGCGATGACGTCCATGTCTGCCGCCACGAGGCCACGCGTGGTGACTGCCGCCGTGCCCAGCCGCACGCCGCTGGTGACAAAGGGCTTTTGCGGGTCGTTGGGGATGGCATTCTTGTTGGCGGTCAGGCGCACGGCGTCCATGCGGTGCTCCAGCTCCTTGCCCGTGATGCCCAGCGAGCGCAGGTCGAGCAGCATCAGGTGGTTATCCGTGCCGCCGCTGACCAGATTGACGCCACGGGACAGCAACCCCGCCGCCAGTGCCTGGGCATTGACCACAATCTGCTTGGCGTAGTCGGTGAACTCTGGCTGGAGTGCCTCGCCCAGACACACGCTTTTGGCCGCGATGATGTGCATCAGCGGGCCGCCCTGACTGCCCGGAAACACGGCTTTGTTGATCGCCGCGCCAAAGGCCTCTTTCGCCAGAATCAAGCCGCCGCGTGGCCCACGCAGGGTCTTGTGGGTGGTGGTGGTCACCACGTCTGCCCACGGCACGGGAGAGGGGTGCTGGCCGCCGGCCACCAAACCAGCAATGTGCGCCATATCCACCATGTACAGTGCGCCGACATCCTTGGCGACTTTTGCGATGCGTTCGAAGTCGATCACGCGGGGATACGCGGACGCGCCCGCCACGATGAGCTTGGGGTGCACCTCGTGGGCGGTTTTCTCCAGCGCATCGTAGTCCAAAAAGCCGTCATCGTCCACGCCGTAGGGGACGAAGTGGTAGAGCTTGCCGCTCATGTTCACGGGCGAGCCGTGGCTCAGGTGACCGCCGTGCGCGAGGTTCATGCCCATGACGGTGTCGCCCACCTCCAGCAGTGCCGCGTACACGGCCATGTTGGCCTGTGCGCCGCTGTGGGGCTGGACGTTGGCATACTCTGCGCCAAAAAGCTTTTTCGCGCGCTCAATGGCCAACTCTTCGGCCACGTCCACGCATTGGCAACCGCCGTAGTAGCGTTTGCCGGGGTAGCCCTCGGCGTATTTGTTGGTCAGCACGCTGCCCATGGTGGCCAGCACGGCCGGGGAAACGATGTTTTCCGATGCGATGAGCTCTATGTTCTGCCGCTGGCGGGTCAGCTCCGCCGTGAGTGCCGCCGCCGTTTCAGGGTCATAGGATGCCAAAAACGCCGCCGCGTCCCAAAATTCGTTGTACATGTGTGCCTCTTTCTCCCGTAGTTTTTTGCCTATATAGTATACAACATTTGGGTGCTACACGTCAAGCGTTGCAATGAACAATTGTTGAGGATACAGACCCTCATGCCTGTATCCTCACCCCTCTCTGCCTTCTGTCTTCTCACCTCTGATATCTGCTATCTGACCAATCATGGACGAGCCGCATAGACTGGAACAACTGCAAAAGCAAAGGAATGATAGATGATGGAAAACTGTACTTCATGCGGCGCGAAATGCGTACTGATCCCTGGGCCACAGGGCGAGCAGGGTGTGCCCGGCGCACAAGGGCCGCGCGGCCTGTCGGGCATTCAAGGACCTATGGGCGCACAGGGGCCAAGCGGCGAAATGGGGCCGCAAGGCATACCGGGTCCGCAAGGGATTCAAGGCGAACAAGGGCCCGCCGGCGGACAAGGCGCACAAGGCGAAACGGGTCCACAGGGTGCGCAAGGTGCGCCCGGTGCACCGGGCGCGGCTGGGCCAATGGGCCCTGCCGGACAGCCGGGTGCGCCCGGCGCGACTGGGGCGCAGGGTGCAACGGGTGCGGCGGGCGCGACTGGTGCGCAGGGCGTGCCCGGACCAGTAGGGCCGCAAGGGCCGGCAGGTGTTTCTGGGTTCAACAACGGCTTTTCTGTGTACGGTTCACCGCAAAGCGTCTTTACCGCAGGCTCGCTGATCCCTTTGCCCTACCAAGACGTGGGGTTTGGGAATAATGTGCGCCGGATCAGCGACACAACCTTTGAGGTTCGTTGCAATGGCCCGTATCTGGTCAGCTTCACCGTCACAGGGCGCGGCACGGCGGAAACGCATTTCATCGTTGGCGATGTGACGGGGGGACGCTCTGTGACAAATGTCGCCTTCCCCCCCAGCGGAAACGACATGACACTAGGCTCTTCGTCCATTACCACGTTGCGCTCTGGGCAATTGATCAGCCTCGCGGATTACTTTTCCGCTGGCAATTTCCAAGTGAACCAAGCCCAACTGAGCATCATCTATCTGGGCGACATCAGTGTGTGCTCAACCAGCCTGCCCGTGCAGAACGCCGCGTTGGTGAAACGTGCTGGGGGATAACGCAAAAAAACAGAGGCGGCCATTCGCCGCCTCTGTTTCAAAAAGGTGTTCACCATGTTTTGCCGAGTTTGATGGCGTTTCCGCTCAGCTTGTTTTTCTGCTGAAGCATGTTCAGATAATTGAACTCAACCAGTGAAACATAAGTATCCGTCAAGAATTCTTTTCCATCCGGGTCACTTGACGAAAACGCGGGAACTGCAATCACAAACGCTATTGGACCCCATTTTTCTTTACCCTCCATTCCTGCGAGAAATTCGCTATTGCCACCATATTTAGAAAAATCTTTGCTTTCCATGCCGCTTGAAAATTGGGCAGCAATGCAACCAAAGGCTCGCTCAAAAGCGCCATCGTCTTGTTTTTGGGTTAGATTAATGTGTATTATGGCGGTGTCAAGCGGCCAGTCAGGGTCTGTATTGCGCAGGCTCACTGTGCCAACGATATACGCAATATTTTTTTCGGACTGCGTGGTTTTGAGATTGGCTTTCTGGTAAGGGAAAGCCCCTTCACCCTGCGCCTTTTTCCATGCCGCCTCTAAAAGCTCTGTGTTGTCGCCCTTGATCCAGTCGGTGACTTGTATTGTCGTGGTGATCTGTTTATCGCCATTGTAACTATCAATGGTAACTCCAAGATCTTTGACTATTTCCCGATAAGAGCCCGTCAAAGTGCGAAAAGTAACGTTCACTTTCGGCTCTGTCGGTGCATCTGTTTTCACTTCGGACGTGGTTTGCGCTATTGTTTTGTTGTCCGCAGGCGGATTGTCGTCAGATTGCCCACAAGCGGCAAGTGTGCCCACGAGAATGATGAGCGTGAGGATGAGTGCAGTGATTTTTTTCATATGGTTGCCCTCCTAAGAGTTTTGAATGACTTAGTATACTGAAAAAATGGCAAGTGCTTGACAAATGCGCGACAATGGCGTATAATCTGCACAGAGGGGCGAACGGAACGGTTCTCCCATCGGAAAGTTTACGGAAATAACCGCTTACCGTGCGAAGGGGAGCGGTTATTTCCTTGCGTTATTGAGACACAGAGCGATAGACATCGTGCTGATCCAGATGATCAGGTACATCATTGCAAATATCTCCATAAGTATCACCTCCTTCTTACAAAGATGAAGGCGATGGGAAAACCACTCATGAACACGCCGTTTGACGGGCACATTCTCGTCCGCCGAACTGCACAACGATAGTATAGCAAATTTTGTCGCAAATTGCAAGCGCAGGCGTTGCAATGAAGAATTGTCTGTAGGGGCGAGCTCCGCTCGCCCGCTGTTTCCCGTAGGGTAGGGCGTGCCCTATCCTGCATCAGGGCGACCATACCCGTAGGGCACAGGCAAGGGTCGCCTCTAGACCCTCACGCCTAATGCCACGACAATGGTTCATTGTAAATTGTTAATTGTTCCCAGCAGTGGCTCAAACTGCAGGCCAAAGCGCGGGTCGCCGCCGGCTTTGTGGGTGGCGGCGACGGCCGAGGCCGTAAAATCTACGGCCTGTTTCGCGGCCTCGGCAGTCGTTTTGCCGCAGAGCAGGCCGCCCACAAACACGGACGCAAACACGTCGCCACTGCCGCAGAAGCTGTCGCCACTGCGCGGCGCATAATGAAACGCTGCGCCCGTGTTTGTCTGCACGCCCGCGCCGATCTGCCCGTCTCGCTCCACGCCCGTGAGCACGACCTGGGCGCAGGTCAGTTGGTGCAGTCCCGCCAACTGGTCGCGTGCGCTTTTCTCGTCCGCAAACGTTTCGGCGTAGGGTCTGCCCAGCAGCAGGGCGCTCTCGGTGCGATTGGGCAAGATGACATCGGCCACCGTGCACAGGGCACGCATCTCGCGGACGAACGCCGCATCAAAGGTGGGATAGAGTGCGCCATCGTCCGCCATGGCCGGGTCGCAGACAAAGCGGCAGCCATCTGTGCGGAACGCATCCACGAACGCACGCACGGCGGCAATCTGCGCGGTCGAGCCCAAAAAGCCGGAGTAGATTGCGTCAAAGCGCAAGCCCAGCTGTTGATAGTGCGCCAGCGTGGCGGGCAGGTCGGCCGTCAGGTCGCGATAGGTGTAGCCATCGATGGCCGTATGCGCCGAGAGCGACGCCGTGGGCACGCACACGCACTCCACGCCCATGGCCGACAGAATCGGCAGGGCAACGGTCAGCGAACAGCGTCCAAAGCCCGATAGGTCGTGGATCAGCAGGACGCGCGGTTGTGTGTTTTTCATGCGCCAAAAGCGGCATCGTACCCGCCTTGGCTCTGCTCCATGCTGCGCCGCACGCGGCTGATGGTGGCGGTGGACGCGCCCGTAATGCCCGCGATTTCGGCGTAAACGCGCTCTTCGCGCAGGAGCTTCGCCACCGCGAGGCGTTGGGCAATCGCCCGCAACTCTTGGGGCGTGCAGATGTCTTCAAGCAAGCGGCGTGCGTCTTCCACGCGGCTGAGCGTGGCCATGGACGCGTAAAAAAGAGCCAAATTCTCCTCGTGCGCTTGTGGATTGGGCATATTCTGTCCTCCTCTGGTGTTTCTCCCTAAGATTATAGCACACTAAAGCGCGAAAGTCCAGCAGTTCAGGGGACAGATGTCAGAAGACAGAGGGCAGAGAGGCGTGAGGGATAAGGCCTGTAGGGGCGACCCTTGCCTGTGCCCTGTGGGTATGATCGCCCTAGTGGACTAACCCCAAAAATCATCAGTTTTTCTTTTCCATGCGCCAAAACACTTGACAAAGCGCACCACATCCGCTATACTGTAAGCGAAAAACGCGCATGGCAGGATATGGTGTCGATTTTTCCAAATATTGGTTTCTATGCGGTTCAGTTGGAACTGCTCATATAGCCCACGAGGCGAAGACAAGCGCAAGGTACGGCGACGAGCTGGAAGAGCAGGGCGTAGTATTTTTGAGAGGGAAACCGCCCGAGGGCGTTTCAATCACGACACAAGGGAGAACATGAACATGGCGAGCACGAAAATGTGGAGAACCCTCAAGAGAGCGCTGGCTACGCTGCTGGTCATGATCATGATCAGTGCCATCGGCACGTCTGTCTATGCGCAGCACTACGAGCATGAACGCCAGACGGACTTGCAGGTCAAAGCGTTCCTGACGGAGCACACCTCCAAGTATTTTGCCGCCCGTTTGGGGCGCAAGAACGTCACGGGCTTGCGCGAGACGGCCAGACGCACGCATGGCTCGAGCGGCAGCAGCCGCCTAGAGGGCATGGACGAGATCGTGTTGCAGATGGCCGACGGTTCTGAGACCGCCTACGTCTTTTCTGAAGAAGTCAAATTTGTGGACGGCAACAACGAGCTGCAATACAAAGACAGCTCCATTGTGGCGCAAAGCGATGCCGCGCTGGTGGCGGCGGGGTACGAATACACCAACGGACCGAACGATTACCGCCTTGATTTTTCTGCGAATCCCACCCTCGGCGTGCACATCAACGACCATCAAAACCAAATCACCATCGCGCCCGTCCCCGCCAGCGAGAACATCGTTGGCGTAAAAACAGACACGCAAGTGGACGGCAAGGACGTGGATGTGTTCGAGTATCACGGCGTTTTTGGCGCGGACACGCTTCTGCGCTACACGCCGCAGCTCAACACCCTGCGCAAGGACATCGTTCTCTCCTCCTATCAGGGGCAAAACAGCTTTGACTTTCTGCTCTATACCCACGGCAACGTGGCGCAGGTGGCAGAGGATAAATCGCTGCAGATCAAAAACCCCATCTCGGGAAATGTCGTCTCTGCCTTTCAGCCCGTGTTTGCCTATGATGCCTTTGGCGGCGAGTATTCTCAGGATGCGGCGCACTACACCGAAAACTGTGCCTATGAATTGACCGAACTTGGGGATTCACAGTACAAACTGACGATTGCTGTTGATCCAGCCTTTTTGGCGGGAGAAAACACCGTGTACCCCGTCACCATTGACCCGGTGACGGCCGAAATCGGCGACAGCATTGACTTGCCCGTATATTCGCAATATCCCAACGACACTTTTGGGGGCAACACCACCAACTGCTTTGGCAAAACCAGTTCGAGCGAATACGGCAACGGGCGCGTGTACGCAAAGTTTGCCGTGCCCACGGCCATCACCATCGGCGCGACCATCAACAGCGCGGAATACTTTGTGCGCGAGACCACGGGACGCACAACCACCACCTATGTGCGCCCCTATATCGTCACAGGCGGCAACCCCGCATCCACCACCACCTGGAACAACAAACCCGCCTACGACGCGAACAGCGGCATGACGCGCCGCAACATCAACAGCGCGTCCACGGACGTTTCTGGCAGTCCGTATTGGTACAAGTTTGAGCTGAAAACCGCCGTGAAAAAGTGGGTGGACGGCACAGCGCCCAACTACGGCATTGTGTTCGTCAGCGAAGAAGAGAGCGCCACCACCTATAACTGGCGTGCCTTGGCCGCCAAAGAACATAGCACGGCGTCTTATCGCCCCTACATCGTCATCAACTACACCAACGACACCACCGCCCCCACGTTGACGGACGTGACGGGCAACCCCACCGCGTGGACAAACGCAAACGTCACGCTCAAAGTGACGGGCGCGGCCGACAGCGCCGCTGGCCTGCACGCGTCCCCCTACAGCTTTTCCACTACCTCAGGTAGCTACAGCTGGCAAGCCTCCGCCACCTCACCCGCCTACACCGCCAACACAACGGTCTATGTTTCCCTGCGCGACAAGGCGGGCAACATCGCCACGCGCAAGACGGTCACCATCAACAAAATCGACAAGACCGTCCCGACCACCCCAACCGTGACGGGCAACCCCAGCGCGTGGACGAATGCCAACGTCACGTTGACGGCCGCCTCCACCGATGCCGCCAGCGGGATTGCAGGCTATAGCTTTGATGGCGGTACCTCTTGGCAGACGGGCAGCACAAAGGCGTTTTCGGGCAACGCCTCCATCACCGTCAAGACGAAAGACAACGCCGGGAACATCTCTGCCGGAAAGGCCGTTTCCATCACCAAGATAGATAAGACTGCGCCGAGCACCCCAACGGTGACGGGCAACCCCACGGCGTGGACAAACGCCAACGTTACGCTAACGGCTACGTCCACAGACAGCGCCAGCGGCATTGCGGGCTATAGCTTTGATGGCGGCACAACTTGGCAGACGGGCAGCACGAAGGCGTTCTCTGCCAATGCCTCCATCACGGTGAAAACAAAAGACAACGCGGGCAACATCTCCGCCGGCACAGCCATCGCCATCACAAAGATTGACAAGACCGCGCCGGGCATTGCGAGCGTCACGGGCAACGCGGCCAGCTGGACCGCCGCCAACGTCACACTCACCATCAACGCCACCGATAGCGGCGGCAGTGCCCTGAAGGACTACAGCTTTGATGGCGGCGCAACGTGGCAAACGAGTAATTTCAAAGCGTATGCAGCCAACGCAACCATTGCCGCCAACTATATTCAGGCGCGGGACAATGCGGGGAATATCACAAAATTCGCCACAGCGATCGCCATCAACAAGATTGACAAAACCGTTTCCACGATTTCTGGCATCAGCGGCAATCCGACGGCGTGGACAAACGCGAACGTCACGCTTTCGGTCGTGGCATCGGACGGGAACGGCAGTGGCATCAAGGACTACAGCTTTGACGGCGGCGCAACTTGGCAAACCAGTGCCGCCAAGACCTATACGGAGAACACAAACATCGCCGCGGGCGTCATCCGTGTGCGCGACAACGTGGGCAACATCGCCAGTTACGCCACGGCCGTAGCCATCACAAAAATCGACAAAATCGCGCCGACCACGCCCACCGTGGCGGGCAATCGGGACACATGGGGCACGGACGATGTGCTCTTGACCGTCACGTCCAGCGACGTGGCCAGCGGCATCGCCGGCTATAGCTTTGATGGCGGCGCCAGTTGGCAGGCGGAAAAAACGAAGTCCTTCTCGGCCAACACCTCGATTACTGTAAAGGTCAAGGACAACGCGGGCAACGTCTCTGCGGGCACGGCGGTCAACATCACAAAGATTGACAAGAGCGCACCAACGATTGAGAGCATCAGCGGCAACAGCGCAGAGCTGACCGACACCAAAACGCTCACCATCAACGCCACCGACACGGGCAGCGGCATCCAAGACTATAGCTTTGACGCGGGGGAAACGTGGCAAACGTCCAACACCAAAACCTATGCCGCCAACACAACGATCGCGGCGAACACCCTGCGCGTGCGGGACAACTTGCATCAAGTGACCAACTATGAAACGGTCATCGTCATTGATAAAATCAACCGTCCCAACGCGCCGGAATTTTTTGAGAACGGGGACTATGTTGGCGCAGTCACCAAAGGCACGAACAATACCCTCTACAGCGAACTGACGCTACAATACAAAATCGGCGGCGGGGCTTGGCAGACCTTCACCGACACTTCTTTGCCCATCCAGCGCGAAATGGGCTATGCCATCACCCTGCGCGTGGTGGACGAGGCGGGCAACGCCAGCGCGGAAGTCCCGGTGAATCTGGGCGCATACACCGAGAGCGTGCAGGATATGCACTTCGACATTTTCAACATCCCGCTGGACTTCTCCCGCTCGTATTCCTCCAAAGACAATCAATGGGTCTTCAGCCTCATTTCTTCGAAGGTGGAAGAGGGCGCGGACGACAGCAAAAAAGTCACCATGCCCGATGGCTTGCCGCTGTATTTTAAGCTCGATACAAGCACGGGTGTCTATAAAAACGACAGCACCAACGCGACGCTCACGGCCGCAGAGGGCGGCTTTGTGCTCAAGGACGGCGACGTGTCCTACAGCTACAACGCCAGCGGTGCGCTGGTACAGCTACAGTACTTGCAATATGAGACCATCGCCGTTACACGCACGGCGAGCGAAATGCGCTTTACTTATCATACAGACACGGTGTGGACGGTCGCGTTCGATGAAGACGGCAAACCGACCGCCATCTCTGACCCGAACGGCAATAGCGTGGGGTACCAATACATCGGCGGGCATCTCTCCAAGGTCACGAATCAAGCCGGGGAAGAGACCAGCTACGCCTACGCGAACAACCGCCTGCACCAAAGCGGCGACAACACTATTTGCTACACCGAAAACGGCAGAATTGCTTCCATAACGGGCAAAAACGGCGCGGTGCAGACGTATAGTTATGACGAAACCAACCACAAGGTGACCATTTCCAACACCGCCGAGCAAACCATTGAATACAGCTACAACGACCGCTTGCTCTACACGCAGTACAAAGACGAGCAGGGCAAAGTCACCAGCTACGAATACGACAGCCAAGGGCGACTGACGAAAGAGAGCAATGACGAGGGCGAGCGAACCTACGCCTATGATGCATCTGGCAATCTCTCTAAAGAAAACGACACGGAATATGCCTATGACGCGGCCAACGGCCAGCGCCTGTGGCGCACAAAGACCGGCGCGGAGGAAGAGGCCGAGTATGCGTACTATCGCTATGCGAACGGTGCGCTGACGCAGATTTTGACCACCAAACAAGCGCTTGAGACCCCGGCGGCACTGGAAACGACCATGGCGGACACGGCGGGCGCGTTCTATGGGTCGCTCACGCACATTGAGCAATATGTGGAGACCCATGCCAGCGGCTTGCCCCAGAAAATCATCAGCGCGAACATGGAAAACGGGCAAATCATCACTACGAAGGACTACGCGGAAAACAGCTTTGTTTACGCAGACAATGGCTTGCAGACCACCAAAACCACGCTACAATTGGACAGCGATGGCGTGCCCACCACCCAAACGGATGTGCGCGCATACGTGAGCTTCTACGTGCAGGAAACCAGCAGCACGCAAATCGGGACTGCACCTGCGGTCGCGTCCGGGCGGATTGTGGATCTCACGGGCAAGGTGCTTCAGGAATGGACGGGCGCGGACACAGTGCGCTTTGTCTACGACAGCGCGGGGCGGCTGGTGCAGCAGATTGACGCGGCGCAGTATGACGCGGCGGACGACAACCTCTTTGCGCCCAGTCACGGCTACGCAAACGCGGGCGTTGGCGTGCGTTATACCTATGACGAAAACACGGGCAATCTGATGCTGAAGGTCAACGCGTATGACATGGAAACTGTGTGCGCATATGACGGCTACGGCAACTTGCTGACGCAACAGTTCCATAATTATACGCAAACCTACGCCGCGTGGGGCGGCCTGCTGAGCACGGACGTGGGTGCGCAGAACTTGGTGAGCAATGCCTACACCACGGACTTGAAGCACTTACTGGCCAGTCAGGGCTACGGCAACGGGCAGACCATCAGCTACACGTATAACGCAGACGGCGTTGTGACGCAGATGCAGTATGGCACGACCACGGCGTTTAGCTATAGCTACGGCACGGGCGACGACAAGGAAAAGCTGCTAGAGAAAACGGACTTCCTGAACAATGTAGTGACAAAATATGTGACAGAAACGATACTGGACAGCGAAGACACCGTGGAAAAAGTGCGCGTGTTTGACAAGACCAGCGACGCGCTTTTGCACGAATACTATACGCAGGACGAAAAGGAAAGCGTCACCAACGCCGAAGAGGAAGAGGAAGAAAAGAGCTACAGCAAGTTTGGCGAAACGGTGGCCGGGGCGCAATTTTTCGCCTACTACAAAGAAAATCACGACATCGTGCCGCTGAGCGCAAACAATTCCCTGCGGCGCGACTACACAAAGCGCGACGACAGTGCCCTGCTCACTTCAAGCGTGAAGCTCGACAACGGCAGCAGCCAGAGCGCCCTCATCAGCACCGCGCTGACGTATAACAGCAGTAACCTCGTCACGAGCTATGCCAACACGCTGCCCGGCGCGGTGTCGCGCAGCTATAGCTATAGCTACGACAGCAAAAATAACATCACAGAAATTCAACAAAACGGCACGATCGTTCAGTCCTACGCCTACGACGCATGGGGTCAGCTGACCCGCGAAAACGACGCGCAGGCCAACAAAACAACCGTCTACGCCTACGACAATTTCGGCAACCTGCTGACGAAAACCGCCTATGCCTACACCACTGGCACAGATTTGGGCGAAGCCATTGCCGCCGACACCTACCTCTACGAAAACGCCGACTGGGCGGACTTGCTGACATCGTTCAACGGCGATGAAATTGTGTACGACGAAATCGGCAACCCGCTGGAGTACTTGGGTTGGGATATGACTTGGAGCGCAGGGCGGCAGCTGGCGACAGCCAGCAAGGGCGACACCGCCATCAGCTATAAGTATGACGACAATGGTATACGCACACAAAAAACCGTTGGAAACGTAACCACAACCTAT
>JAISJQ010000053.1 GCA_031261445.1 Oscillospiraceae bacterium | reverse complement strand
CCAGCATCGTGATGAAATCGCGCAAAACGCCGCAGAAACCCGATTCGCATAGCATTAGATCGTTTTGAACTGGGGGTAATTAGAGGGAGTCAATTAACAATGGACAATGAACAATTGTTGTAGGGGCGACCCTTGCCTGTGCCCTGCGGGTATGGTCGCCCTGCGGGCATGGTCGCCCATCAATACATTGAGGCGTGAGGGTTACACACCCTCACGCCTCATTCCTCATACCCTCATGCCTCTGTAGGGGACGCCGCCCTCGGCATCCCGCGGTTTATCGTGGGTTTGTCCGAATCAACGGGCGGCAGGTTGCCGCCCCTACAGGCGACCCATACCAAATCAGGGCGACCACAAGGGTCGCCCCTACAACCAATTCATTGCAACGCTAGTTGCTCTCGCCCAGTTTGTTCATGGCGGAGAGGGGGTCGACGATTTTGCCGTTCACGCGGATTTCTAGGTGCAGATGCGGCGCGTCCAGCGCTTCGCAGGGGACTTCGCCAATCTGTCCGATGCGGGCGTCGCGCTTGACGGTTGCGCCCACTTTGGGCAGTCCTTCTTTCTGTAGGCCGCAGTACCGCGCCAACAGGCCGTTGCCGTGCTCAATCTCCACCACGTTGCCCCAAAGTTCGTCGGCTGTGACGCTCTTGACCTTGCCCGCTTGCATGGCGATGACCTCGTTGCCCAGTGCACCGCTAAAATCTACGCCGTCGTGAGTCCGCCAGTCGTCGAGCGTGGGGACGTACACAATCTCGCCGCTGGAGTAGTCGCGCACAATGTCCGTGCCCATGGGGAGCGAGTATTCGCCCGTGAAGGGTGTGTTGGGGTCGGGCTTGGTGGTGACTTTGGTGGTGGGCTCGGTGCGGTCGTCAGGGACATTGTTCACGTTGTCGTTGACGTTCTGCGAGGGCGGATCGGTGGGCGACTGCCAGGGGATGGTGGCGTATTGTTGCTGGTCGGTGGACGGGGGGAGGAGCGGCGGCTGGTTGCCGGTCTGCCGCGCGGCGAGAATCCCCGTGCCCGCGGCGACAACGCACAGCGCAGCGATGGCATAAAAGCCCTTGTTTTTTAGCAGGACACTCAAGCGCGTCTTGCGTGGTGATTGATAGATCATAAAAGTTTCCCTCTTTCAGATTTTTCAGTTGTGCCCATAGTTTGGGCACGCAGGCGAGGGATTATGCAAAAGGGTTAGGCTCTTTTCGCAAACTTTTTGACCTGTAGGGGCGAGCTGTGCTCGCCCGCTGGTCTATCAGAGGACAACGTTGTTTCGCCGAAAAATCTAGCCTCTGGTCTCTAGCATCCAGTAGGGGCGCGCGCCCCTGCGCGCCCGCTGCATGAGAGAGAGGAATTTTTCAGGATACAGGGTAGGGGCGGCAACCTGCCGCCCGATGGGTTTGTGCGAGTCAGCGGGCGCACGGGGGCGTGCGCCCCTACATTAACAGAGGGCAGACTTTTGAGCGCAATTCTGCCCTCTGTCCTCTGAATTCTGTCCTCTGAAGCAGCGCGTATGCAAAAGTATTTTTTATTGTTGACAGAAAATCTGCAAAATCTGCTTGCGTTTTGCGGTCATTTGTGGTAAAATCTATAGAATCATAACACGTGGGGAGAGAACATGGCGTTTGATCTGATTAACGAGACCGTTGCCACCGCGCACATCAAAGTAATTGGCGTGGGCGGCGCGGGCGGAAACGCAGTGACCCGCATGGCGGAGAGCGGACAGGTAGTCGGTTGCGAACTTGTGGCCGTAAATACAGATGCGCAGGATTTGGATAAGTGCCGCGCGTCCCAGAAAGTGCTCATTGGCTTTAAGATGACGGGCGGACTGGGCGCTGGCTGCAAGCCCGAAATCGGACAAGCCGCCGCAGAGGAAAGCCGCGAAGCGCTCGAGAGCGTTTTGCAGGGCGCGAACATGGTGTTCATCACCGCCGGCATGGGCGGCGGCACGGGCACGGGCGCGACCCCCATCATCGCCAAAATGGCCAAGGCCAGCGGCATCCTCACCGTGGCCGTGGTCACCAAACCCTTTGGCTTTGAGGGCAAGCGCAAAATGCGCCTTGCGCTGGAGGGCATTGAAAAACTGCGCCAGCATGTGGACAGCCTGATTGTCATCCCCAACGAAAAATTGCGGGACATGATGGAGACGGG
The DNA here is from genome assembly GCA_031261445.1 of Oscillospiraceae bacterium. Classification (GTDB taxonomy): domain Bacteria; phylum Bacillota; class Clostridia; order Oscillospirales; family Acutalibacteraceae; genus WRKY01. The sequence goes on along the minus strand of JAISJQ010000053.1, from coordinate 74,760 downwards.
CTTCACGGTGAAGGACGCTTTCTCGCGGGCGGACGAAATCCTCTGTAACGGCGTGCAGAGCATCTTCCAACTCATCAAAGAGCCCGGCTACATCAACACCGATTTTGCCGACGTGTGCACCGTGATGCAGGACGCCGGCCTAGCGCACATGGCCGTGGGCAGTGGCAAAGGCAAAGAGAAGGCCAAAAAGGCCATCGAGGCGGCCATCAACAGCCCCTTGCTGGAGACCACCATCGACGGCGCAACGGGCGTGATTGTGCACTTCCGCGCGGGTGCGGACTTTGATTTGGGCGAGCTCTATGACGCGATGAGCTTCATTGACGACAAAGTCAACGACGACGCCATCATCATTTCGGGCTACTGCACCGAAGAAGACGCCAAGGACGAGGTGACCGTGACCGTCATCGCCACGGGCTTTGACGCGCCGGATCAGCCCGCGCCGCCGCCGACAACACCCACGCCCCAAGAGACAACAACCAAACCCGTTGCCGAGGCAGGCTATACGCCCATTTACGGCGGCGAAAAACTGCCGGCGACCTATGTCCCCCCTACAGAGTCGGCATTGGAAACGCCCATCTTCCCCGACCAAACGCAAGATGAATTCGACAGCACCGAGGACAGATATCGCCAAATCCTCAGCGGCTTTGACGAAGTGCCGCCGATTAGCTAAAGCAATTAACAATGTACAATGTACAATGTACAATTAACGAGGGCAGATTTTGGTCTGCCCTCGTTTTTCTGTCTTCTGTGAATGTAGGGGCATGGAGGAATGAGGAATGAGGAAACAGGAGGGAGGTAGGGGCGAGCTGCGCTCGCCCGCTGATTCCAACAAACCCAGCGGGCGGCAGGTTGCCGCCCCTACACAGGCCTCACGCCTGTACCCTGACCCCTCATCCCTCTGTGCAGCGGGCGAGCACAGCTCGCCCCTACAATTGTACATTGTTAATTGTTCATTGTAAATTGCATCACGCCCGCTTGCACAATTGCGCGGAATATGGTACAATTAGGTCTTCAGAAAAACGCAACAAAGGTGACCTTTATGTACAAAGTTGGCATTGACCTGGGCGGCACGAACATTGCGGTGGGCGTTGTGGACACTGGGCTGAACATCATCGGGCGCGGACAGCGCAAAACGGCCGCGCCGCGCCCCTATCAACAAGTTTTTGCGGACATCATCGCGGCGACCGAAGAGGCGATCCAAAACGCCGGGATTCGCCTAGCGGACGTGGAGAGCATCGGTCTGGGTACGCCCGGCTCGATCGACAAAGGCGCGGGTGTCATCACCTATGCCAACAATCTGGACTTCCACAACGTGCCCGCCGTGGCGGTATTGCACAAGCACTTTGGCGTGCCTGTGTACATTGAAAACGATGCCAACGCGGCCGCGCTGGGCGAATGCCGGGGCGGCGCGGGGCAGGGCGTGGACTCCTTCATCATGATTACGCTGGGCACGGGCGTGGGCTCGGGCATCATTATCGACGGCAAAATCCTCAGCGGCATCAACTACGCGGCCGGCGAGATGGGGCACATGGTCATCGTGAAGGACGGCAGCCGCTGCACCTGCGGACGGCGCGGTTGCTGGGAGAGCTACGCCAGCGCACGGGCGCTGGTGCAACAGACGCGCGACATCATGCGTGCACGGCAAGAGAGCCTGATGTGGCAGCTGTGCGAGGACAGCTACGACAACATCAACGGCCGCACGGCATTTGAGGCCGCCGAACAGGGCGACGAGGCCGGGAAACTGGTGGTTTTCAACTACATTGCGTTCTTGGCGGCGGGGATTGTGAACATCGTCAACATCTTCCAGCCGGCCATGATCTGCGTGGGCGGCGGCATCGGCAAAGAGGGCGAGACCTTGCTCGCGCCCCTGCGGCACGCCGTGGTGCGGGAGCGATACTCCCGTGGCGATGGGTTGCAGACGCAATTGGTCAGCGCCGTGCTGGGCAACGACGCAGGTATTTTGGGCGCAGCTTTGCTTACGCAATGAACAATTAACAAAGAACAATGAACAATTGTTCCTCACCAACATCCGCCCCGTTATGGCACAATGTGCGCAGGTCGCTGTAAAGGCAGATGCCTTTACAGAAAAAACATTTTGTGTAGGGGCGACCGTCCTCGGTCGCCCCTACAACCCTCACGCCTCCCTCCTCAACCCCTCAAACCTCAAACGCCCCGAGAACGTTTTGCGTCTTCGGGGCGTTGTTTTCGTTAATGCGTTGCCTTAGTTGTTCAAGATGAGCTCTTGCAACAGGACGGCATCCTTTTGGTCGATTACGCCGTCGTCGTTCATGTCCGCGTTGCCGTGGATGAACGCGCTGCCGCCAAGGTCAGAGCCCGCCAGATAGGCCGCGAGGACGGCGATATCGGTGTTGTTGATGCGGCCGTCGCCATTGACGTCGCCCTTGCGAATGGTGACCCAACCGCTGCTGGGGGGGACAGTCGGGGACGTTGTGGATGGACCACCGCGCAGTGCGTCAAGGATTTCTTGCGTCATGCCGGCCGTCGCGCCCGTGGTGACCCACGCGCCCAAGTCGTCCAGATTCACCGCATCCATGTCCACGTGCAGGGCATAGTAGAACGGACCATCGGGTTGCGCGAGGAGCGAGAGGGATTCCACAAGGTTGCCCGTGCGTGCGCCGGGGTTCAGGGGACTGAGCCAGTAGACATAGCCGTCCGGCAGCACAACCCACTTCTGCGTCTGCGCAGAGCCGGCGGCGACCCACTGTTGATAGCTCCAAACCCCCGTGCCCAGATTCACCGCCACATAGTCGCTCACAGCGTTGGGGACGCGGGCGGCGGACGCAGCGTCCTCCCACGCAATCACGGGATAGCTACACTCGCCGTTGGGCTTGGTTTGGTGATTGACGTCCGCTTCCGCTTCCTGCCGGCTTGTGCCGGGGAGCAGCGGCGTGGGGTTGCCCGCGGTCAGGGCGGTGCACAGGAACGCGCCGTACTGGCCGTTTTTGTCGTCCGCTTTGGTTTGGATGAACCAGCCGTCCACGTTGTGGATTGCGTCATGCAGATACGCGGCCGTGTGATTGGGATAGGCGCTCTGCGCGGCGGCAAGGGTGGCGTAGTAGATAAACGCGCCGTTCTCGTCGATCATATAGCGCACAGGGGTGAAGGTCTGCGCACGCTGCGCAATCTCCATGAACTCCTTGAGTTGCAGGCGCACAAACATGGGCGCAAACTGCCCGTTGGTCAGGCCGTCATTGAGGGCGGAGACCTTTTTGTCCACCGTCTCGCCTTGTTTCCAGTTGTCTTTGGGGATGAAGTCGTCGATGAGCTTGACGGAATAGAAATTGCCGTCGCCGCCAGCCAGTTCGTTGGTTTTGTGTTGGGATAGGTCGCGCCAGGCCAGCGTGCCGCCCACGAGCAGGACGAGGCACATGAGCGCGGCGAGAATCGCGGCCAAGACTTTCTTTTTGTTTTGATGCATACGGAGTTCCTCCATTTTGTGTTACCATAAAGCTTGTTTTTATTGCAAACGCCCTTGGATGGGCGGTGTTGCCGTGGGGTTTAGAGAACGGCCAGCAGCGGGGTGGGCGCATTCGTCCAGCGGGTGAGCTCGCCGCGGCTGACGGTGTCGAGCTCCGTGTGGATGGCGTAGTAGAAGCCGCCGTCGGGCTGCGTGGTGAGTGTGATGGACTTCAGGAAGTCCGCCGTGGTCTCGCCGGGCTGGAGGGCTTGCCCCCAGTAGACCCAGGCATCGCCTTCGGCGCGGTCGTCCAGAATCCACACAGCGGCGGGCTTGGGGTCTTGTAGCCACTGGGTGAGGGTGAGGACGTGCGAATCGAGCTGCCAGCTGATATAGTCGCGTGTGGCCAACTGTGTGCCGTCCCAGCGGTGCAGGGGATAGAGGCACTCTTCGCTGTCCTGCGTGGCGCTGTGGTGACTGCCGGCGGGGTTGTTGGCACGCACACTGCCCGCAATCACGGGGACGGGTGCGCCCACTTGGACGCTCAAGGGCACGAAGTCGCCGTATTGCCCGTTTTCGTCACCCTGCTGTGTCTGGACGAACCAGCCGCTCTGGCCGCTGAGCACGTCCGTCAGTTGCCGTGTCTCGTGGTCGGGATAGGCAGCCTGGGCCGCGTCTTGCGTGGCGAAGGTCACGAACGCGCCGTTGGTGTCTACGACATAGCGCTCAGGCGTTTTCTGCACCGTGACGGGCGCAATCTCCATGAACTCCTTGAGCTGCAGGCGCACATAGACCGCACCAAACGTGCCCACTGGGTCGCCCACGTTCTTCACGCGGATCTCTTTTTTCTGCGGCCCGTCCGCCACCGTCCAGTCGTGAATGGGCTCGTAGTCCTCAATCAGGCGTGCGCCATAGTCTTCGCCCGCGCCCAGCGCTTCATTGGTCTTGTGTTGGCTGTAATCCCGCCAAGCGGCGGTGCTGCCCACGCTCAAAACGCTGCTGAGTGCCAGCGCAAAGGCGACTAGGAGCACCTTGCCTTTGCGTGCTTTCCAAAATCTCATGGTGTCTCCTTCCTCTTAAATGCTTGCCCAAAGAGCAACCAGCGCAGGACAAACGCGCTGCCAATCATCAAAGCAAACCAGAGCGTGCTGTTGGTGTCGTCCCCCGTTTTGGGGGGCGTGAAGGCGGGCTTAGTACTTGAAACGGTTGGGGTTGTGGGACTGGTGGGGCTTGTCGTTGCCACGGTTGTTGCTGTGGTTGTAGTGGACGCCGTTGTTGCGGGGGGTGCTGTGGGGACGCTCGGCGCGGTTGGTTCTGTCGGGACGCTCGATGTGCGCGGGACACTCGGCGGACTGGTGGGGGCAACGGACACAGTCGGCGTTGTGGGCACAGGGGGTCGGGTTGTGGGCGCAGTGGTCACAATCGGAGTTGTGGGTGGTCGCGTGGGCACAGTGCTGTGCGTCACTTGTGAATACGCCACGCCGCCCTGCGCAACGTTGGTCTTGTGTTGGCTCTGGTTGCGCCAGGCACTGGTGCCCACCATGGCGGTGCTGAAGACAAAGAGCAGTGCCGTCAGCGCGGTCAGAATCGTCGTGATGGATTTGCGCACTCTGGGCACTCCTCTCGTTCTCTTTTTCATAGTTTGCCCGATTCATGGGCAGCGGTTGCGTTGTGGCTTGTGCAGGCTTTTCAAACAGCAGGCGCAAGCTGAACGACAGGAGCAGCAACGCACCGAACAGTGCACCCAGCAAGGGCAGGTTCTCCTTGACGAAGAGCAGCACGCCGCCCAGCTTCGGCACGGTGTTTTGCACCGTCCCCAGCACATTGCCGAGATACACGGTTTCGGCATCGATCATCTCGTTTTCCAGTCCCTTTGTGCGATAGGCAGGGGTTTCGGGGACGGAGTTGTTGATTTCTACCACGCGGTGGGTGACAATTTCGCCATCGGAGCGGATGAAGGTGATGTCCGAGCCCAAGGCGATGTCGGCCGCCGTGGCCTCTTTGACCAGCACAAGCGCGTCCTGCGGAATCTCGCGCTGCATACTGCCGCTGGTGACGGCAAACATGCGGTAGCCAAAGAACGTGCCGCCTGCGTTGCCGCGCCAGAGCACTGCGCCCACGAGGCACAAGGCGATGGCGAGATAAAAAAGCACGTTACTGACAAAAGTTGCGGTTTTGGAAGAGTTTGCGGCGGGTTGTGTGTGGATGGTTTCGTCGGGCGTGCTTGTGATCTGGTCTAGTTTCTGCAAGTCGAGCCTCCTTTGTCTGCGCTGTCTTGCCACGCCGAGGCAGGGTTTCTGGATGCACCCTTTTTCGGCGACGGGCAAAGTATAGCAGGAACACCCATCAAATACAACAAGAAACTTCTTCCAAAAACGCATGATTCTGTGCGAAACACACTAAAATTTGGCAAGAGCTCGTCGATGCGCAAAACAAAAAATCCGCGCGAAACACAGGCAACGACAATTCTTTTGCGCATTTTCTCGTCAAAAACAAAAAATATGCGCTGGTGAATGTTACTGTTTTTGGAATGGATTCTCACAAACGCGGCGGGCGGATGCTATCCGCCCCTACATTTATTCAGAGGGCAGAAATCAGAAAACAGAAAACAGAGTTGCGCCCCCAAATCTGCCCTCTGTCTTCTGATTTCTGTCTTCTGAAAAAGCTTGACAAATGCCGCAGATTTTGTTATAATCTGCGCAACAACCAAATACACCTTGCCGGGGAGCCGCTTGGCGGCTGAGATACAGAAATCGCTGTGACCCGTGAACCTGAACCGGATAATGCCGGCGTAGGAAGCAACAGTCAGCGCGCGCGCGGATGTTCAACTTCCGGTGCGTGTTTTTGTTTTCCGCAGGGATTTGGTTGAAAAAGAAAGGCGGAAAAATCATGAGAAACAAGAATCTGCAGGCACTGGTAGAGAGTGCCATCCTCATCGCGCTGGCGGCGGCACTGAGCCTAATCGCCCTCTTCAAAATGCCCATGGGCGGCACAGTCGCGCCGTTCGCCATGGCACCATTGGTGATCATCGGCTTGCGCTGGGGCGCAAAATGGGGGCTGGGCGCAGGCCTAGTCTACGGCATTTTGCAGGCAATACAGGGCGCGGACAACTTCCAATGGGTCACGGGCATCGTTGCATGGGCGGGCGTTGCGCTTCTGGATTACCTGCTGGCGTTCACGGCCTATGGTCTAGCACCCATCGTGGCCAAACCCTTCAAGACCAACAAAGCCGTTGGCTGGGGCGTTGGCGCGGCTGTGGGCGGACTGCTGCAGTTTGTGTGCAGTTTCCTCTCGGGCATTCTGCTTTGGGGCACTTGGGCGCCAGAAGGCACGAAAGTGTGGGTCTATTCGCTGACCTATAACGGCAGCTATGCCCTGCCCAACGCAGTGCTCACCGTGATTGGCACGGTGGTCGCCATGGCGCTGCTGGAGCGCTTCTTCCCGGTGAAATCAGAGGACAGAAAGTAGAAGACAGAGGGCAGACGGTGGATGGCAACGCTGTCGCTAGCCGCAGTCTTCTGGAATCACTGATTCAGTACATTTGTAGGGGCGAGCTGCGCTCGTCCGCTGGGTGAAACACAATGTTTGTGGGAATCAGCGGGCGAGCAAAGCTCGCCCCTACAAATCTAGATGTTAGATGTTGTGTCTAGACATGGTTATCCTTAACAAGCAAGGTCAAGATCCAGAATCTAAAATCGAACATCTAAATTGCTTGACAAACGGGGCACAATAGCGTATAATACACCAATAACCATGGGGAGTAGCTATGCGCAACCCGCGCACTGTGTGCCGTCAATACGCCGAAAGGCCGGTTCACAGGCTCTAACGGAGTAGGCAAGACCACGGAGCAATTGCGTTCCGACAGGTCTTGTTTTGTTTCGGAGCGCGACAAACGAAAGGAAATGGAACATGAAGCACTACCTAGAAACCGTGGACGCCGTTTTTGCGGAGGTCGGCAGCACAGCTGCGGGGCTCACGCAGGCGCAAGCCGAGGCGCACTTAGTCGCTAACGGCAAAAACAAACTCGATCAAGCCGAAAAAGACTCGATGATCAAACGCTTCTTTGGGCAGATGAAAGACCCGATGATCATCATCCTGCTCGTGGCGGCGGCCATCTCCGCCGGCATGGCCGTGGTGGAAGGCGCGTTCCCCACGGACGTAATCATCATCCTCACGGTCGTCATCATCAACGCCGTGCTGGGTGTCTATCAAGAAAGCAAGGCCGAAAAAGCCATCGAGGCCTTACAGGAAATGAGCGCGGCCACCAGCAAGGTGCTACGCGACGGCGAGCAAGCGAGCGTCAAGAGCGAAGACTTGGTGACAGGCGACGTGATCATTTTGGAGGCGGGCGATGCCATCCCGGCGGACTGCCGCATTTTCCAATCCGCCAGCCTCAAGATTGAGGAGGCCGCCCTCACGGGCGAGAGCTTCCCCATCACCAAAATGATCGACTTCATCGAGGGCAAAGACCGCGATGCCGAAGTGCCCTTGGGTGATCGCAAGAACATGGCCTACATGGGCTCGACCGTGGCCTTTGGGCGCGGCAAAGCCGTGGTGGTCGGCACGGGCATGGCCACCGAAATGGGCAAGATTGCCAACGCCATCGCCAACGCCGAAGAGGGCGAGACACCGCTGCAAAAGAAGCTCTCCCAGCTCTCGAAAATCCTCACCTGGGCTGTGGTGGGCATCTGCGTGTTCATCTTTGCGTTTGATATCATTTATGCCCTGACCAACCACCTTTCGGGCGTGGGCAGCAATTGGATTGACTTCATCAAAAGCGCCGACGGCGCGGCCTGGCAGACCCTGTTCCAGAGCATCGAGGGGCACGCTTGGCTGGATTTCTTCATGACCGCCGTTTCGCTGGCCGTGGCGGCCATCCCCGAAGGCTTGGTGGCCGTGGTGACCATCGTGCTGAGCATGGGCGTGACCAACATGAGCCGCAAAAACGCCATCATCCGCAAACTCACCGCCGTGGAAACGCTGGGCTGTGCGCAGATTATCTGTTCCGACAAGACCGGCACGCTGACGCAGAACAAAATGACCGTGACCGAACACTATGGCGAAGACGAAACCCTGCTGGCCACCTGCATGGTGCTATGCAACGATGCCAAACTGGGCGCGGACGGCAAAGTGCTGGGCGAGCCCACAGAGGCCGCGCTGGTGCACTACGGCGTGAAGCTAGAGCTCAGCCAAGCCGCGCTGGCGCAGACTCTGCCGCGCGTCACGGAAGCGCCGTTTGACAGCGGCCGCAAGATGATGTCCACCGTGCACGGCCTGTTGTTACCGCAAGACGACCCCGATGCTCCGCCGCAGTACGCAGGCTTTGTGCAGTACACCAAGGGCGGCCCTGACGTGGTATTGGGACGTTGCACGCATGTGCTCAAGAACGGCCAGCGCGTGCCGCTGACGGACGCTGACCGTGCGGACATCCTCGCGGCCAACAAGGCGTTGGCGGACAGAGCCCTGCGCGTTTTGGCCGCCGCTAAGCGCGACTGGGATGCCGTCCCCACGTCCTCTGAACCCGCTGACCTTGAGCAAGAGCTGACCTTCATTGGCCTGACGGGCATGATTGACCCCGTGCGCCCAGAGGTCAAGTCCGCCATTGAGGAGTGCGCGGGCGCGGGCATCCGCCCGGTGATGATTACGGGCGACCACAAAGACACCGCCGTGGCCATCGCCAAAGAGCTGGGCATTCTGGAAGACGCCAGCCACGCCATCACGGGCGCGGAGCTTGACGCCATCAGCGAGGAAGAATTCGCTCAGCGCGTGGTGGAGTTCTCCGTCTACGCCCGCGTGCAGCCAGAGCACAAAACGCGCATCGTCAACGCGTGGCGTGCCAAGGGTTATATCACCGCCATGACAGGCGACGGCGTGAACGATGCGCCCTCCATCAAGAGTGCGGACATCGGCGTGGGCATGGGCATCACGGGCACGGACGTGACCAAAAACGTGGCCGACATGGTGCTGGCCGACGACAACTTTGCCACCATCGTCTCCGCCGTGGGCGAGGGACGCCGCATCTACGACAACATCCGCAAGGCCATCCAGTTCCTGCTCTCCTCCAACCTGAGCGAGGTGCTGGGCATCTTCACCGCGTCAATTTTGCAGTTCACGTTGCTCAAACCCGCGCACCTGCTGTGGATCAATCTGGTCACCGACTGCTTCCCAGCGCTGGCGTTGGGCGCGGAACACGCCGAGCACGACATCATGTTGCGCCGCCCGCGCAAGAGCACCGACGGCGTGTTTTCTGGCGGTCTGGGGGTCGATTCACTCTACCAAGGGATTGTGGTCACCTTCCTCACCCTCGCCGCGTTCTTCATCGGCGAGTTCATGGAGACCGGGCACTGGAAGTTCTTCGACATCTCTTTGGCGGACGGCGCACAGGGCATGACCATGGCGTTTTTCACCATGAGCATGTGCGAAATCTTCCACTCCTTCAACATGCGCTCCCAGCGCAGTTCCGCCGTGGCGATGTTCTTTAAGGGACAGCACAACGTGCTGCTCTATGTCGCCATGGTCGCTTCGCTCGTGGCCACCAGCGTGGTGGTGCTCTGGGCACCCGTGGCCGCTTTCTTCAGCTTTGACCCCATCAATGCCAAAGAATACGGCGTTGCCGTGGCGTTGGCGTTCAGCATCATCCCCATCGTGGAAATCGTGAAACTCTTCCAGCGAGCCAGTGCCAAACGCAAAGCGCAGTAAACAAAATTACAGCACGCCCACCGTTCGTCTGGAACGGTGGGCGCGTTGTTTATGTGTAGGGGCGGCAATCTGCCGCCCGTTATGTTTGCAGAAATCAGCGGGCGCACGGGGGCGTGCGCCCCTACAAACAATTGTTCATTGTCCATTGGTCATTCTAATGTATAGACAGGCGCTCCCCTGCGCACACTAGCTCCAAACCAAATTGGAGGTCAATATGAACGACAACAACCGCTCCAGTGGCTACCATACCCCCAACCACGAGGAGAACAACAACTGGTGGAAGATCTTGCTGGCTGTGCTGGCCGTTCTGGCGATTCTGGGCGTCATCATCGCCTTTGCCATGAACGACAAGAAGAAGGAAAAGGCCGTCACCGATCCCAACCCCACCACGGTCACCACGCTGCCCACCACCGTGCCCACCGAACCGTCCACCGCGCCCACGCCTGACGTGGACGAGCTGGAAAACAAAGGCACGCTCGGGGCGCACACCGTCACCATCAAGTCCGCCAAAGTGGTCAAGGACGAGAACGGCAAGGACGCCATTGTTGTCACCTATGAGATTGAAAACGGCGACAACGCGGTGATGAACTTCTTGACCGTGCTCTCGGACACGGCGTATCAGGGCACAACCAAGCTGGCCGACGCTGTGCTCAAGGACGTGGAGGGCTTTAACGGCGCGTCCATCAGCGAGGACATCCAACCCAAGGGCAAGCGCGAAGTGACCCGCGCGTTCGTGCTCGTGGATAACACCACCCCCGTGAAGGCCATCGTCAAGCAAATCGCCAGCACGGACAACAAAGTGGTTGTGCGCACGTTTGACGTAAAGTAGTCAGAAGACAGATTTCAGAGGACAGAGGGCATTGAGGCGTGAGGAATGAGGATACAGGCGTGAGGGACGTGCGCAAAACGTTCCGTGCGCTCCCTCGCCCCTCGCGCCTCATTCCTCGCCCCTACAGGTCTCCCCCAGCGCGGGCGGCAGATTGCCGCCCCTACAGACCACCCCAACAATTTTACATTGTTCTTTGTTAATTGTTCATTGCGCGAAGCGCCCGCTTGACTTTTTCGCTGTATTTGTGGTATGATATAAACAGAACGCGAAAGGGAGTGTCTATCATGCAAAAAGAAACTTGGAAAATCGTCCTCAAGTGGGTCGGCATCATCGTCACCATCGCGGGCGTTGCCGCCGCTGCGTACTACTTCATCAGCCAGCAGCTGCAAAAGAAAAAAGCCCTTGCGGACGAGGAAGAAGACTACCTGTCCTGCATCTGCTTTGCGGACGACGAAGAGCCCGAAGAGACAAACGAAGACGCGCCAGCGGAAGAAGAGTCCCCCGCCGCCGAGTAACGCACACAAAGAAAAATGCACTGTATTACGCGTGAATACGGTGCATCTTTGCGTACGGCTATATTTCATACGCCCGCGCGATTTCCAGCAAGGCACTGTCGGCCACGACTTCTAAATATAGCCCGTCTTCCGTGTATTTCTCCGTCTGCACAATCCCGTCCCGGCGCAGGGCGGCCGCGATAGAGCCGTCCGCATATGGCAACAACAGCCGCGCCAAACGCCTTGTGGGCGGGAGCTTGTCGCTGATGGCCTGTAGGAGCTCGTCCAGCCCGTCGCCCGTCAGCGCGGAGATGTGCACGGTGTCCGCCGGCAGGGGCAAATCCCACTGGAGCGTGGCGATATCTGCCTTGTTGAGCACGCACAGGCGCGGCGTGAGCCCTGCGCCCAGCGAATCGAGCAAATCGTTCGTCACGCGGATGTGCTCGTCCAGTTCGGGGCTGGAGGCATCGCACAGGTGCACAATCAGCGAGGCACTGGCGGCCTCCTCCAGCGTGGAGCGGAAGGCCTCAATCAAGTGGTGCGGCAGGCGGCGGATAAGCCCGACGGTGTCGATCAAGAGCACTTTTTGCCCGTCGCCCAGCGTGAGCGCACGACTGGTGGGGTCAAGGGTGGCGAAAAGCTTGTCCTCCGCCAGCACGCCCGCGCCCGTCAGCCGGTTCAGTAGGGTGGACTTGCCCGCGTTGGTGTAGCCCACGATGGCCACGGTGGTCACGCCCTCTTTGCGGCGGCGGGCACGCAGGCGACCGCGCCGCGCTGTCAGCTCCTGTAGCTCGTTCGCTAGGGCACTGATGCGGCGATGGATATGGCGTTTGTCGCTTTCCAGCTTGCTCTCGCCCGGGCCGCGCGTGCCGATGCCGCCGCCCAAACGGCTCAGTTCCGTGCCCTTGCCCGTCAGGCGCGGCAGGGAATAGCGTAGCTGCGCCAGCTCCACCTGCAACTTGCCCTCGGCGGAGTTGGCGCGGCCAGCGAAGATGTCTAAAATGAGCATCGTGCGGTCAATCACGCGTGTGTCTACGACTTTTTCCAGATTGCGCAGTTGTGAGGGCGTCAGCTCTGTGTCAAAGATAATGAGTTCGGCCTCCAGCGTTTCCGCCAGAAGCTTCAGCTCCTCCAGCTTGCCCGAACCAATGCAGGTGGCGCGGTCGGGGTTCTCGCGCTTTTGCACCAGTGTCCCCACCACCTCAGCCCCGGCCGTGCGTGCCAGCTCCTCCAGCTCCGCCAGCGCACTCTCCACGTCCCAGTAGCCCAAATCTAGGCTGACCAGAATCGCGCGTTCCAATGCTTCTTCCATGTGCGCCCCTTTCAAAAGAAAAGTGGGATGGTGCTTTGCCCACCCCACCCACGCAGTGCTTTTGTCAACCCTGCAGGAGTTTCGATTCCCAGTTCCACGCGTCACGGCACATGTCCTCCAGCGTCAGTTTGGCCGTCCAGCCCAACTCTTTCGCGGCCAGGGAGGGATCGGAGAAGCAGGTGGCGATGTCGCCCTCGCGGCGGGCGGCGATTTCGTAGGGGAGTTTCTGCCCGGTCACTTTGCTGAACGTCTTCACGATTTCCAGCACGCTATAGCCCGTACCCGTGCCCAAATTATACGTTTCGTAGCCCGTGCGCCCCAGCAGACGCGCCAGCGCGGCAATGTGCCCCTTGGCCAAGTCGACCACGTGCAGATAGTCGCGGACACCCGTGCCGTCCTTGGTGTCGTAATCGTCGCCATAAATCTTGAGCTTTTTCAGTTTCCCCGCCGCCACTTGCGTGATGTAGGGCATCAGGTTGTTGGGCGTGCCGTTGGGGCGCTCACCCAGTAGGCCAGAGGGATGCGCACCGATGGGGTTAAAGTAGCGCAGCAGGCTGACCGACCACTCTTTGTCGCTGACGCACAGCTCTTTGAGGATATGCTCAATGGTCAGTTTCGTGCTACCGTAGGGATTGGTGGTGATGCCGTCGGGCATGTCTTCGCGCAGGGGCGAAACGTTTGCGCCGCCATAGACCGTGGCCGAAGAGCTGAAAACGATGTTTTTGCAGCCACCCGCACGCATAGCCTCCAGCAGGCAGAGCGTGCCGTAAACGTTGTTGTGGTAATATTCCAGCGGCTTTTGGACGCTCTCGCCCACGGCCTTGCTGCCCGCAAAGTGAATCACGGCCTCCACGGGCTCATCGGTCAGGATGCGCTCAACGAGTGCTTTGTCGCGAATGTCGCCCTCGATGAATTTCGGCGCACGCCCCGCGAGCTCTGCAATAGATTCCACAACATCGCGCCGCGCGTTGGATAAATTGTCCAGAATAATCACTTCGTAACGCTTCGCCAGCAATTCCACCACCGTGTGTGAACCAATATATCCCATGCCGCCCGTTACTAAGATGGACATCTGCAACCCCCAAATCATTCTTAACCAATAGTATAGCAGATTCACGGTAAAAATGCAAATTCTTTTCGTGGACGTTTTCCGTCCCCGGTCGTCCGCCGTGCGGCAGGCGTAGGGGCGACCCTTGTGGTCGCCCTGTCCAGCGAGGTGTGAGGATTGAGGATACAGGAACGAGGACACACAGACCGCACAACCCTCGCGCCTCATCCCTCAACCCTCATCAGGGGCGACCACAAGGGTCGCCCCTACAGGGGTTATCGGGCGGTCACACGGGCGGCAGATTGCCGCCCCTACATAAATCCGCTTGCTTTCTGGCGCACTTTGGCGTATAATATTAGGCGAAAGAAATGATTGAGGGACATTATGCTGGAAAAATTGGCCGACATCGAAAAAAAATACGAGAGTCTGGGTGCGGAAGTGTGCGACCCGGCGGTGATTGGGGATCGTGTCCGCTACACCGCCGCTATGCGTGAGCTGCGGCAGTTGACACCTGTGGTGGAAAAATACCGCCAATTCCGCGCCACGCAGGAGGCCATGGAGGCCGCCCGTGCGCTGGAGGACGAGGCCGCTGGCGACCCGGAAATGCGTGCCCTCGCGCGTGCGGAATACGACGAACAGCGTGCGCTGGGCGAGCAAGTGCAAGAGGAACTGAAAATCCTGCTCCTCCCGCGCGACCCCAACGACGACCGCAACGTGATTGTGGAAATCCGTGGCGGCGCGGGTGGCGAAGAGGCATCGCTCTTTGCGGCGGCACTGTTTCGGATGTACAGCATGTACGGCGAGCCACGAGGCTACAAAACCGAAGTACTCTCGGCCAACGAGACGGAGCTGGGCGGCTACAACAAAATCAGCTTCATGCTCAGCGGCGACGGGGCGTATTCACGCTTTAAGTTTGAGTCCGGCGTCCACCGTGTCCAGCGCGTGCCAGAGACCGAGAGCCAGGGGCGCATCCACACCTCCACGGTGACGGTGGCCGTCCTGCCCGAGGCCGAAGAAGTGGATGTGGAGATCAACCCTGCCGATCTGGAAGTGGACACCTTCCGCGCCAGCGGCGCGGGCGGCCAGCACATCAACAAGACCGACAGCGCCATCCGCATCACCCATGTGCCCACGGGGACAGTGGTGGAGTGCGACGATGAGCGCAGTCAGCACAAAAACCGCGAGAAAGCCATGAAGCTCCTGCGGGCGACGATTCTGCAAGCCGAGCGCGACAAGCAGGCCGCGCAGATTGCGGGGGAGCGCAAGGCGCAGGTGGGGTCGGGCGACCGCAGCGAGCGCATCCGCACGTATAACTACCCTCAAAACCGCCTGAGCGACCACCGCATCGGCTTGACACTCTATCACCTAGAAGACATCCTCAACGGAAACCTAGACGAAGTAATCGACGCCCTCATTACCGCCGACACGGCGGAGAAGCTCAAAGGCGAGGCATCTAGAATATAGCTTGACAAAATAGCTGAATTTGGGTATAATATTGTTATAAAAACAAGGGGGAACAGTCTATGCCGAACATTCGACCTAGCGCATATTTGCGCAATCACTACAACGATGTGTCCGATTTTTGCCACTCCAAAATGGAGCCTATATTCATAACCAAAAACGGTTATGGTGACTTGGCTGTTCTCAGCATTGAGGCCTATGAAAAATTCTGTGGCCGTTATGAGTTGGTGCATCTTTTGGATGAAGCTCTTGAAGATGAAAAACGCGGCGCATATTCTGATTTTGATGCATTCATGGTCGAATTTCGAAAGGAATGGGAATGATTTTCAATATCAACATTATGGCCGCCGCTAAAAGTGATTTGCGTGAAATATATAGGTACATAAAAGAGGTTCTGCAAAATCCCATTGCCGCGCAAAGACGGCTTACGCTGATTGAAAGCGCAATTCATTCTTTGCAAGAAAATCCAGCACAGCATCCATATGTGTATGATCCATACTTGGCATCAAAAGAAATTAGGTCGATTATTGTCAAAAAACACATAGTTTTTTTCAAAGTCAGCGAATCAGATCATCGTGTTTTTGTGATGCGCATACTGTATGCCCGCAGAGATTGGATGCAGTTGTTGCGCATGGATGTCGAGGAAGTCAACCATTGATCTGCACCTGACTGTGTGGCAACTCCACACGCTCGTAGAGCCCGGTTACGGCGTTTTGTGTCAGCACAAATGCGCCTGTGCGTATCTCGCCGCGGGTCTCTATGCTGTCGCCCCGTGCCACGGAGCTTACGCCCTCGTGCACATTCAGCGCATCCAGTAGCTCCAAAAAAAACGCCTGTTCGGGGAGCACAAGTTCTGTCGCCAAATCCCGAAACATCGCGCGGCAGTCCGTGCCCGCGACGGTCAACACAAGGCCGCGCAGGTTTTCCGGTGCGGTCACCGAAAATACGGCAGAGCCGGGGGCGCTTTGCGCCCAAGTGCAGCTGAGCGCGAAGTCCGCGCCCGTCACCTCAATCTGTGCCGTGAAGCTCTCTGGCGCAGGCGGCGCGGTGACCGAACGCCCGGGCGGCACGGCGCAGGCACTCAAAGCCACGGACAACAAAAATCCCCAACAGACCAGCCACAGACAGCGGCACTTTTTCACGCCGAACCCTCCACGAACACAATTCCTCTCATGTGTACGCGGCGGCGCGTGCGTTTATGCGCGGCGATTCATTTGGGCGCGGATGTCGTTGCCGACGAATTCAATCACGGTTGTGTGGTCATAGAGCAAGCGCGAGGCGATGCGGGTATCGTACTGCGCGGCCAGCTCTTGCGGTGTGAAATTGCTGCTGACGATGGTCGGCTTGTGCGCTAGCAGACGCGCGTTCACGAGGATATACAGCGCCTCTTTGGTGGCGGAATTGGCGGCCTCCGCGCCCAGATCATCGAGCACCAGTAGGTCGCAGGTTTGCAGTGCTTTCTCCAGCGATCGATCCGAGCGGCTGTCAAAGCGGGACTTGACGAGTGCGTCAAGCAGTGCCGGCGCAGAGCCATATTCCACACTGAAGCCGCGTTCAATCACGCGATTGATGATCGCCCCCGACAGGTGGGTTTTGCCCAAGCCCGCGCCACCGTAAAAATAGAGGTTGCCCTTTTTGGGGCTGAAGGTTTTGGCGTATTTTTTACAGGTATCGAGCACATCGCGCATGAATTCCTGCTCGTTGGACGGGTAAAAAGAGAGGTTGAAGCGCGAGAACGTGAACTGATCCAGCGGGAAAACTCTGGCCAGTCGCGCGTGCTCCAAATCGCGCAGAAGCGCACGGTGGCAGGCGCAGATCTGTCCATTGTGCCCGTCGTTGCTGTGGCGCAGATAGCCCGAATCGTCGCAGTCGGGGCAACTATAATGCGGGAGCATCGCGTCTTCGGCAAAGCCGCCCGTGCGCAGGAGTGCCTGCTCGTGTGCCTGCGCTTGCAGGTTGGTGTCGCGGGCAAAAACGATGTCCTCTGTGGACGCACCGGGATTAAACAGCGCGGCAATCGCCGCCGCCGCCGAGCTTTGGATTAAGCGATCCGCATCCGCCAACGCCGGGATTTTCGCCAACGCCGCCGCGCGGCGCGCATCGCACGCGCGGGTGGCATCGCTCTGCCTGCGCTGCAAAATCTCCCGCGCCTCTTTGCGCACTTGTGTGGAATAATGCATACTCAATCCTCCCATTCTTGCAGTACGGGCTTTTGGCGGGCGCGGCGTGCCAGCTCGTCCAAATCCCAACCGCCGGGCGTGCTGGGGACGACTTGACCGCCCTTGCGCACAATGCCGTCGGGTGATGACGCGGGCGCACGCGCCGCCGTTTTTGTGGATTTCTGCGCCACTTTGGCGCTCCAAGCGGCGCGGGCGGCCTGCACCTGCTCTGGTGTGCGGATGCCCTCGCTCTGCCAGACACGCAGGACCTTGTCGGCGTAATCAAACGGTCGTTTCGCCGGGATATCCAACGCCGCCTCAAACGCCAGATCGATCACCTCGTCCGCGAAGCCCCACGCCGTCCAGCGTTCCAGTTTTTCGCTCTGGGCAGGCGTGGGTTTCGAGCCCGAAAGATTCCAGCGCGTGGTCAAAAATGTGTACAGACGCGGCACATTGCGATAGACCGTGAACCATGCTTCGGCGGTCTCTGCGGTGGTTGCGCCGTCCCGCGCGAGCTTGTTGGCGTAGCTCTCATAGCTCTTGAGACCCGGCTGTGTTTCGTGCTCCCGCACCTGATGCAGCAGCACCAGCAGTGCCTCCCAGTCGAGCCCCAGATAGTTGTGCATCCACAGAAGGCTGGCTTGTTCGGGATAACCAAACGTGCCCAAATGCCGCTGTGCCTCGCCCAAAAACGCGGCGCAAGCTGGGTCTTCCTCTATCTGCGCGGCAATCTCTGCGCTGGAAGGCTTGAGCGTTTGCGGCGTGCGGCTATGAGGATTGAGGGGTGAGGGTTGAGGCGTGAGGATGTCTGTAGGGGCAATTTGAGGAGAGAGGGTTGAGGATACAGGCGTGAGGGGCGCACGAGATGTTGCGGGTATCTCTAACTGCGTGTCCGCAAAAACCTCACGCCTCACGCCTGATTCCTCATTACTCGCAAGCATGTCTGCGCACAGTTGCGCTTTCTCTATGTACTCCTCCAGCGCGGATTCGCCTTCATCGGGCAGGGTGCAGGTGGGCACTTTGCCCGACAGGCGTGCGCACAGATACGCGCGTTCCTCTGCGCTGAAGCCTTCGGCACAGGTGAACGCCAGCGCGTTCTGCCATGCGGACGGTTCTTGCTCCATAAGCGCGGCGTACAGGCTTTCGGTGGGCAACGTGCGGCTTTGTGCGCCGTCCAATAGGCACAGCACGCCCGCCCCAGCAAAATCGCTCTGTCCGCCGCAACGCGCACACAACTCTTTGGGGATGCGCCACACCGCACCCGTCCAGCCGCGCATGAACGCCTTCACACGCCCGGCGGGATGCCCGTCCAGCAAATAAATCTGCAAACTGCGTGCACGCAAACTGTCCTCCTGTTAGAATTCATGTGTGCGAATGTAGGGGCGGCAATCTGCCGCCCGTGGCCTTGTAGGGGCGACCGTCCCGGTCGCCCGTTGGGGGGGCAATGTTTCTAAGGATCACCGGGCGGCAGATGGCCGCCCCTACAGACCCCTCATGCCTGAATTCTCATCTCTCTATGCAGCGGGCGCGCAGGGGCGCGCGCCCCTACAATGGGGCATCAGCGGGCGACCGGGACGGTCGCCCCTACGACAATTGTACATTGTTCATTGTTAATTGTAAATTATTCAACTATTTCTTCATCTTCTTGTTCTTTATCCCGCTCTAGAATCCACAGGCCTTCGGCCGAGGAGACCGGCAACGAAAACACGATGGATTTGGCTTTGGTTTTTTGTCCGGCGTCCGCCATGATGGCTTTCATGATGCGGTTGCGGCAGTCCCGGCGGCAGACGATGAAGACCAGCTCTTTCTCATCGGAAATGTTAAAGCCAAAGAACTTGCGCATTTCGTGCGAGCCCACGCCCCGCGCGTGCACAATCGTCGCGCCCGTGGCTTGCGCCTTTTGGGCGGCATCCACCACCAAGTCCACGTAGCCCTCGTTGGCCACGGCGATAATCAGCTCAAAGGGCATCTCCTCTGGCATGGTTTCTTCAGTCCTTTCTGTGTGCAGGTGTTCAATCAGTAGACGCGCGGCCGTGTCGCCGCCGATGCTGCGCAGGGGGATGGTCAGCAGTATCCCCCGTCCGGGCATCCCGATTTTTAGATGATGCCGCAGGGACTTGACTAGGCGCGGCAGGTGGTGCGTGGCGGTGAAGGAGAGCAGCACCGCCTTTTCGTTCTCCTCCAGCCCAAAGAGATCCAGCGTTTCCTGCTTCGCCGTGCCCGTGCCCAGCGCAATGAGCACCGCCGATACGTCATGCCGCCGGAAGACCCTTGCGTAGTCTTCCGCAAGGGCGCGGTCGGTGATGGTGAGCATGAGCGAGATGTCTAACAACTTGTGTCCCTCCCCAATTGGCGTATGTGTCGGGTGCAAAGCCTGTGCCCTATATGCTAGCTTATTCTTCTAGGATTTCTTCGTCAACGAGGTCAACATATACCTCTAGTTCGGCCTCCTGTTTGCCGCGAATGCGGGTGATGAGACCCAAAATCTGGATGGTGATCAGCGGCGTCATGGCCACCATGGCGACCACGCCAAAGGCGTCCGTGACGATGTTGCCGCCCAGCGCACCGCAGATGCCCACCGCAAAGGGGAGCAGGAATGTGGCGGTCATAGGCCCAGAGGCCACGCCGCCGGAGTCGAACGCAATGGCGGTGAATATCTTTGGCACAAAGAAGCTCAGTCCCAGCGCGAGGGCGTAGCCGGGCACAAGAAACCAGATGATGGGAATGCCCAGCAGAAGCCGTAGCATGGACAGCCCCACAGAGATACTCACGCCGATGGAGAGGCTCACCTGCATGGCCTTGGCGGGGATTGCGCCGGAGCTGACCTCCTCCACCTGCTTGTTGAGCACGTGCACGGCGGGCTCTGCCGCCACAATAAAGTAGCCAATGAGCAGACCAATGGGCAAAATCACCCACTGCCGTGGCGGCGCTAGACTGCCCAGCAGTTCGCCCACATAGCCGCCCAACGGCATGAAGCCCACGTTCACGCCCGTCAGGAAGAGCACGAGCCCCAAAAAGGTGTAGCCAAAGCCCAGCGCGATTTTCGCCGTCAGGCGTTTGTGCAGATGCAACCACACCAGCTGGAAGACGATGAACATCAGCACCACCGGGCCCAGCGCCAGCGAGACCTCTTTCAGGTAGTTCATAAAGCCCGTCGTTGGGTCGGTGAATAGCCCCCACATGTCGCGGGAGTTCTCCACGCTTTGGGCGAGGAAGGGCGTGTAGTCCGTGCCGCCGGGGTGGTAGATCAGTCCCAAAATCAGCGTGGTGAGGATGGGTCCCACGGAGCACAAGGCCACCATGCCGAAGCTGTCGATGGCCGCGTGCTTGTCCGAACGCAGGGCAGAAACGCCCACGCCGAACGCCATGATGAACGGCACGGTCATAGGCCCAGTGGTCACACCGCCGGAATCAAAAGCCACGGCGAGGAAGTCTCCGGGGCTGAAAATGGCCAGCGCAAAGACGATGGTGTACAGCGCCAGTAAAATTACGCGCAGGGAGATAGAAAAGAGGATGCGCAACAGCGCGATGACCAAAAAGATGCCCACACCCACGGCGATGGACAAAATCAGGATGAGGTTGGGGACGGCGGGCACTTGGTCGGCCAGCACCTGCAGGTCGGGCTCAGAGACGGTGATGAGCACGCCGATGATGAGCCCCACGCATAGCGTCAGCCAAACGTTGCCGGACTTGGTGACGGTGACGCCGATGCGCTCGCCGATGGGTGTCACGGCGGTGTCCGCGCCCAGACTGAACAGCGCCATGCCCAGCACCAGCAGCACCGCGCCGATGATGAAGCCCAGAAACATGCTCACGGGCACGGGCGCGATGGTGAAACACAGCACCACCACGATGGCGGCGATGGGCAACACAGAGCGGATGGCTTCGTAAAGCTTAACCTTGAGCGCGAGCCAAAGATCCTGCAATTTGTCTTTCAACGCCACCCTCCCTTCGACCAACTGTCCACCATATTATACCACAAACGGACAAAAGAAACAACTGGAGAACAATGAACAATTGACAATGAACAATGTACAATTGCTGATAGAATGCTTTGAGGCGCAGGCAAGGGTCGCCCCTACGGATCTAGATACTAGATTTTGCCTCCAAAAATTGTACATTGTTCATTGATTTAGTATGCTTAGCACCTCCGCGCGGGTCTTCGCTTGGGTGCGCATCAGGCCGCGCAGGGCGCTGGTTTGGGTTTTTGCGCCCGAGGCTCGCACGCCGCGCATGGTCATGCACAGGTGCTCCGCCTCAATGAAGACCGCCACACCTTGCGGCTGCAAAATCTCCTCTAGGCTGTCGGCGATTTGGGCGGTCAGCCGCTCTTGCAGTTGGGGACGCCGCGCGTAGACATGCACAATACGCGCCAGCTTAGAGAGCCCCAAAATGCGGCCGTCTTTGGGGATATACGCAATGTGCGCCCGCCCGATGAAGGGCAGAAGATGGTGCTCACACAGAGAATAGAGCGGGATGTCGCGCACGAGCACCAGCTCGTCGTTGCCCGGCTCGTGGAAGATTTTCGCGTGCTCGTGCGCGTCCTGCGTCATCCCGGCGAGGACTTCGGCGTACATCCGCGCCACACGGGCGGGAGTTTCCACTAAGCCCGCGCGGTCTGGGTCTTCGCCAATGGCTAGGAGGATTTCGCGCACGGCGTTTTCGATGCGAGGGAGATCCAACGCTTGCTCCTTTTTACATGGTCGCTTTGTTTTTCTTCAGTTTCGGGGCAACATATGCCTCCCAGAGCTTCTGCGCAATCTTGATGCACGCGATGGCGATCAGTCCATAGAGCATCCCTGCCAGCACGCCGCCGAGCACGTCGGTGGGGTAATGCACGTGCAGGTACAGGCGCGAGAAGCCGATGATGGCGGCCAGAATTGTGCCGGGGATGGCAAAAGCGCGGCGCGACTTTTTGTCGTCGATGCACCACAGGGCGGTGGCGGCGGCAAAGGAACTGCTGGTGTGACCGCTGGGGAAGGAGAAGCCATCGGGACGCGCGATGATCTCGGGGTAGTAGAACGGGCGACCCGTCCACGCTGGCCAGTCGAAGTCAAATGGGCGCGGACGCTCGAAGAGCGGCTTGAGTAGCAGGTCGTTGAGCCCCCCGGTGATGGCCACGGCGAGGATGACCCCTGCGCCCCAAATGCGCGTTTTCTTGAAGAAGAGCATGATGATGCCCAGCCCCAACCAGAAGATGCCGCTGTCGCCCAGGGTGGTGATGAACGCGAAGAAGTTATCCAGCACGCCGTTGTGCCCGATGTTGAGCGCACTCTCCAGTGCCGCGAAGATGTTCCAGTCAAAATGCAGTATAGCGTCCATGGGGTGTCCTTTCTTTTAACAGAGGGCAGATGTCAGAAGGCAGAGGGCAGATTTTTTGGGGCAGATCTGTTCGCTGACCTCTAATTGATGTTTACATAAAGTATACTGTTTTTGGGCGGATTATGCAAGCAGATATCAGATAACAGAGAATGCAGCTCTGTCCTCTGCTTTCTGATTTCTGTTAATGTAGGGGCGGATATCATCCGCCCGTGGTCGGCGTCCCAATGTAGGGGCGACCGTCCTCGGTCGCCCGCCGTCTTGTAGGGGCAGCAATCTGCCGCCCGCCCTGTTTGTTAGAATCAGCGGGCGGATGATATCCGCCCCTACATGGCAATCTGCTACGCGGGCGGCAGATTGCCGCCCCTACAACAATTGTCCATTGTTCATTGTCAATTGTTCATTGTTCACCCCACCGCCGTGTGGCTCTTCTCCGTGAGGGGAACCATGCCGATGTAGCCTTTGCCACGGTTGAGTTTGAGTGGCTCGCCTGCGCTGTCTAGGAGCTGGAGCGGGTCGTTCGGCTCGCCCTTAACCCAGCGGATGGCCTCCCAGCCGCCTGCGGTGATGTACAGTCCCGCGCCGCCCTTCATGTCGATGTTCACACGGTTCTTTTTGTCGTTGGGAATCGCCTGCACGTTGGTATAGATGAGCACGATGTTGGTCACCTTGCGCTGCTCGCCGCCCTCCTGCACAAAGGGCTTTTGGTTGAGCGACTGCGCATACAGCCCCGTGGCCGCGTCATACGCGAACGCATACTGGTAGCTGCCCGAATAGCGGAACTGGAGCGTGTTTGCCGTGCCCCCTGCGGGTACGCGTGCGCTCGCGCTCTCTTCCACGAACGTGAAGGGCTCTTTCTTGGCCGTATCCAGCTCAGTGCGCCACTTCTGGTCGGCAATGCCTCCGGCGATGGCCTCGCCGTTGGTGTATGCCGTGTGTTCCAGCGCCACGCGTTTGCGGCGTTCTGCGTCACGGAAAAAGTATTTTCCGGCATAGACCATGCCGTCCAGACTGTTGACGTTTCTCGCTTTGATGGCCGAATACGCTTGCGGACTGCCGCCCCAGTGGAACAAAAAGCTGTCGAAGCCCTCGGCAATCTCCACAAAATCGTGCCGCGCTGAACGGATGGGTCCGATTTTCGGCACGGTGTTCACGTCCGCGAACATGAACAGCATCCGCGTGATGCCGCCCTCCACGAGCGTTTCGGTGATGATGTCCGGCGCACACAGTCCCCACTGCGGCCGCGCGGCGGGCGCGTTGTTGACCATGAACGAGGCGGGGCGCTTGCCGTAGGCCGCCGGGTCAAGGGTATGTAGCCCCGTGAAGGGGTTGAGCGTGGTGTCGGGCGGATCTGTGGGCGCTTGTGTCAACAGATCCACGGGCGGCAGCACGGGGGGATTGCGGTCAAACACGCCCTTGGCCGCTAAGACAATGACCGTGGTGACGGCGACCAACAAGAGCGCGATGCAAAGCGCAATTATGCGGCGGCGGCGTGCCACTTGGTTTTGCTGTGCACTGGGCGCAGTTTTGCTTTTTTCTGATTCCATGTTCGCTCCTTCAGGTTCACGCAAATTGCAACGCACACACGAAAAATGTGCATTGCTTTGGCGTAGTTTCTTCGTCTGTTTTGTTTATTCGTCCACTTCGGGCGAGAGCGTATCGGCCAGAGAACCCAGCAGATCAATCGGCGCGGTGTCTTCGGACAGACCGAAAGAGTTTTCCTGCCAGGCGTCCACCGCCGCATAAGCTTCGGCAAAAAACTCGCCCGTGTTTTGTTTGGGGGCTTTCGCTTTGCGGGACTGCTTGACCTTCACGTCCGGCGCGGGGATGAACTCCTCCACGGCATCCGCGCTGTCTGCGGGCGCTTGGGTGTATGCGGGCGTGTCCACCAGCGGCGCACCAGCGGCCACCAGTACCCCCGCTTTGGCCGCTTTTTTGGCGGCCTTTTGGGTGGCTTTTTCTTCCTCAGCCACGTCAATGCGCTCGGCCAAACCGTCCACGAGGGACAACAAGTCCTCGAATCCTTCGTCCGCCCAGGCAAACGCACTTTTCTTTTCAGACATCGTCTTCCCCTTTAGTCAGTTCTAGTGCCCATATTTTATCACAGTTTCCCTGCGGTAAATTTCTAATTTAGAAATATATATAGGTTTCCTGCGGATGTGAGAATCTTCGAACGACAAAACATTGCATATTTCGGCAAAATAAGGTACAATATAGGGCATACCGTCGCTTTGCGGCGTCTGGCGCACTTTTTGTGCACAAAAACCTTCTGTCAATCGGAGACCACATGAAACGCCTCTTGCATTCCAATATTTTCGCCTATATTGCCGCCGTTGTGGTTGGCGTGGGCTACGTATGCATCTCGTCTTTTGGGAGAGACGCGCTGTGGGCAAAGATTGTGGCGGTATTGCTCGCCGCCATTGACCTGCTCATTCTCTTTGTCCGCATAGGCGAGGCGGGGCGCGTTGCGCGGCAGAACAAGCACTATCGCTCCAGCCGCGTGTATTTCTCCGTCAGCGGGCAGATGCTCGACAGCCGCAACCGCAACGGTCTGCCGCGCACCATCGCGATTGTGTGCCTGTCGCTGGCGCTGTGCGCAATGCTCATCGGCACGTCTGTGGTGTATTCCGTGCCGCCGCGTCTGTATCAATGGATGGACGCTCGCGCGGAAAAGAAAGCCGAGCCGACCACCGAAGACCTACCCGCTCCCTCCGTCAGCGAATCCGAAACGCAGGAGCAGACCACAGAACCCAGCACTGTCCCCGAAGAGACCGAGGAAGACACGACCGAAGAGACCACGACCGCGCCCATCGATGTCACGCCGCGCCCCGTGACCACAACACGCCCCACACAGCCCAGACCGACCGCGCCCAAGCCAACCGTCCCGACCACCACAAAACCCAAACCGACCGTCCCGCCGACGACCGCGCCCAAGCCAACCGTCCCGACCACCACAAAACCAAAGCCCACCGTCCCGGCCACCAGCAAACCCAAACCGACTGTGCCGCCGACCACTGCGCCGAAACCCACGACACCGACCGCGCCGCCTGCGGAATAATCCGTAGGGGCGGATATCATCCGCCCGTGATCGGTGTCCCAATGTAGGGGCGACCCTTGCCTGTGCCCTGCGGGTATGGTCGCCCTTGACAAAACGCCTTATCGGGGCGACCACAAGGGTCGCCCCTACACAGAGGGCAGAGGACAGAAATCAGCGGACAGACCTTCGAGCACAACTCTGCCTTCTGTCTTCTCACCTCTGCCCACTAAAAACGTGCAGACGGTCAGTCCGTTATCGGCGAAAATCTCGCAGAGACCGTGGTCGTATACGATGCACCAGTCGCCAGCGCCCAGTGGGGGCGTGCGTGTTGTTCCCAACGATTTCCCGCGCATTTTGGCGGGGAGCTGTGCGCCGCCCACGTGGCGGCGGTTCGCGAATAGGCATCCCTTTGCGTCACGCCCAAAGCGAAAACGCTCGCCGTGTGCGCCCTGTAGCGTACACACAAACGCGCCGGGCGCAGTGAGCTTCAACATGAACGCCTCGCCCGTGAGCGCGATGTGCCCCTGCACGCTGTGTGCCTCTGGCAACGTAGGCAGGACGGGCGTTGCCGCTAAGCGCAAGCCCTGCGCAGTGCTACGCAAAGAGAGCCTGCGGGGCAAGGTCATTGCGCCGCGCCATTGTTCGGCGGGGACAGCGTGGGAGTAGCCCCAGTGGCTCGCCCAGCCCAGTTGGATGACCTCGTCCGTGCCCGAAAACGTGGCGGCGGCGTAGTGATCCGCGCCCCAGTCCAAACGCTGTGGCGCCCAGTGCGCGTGAAATGTGTCGCCGTCAAAGTGACCGATCTGATAATAGCTTTGGTATGCCTTCCAGCGATGCAGCCCATTGACGCTATAGACCAGCACCCACGCGCCGTCCAGCGGGAAAACGTCGGGGCACTCCAGCACGCCGTGCGTGCGCAGGGGCAGCGTGCCGCTGTGCGTCCAGTGGCGCAGGTCGCTCGAGCGATAGAACAGCAGTTCCTTCCCCGCCGCCAAGACCATGTGCCAACCCTGCGCCGTCTGAAACACTTTCGGGTCACGAAAATTGCGCCGATGGTGATTTTCTAGCACGGGGTTGTGGGCATATTTGGTGAACGAGCTGCCGCCATCGAGCGAATAGGCGAGGGATTGCTGTTCGCGTGCGCCGTGGTGCGTGAAGACGCACACCAGCGCCCCCGCGCCAAAACCGGCGGTGTTCTCGCGGTCGAGCACGGCAGAGCCGGAGTAGATTTCGCCCAAAGCATCGGGCGCAAGGGCGATGCCCCGCTCCTGCCAGTGTAGCAAATCGGGCGAGGTGGCGTGCAGCCAGTGCATTGCGCCGGGGACGATGTCCACGGGGTTGTGCTGCGCAAAAAGATGGTACTGCGCCCCGTCATAGACAAGGCCGTTGGGGTCGTTGATCCAGCCCCTGCGGGGCGTGAAGTGCCACGCGGGACGCTCGGACGGGTTCATGTGCCCGTGCATTGCAACGCCGTTTCGTTGAGTGCCCAAAAGCGTTCGGGTACGCGAGCGTGGAGCGCGGCGATGGCCTGCGCTGTGCTGAAGGGCAGCAGTCCCGCCGCGATGGCCGCGCCCAGCAAGGCAACGTTCAGCGGCTTGGCACTCCCGCAAGCGTCGAGCACTTGGCTGAAGGGCAGCAGGGTCAGCTGGGGCACACGCGCGTGCAATTGTTCCAGATATGTGGACGCGGGGACAGGCTCTTTGGTGCGCCCCGCGCTCGCGGAGGGCTGGATGCGGTCGCAGACGGCCAGTGCGCCGCCCTCTTTCAGGTATGGCAGCGCACGCAACGCCTCGCCCGGTTCAAACGCCAGCAGGACATCCGCACCGCCGGGGGAAATCAGGGGGCTGTCGCTTTGCCCGATGCGCACGTGGCTGACCACCGAACCGCCGCGCTGTGCCATGCCGATGGTCTCGCTTCCGCGCACACGCGCCCCCTGCGCCAACGCCATATCCGCCACCAAACGCGCCAACAACACCGTGCCCTGTCCGCCCACCCCGGCGATGAGGATGTTTAGGTTTTGCATGGATTTGCTCCGTTTCTGTTTTATGTAGGGGCGACCCTTGTGGTCGCCCCTGCGGGTATGGTCGCCCGTTGGGTAACCATTAACCGTAGGGGCGGCAACCTGCCGCCCGGCCTGTGGGTTTGCAACAATCGCAGGCGTGTGGTTCGTCAGCGGGCGGATGATATCCGCCCCTACAGGGACGGCGGGCGACCGAGGACAGTCGCCCCTACGGTTTGCGCCCTGCAATCAGGGAGACCACGAGGGTCGCCCCTACAGGTCTAGATCTGACACAACACAAGCCGTTCCCTGTAAAGGCATATCCCTTTACAGCCCTGCAACCAATTGTACATTGTTCATTGCGTAGCATAAAATGCTGAGAACGCGCGGTGTGCCATCCAGATGTCTGTTTTGGCGGTGACCTCAAAGGGCGCGTGCATACTGAGCACGGGCACGCCCACGTCGATGACGTCCATGCCCAGATTCGCTAGGTGTTTGGCGACTGTGCCGCCGCCGCCCTCGTCCACCTTGCCCAGCTCCCCTGTCTGCCAGAGCAAATCTGCCTCGCGAAAGAGCTTGAGCACCCACGCGGTGAACTCCGCCGAGGCATCGCTGGTGTCCGCTTTGCCGCGACTGCCTGTGTATTTGGTCACCACCACGCCGCGATTGAGGTAGGAGGCGTTGTTTTTCTCCATGACGCTCGGCCATGTGGGGTCGAACGCCGCGTTCACGTCCGCCGAGAGGCAACGCGTGTGGGCGATGCACTCGTTGGCGCTCACGCCCGCCGCGCCGCACAGTGCCTGGACAAAGTGCGAGAAATACGCCGCGCACAGCCCCGTGTTGCCCTCTGAGCCGATCTCCTCTTTGTCCGCCAGAATCACGGCGCAGGTGTGGAGCGGCGCGGTTTTGGGCAGCTCCAGCGACTGATACGCCGAGCTGGAGAACACGTTCACGGCGTTGTCAAGCACCGCGCCCTTCACGTCCAAGAGCGCCGTCAGCGCGGGATAGGCGCACACGCGGTCGTCCTGCCCATAGCCGCCGATGAGTGCGCGGTCAAAGCCGATGTCCGTCACAGGGAAGGCGGGCACGAGCTCCAGCTCCGCGCTCAGGAAGTCCGCCTCCACGATGCCGTATTTCTCGAACAGTCCCTGCAAAATGCGCAGTTTCACCAAGTCCGAACCCTCGTCACTGCGGAACGCCCGCGCCCCCACCAGCACGTTGAGCTCCTCGCCCTTGATGGCCTGCGCCAGCGGACGCTTGTATTGCTCGTCCGCCAGATGCGGGAGCAGATCCGTCACGCAAAACTGTGGGTCGCCCGGCTCTTCGCCGATGCGCACATCCACACGCGTGCCGTCCGCGCGGATGACAACGCCGTGCAAGGCCAGCGGGATGGCCGCCCACTGGTACTTCTTGATGCCGCCGTAGTAGTGCGTCTTGAAGAGCGCCAAGTCGGCATCCTCATAGAGCGGGTTCTGCTTCAGGTCAAGGCGTGGCGAATCGATGTGCGCCGCCGCCAACCGCAAGCCCGCGCTGAGCGACCCAGTGCCGATGACCGCGAAAATGAGTGCCTTGCCGCGATTGTTGACGTACACTTTGTCGCCGGGTTTGTAGACTGTGCCGGGCACGAATTCCGCATAGCCCTGTGCCGTGGCCAACGCCAATGCGGCCGTGACGGCCTCGCGCTCAGTCTTGGCGGCCTGCAAGAACGCCTTGTAGCCGTGACAATAGCGCGTCGCCTCGTCCCACTGGGCATCGGTGAGTGCCTGCCCAGCGTTGGGGCGCGTGGCGAAGAGTTTATCTTTCAGTGCCTGCATTTCGGTGTCTGCCATGCTGTACTCCTTGGCTAGATTCTAGATTTTAGATTCTAGAGACTAGATTCTTGCACTAGACATTCTTGTGTTCTTTGAACAAGTTGGGCGACAAAATCTAGTTTCTAGTCTCTCGTATCTAGCGTCTAGAATAGTATAACATTTTTGGTCGCAAAACGCAATGAGCGTTGCTTGCAATGAACAATTGTTTGTGAAACCCGTAGGGGCAGAGAGGCATGAGGCATGAGGATTCAGGCGCGAGGCGTGTAGGGGCGAGCTGTGCTCGCCCGTTGATTCGTAGGAGCAAGGCGACCATACCCACAGGGCGACCACAAGGGTCGCCCCTACAGAGGCGGGAGGCCTGCCACCAATTGTTCATTGTCCATTGTTAATTGCAAATTGCGCGCCTACACCACCAGCATCCTGATGTCCCCTTGCGGGACGGAGACACGGCGGCCGTCTGCGCCGCGCAGGAGCAGTGTGCGCGTATCATTGCCGCGTCCGCGCAGGCGCACAATGGCCGACACTTGGCCGCTGACGATGTTGCCGCCATCGGTCACCACGCGGATATGCCGTCCGCGCAGTCGCCCCAGCGCGTCCGCCGGGAGCTTGTCCGGCTCGTTGCCCAAACGCGCAATCACGGCGCGTGTTTTCTCGATGGGGTACGGCGCGTCGTCGGGCGCACAAAAGTGCACGGAACGCACCAAGGCCAACTTTTCGGCGGATTCCTTGCCCACAGGGACAATCACCCAATCGCCCGGCTCAATGCCCTCGTCTTGCGTTTGGTATTGGTGGTCCTTGCCCTCAGGGCGAAAGGAGACGTTACACAGCTTCACTTCGCCCGGCGCGGCGGCGTTGTCGAACAAGCGCAGGCTCAGCAGTTCCCCAAAGCCCAGCGCGGCGCAAAAACAGCGCAGGCACACAATGAACATCCGCCAAGGCTTTTCGGGTATCTCTGCGCGGGAGTAAATGCCACTGCGTGTCTCTTCGCTGCCGTCCGCCCAGCGGGCGTGCAGGTCAAAAAACAGCACACCCTCGTTGTCGTCATACACCGGGGTGCAGTGCCAAGCATCGTGGTCGAGCACCTGCCCGAGGGCAAACAGCAGACTCTCGGGCGGGTCTGCTAGGGCATAGGCATGTTTTGCGCCAAACTGCCTGTCGATGGAATACTCGTGCTCCACCGTGCGGGCGGCGGCATCGATGGTCAAGGTTTCCAGATATTTTTCGTCCGCTTGACCGAAAATCTCCAGCGAAAAATGGCGTAGCTCTGAGCGGGGCATGGTGTCACCTCACAAGGCACTTTTGGCAGGCAAAAACCTGTCTTGCTATATTATACCACAAAGCGGCGCGTTGCGCAATTATTTTTAGGTAATAGTGAATAGTGAATTAAGTAAGCGATCTGTAAGGGCGACCGCCGTGTTAGTGAGAATCAGCGGGTGAATGCAGAAAAGCCCAACACCTATTCACTATTCACTATTACTTATTACCTGCAATTGTTCATTGCGCATAGCGCCTTGCACGCGCCCACGTTTGCTTGCATTAACTATAGCAAAAGCCAAAGTGCTGTAAAGTTAGGAGTTTACCATGCTGTATCAAGATGACACGTTCCCGCGCGCGATGAGTCCGTCCGAAATATGGGACATTGCCACACAGGCGTTCTCCGCACTCACGGGTCAGCCCGTGCCAGAGGATGCCCCAACGGTACGTGCCGTTCAACCCCTCCCGCTCAAAACCGTGGACAACGTCACGCCTGCCTATGGCGATGTTCTCACCTACACCGTGACATACACCAACAACACGAACGAAACCATGACCAATGTCGCTTTGTTTGATACCCCGAGTCAGGATATCCCGCTTGTGCCGGGCAGCGTCACGCTCAACGGCAATCCTGTGTCGGATAGCTATATCGGCAGACCCGGTACAAGCGTGGGTTCTCTTGCGCCGGGGCAAAGCTTTGTGATTCAGTATCAGGCACGCGTGGACAATGTCAGAAACACGTGGCCACAGGTCAATTCCGCCTTCGTCAACTACACCGATGCCTCTGGCACAGCACAAAGTACCAATAATGTTCTTGCCTCTGTGTGGTTTGGATACGACAGCCTGCAGAAATCTGTGGATAAGCTGACGGCAAAGCCAGGCGAAATTCTCACCTATACCATTGATTACACCAATCCGTATCCGTATCCGCTGGAGAATATACAACTGCGCGATTACTATTTTTCCGGCTATTCCTTCCCGTTCGTGCCCGGATCGCTGTCTGTGGATGGGGTCAATCTGCCCGATGTGCTCCTGAGCGGCGGCGGCACAGTGCCCAATTACACCCTTCAGCCCGGTCAAACCATGCACGTGACCTATCAGGTCAAAGTCTCTGAAAACACAAAAACAAACAGCTCCATTACCAACTATGCGCGGGTAAATGCCCAGTATACCGATGCGCAGGGCAATACGATTTCTACCAGTGCCACGAGCGCACAAGCCACAACCTTGGTGACCAATGATGCACTCTTGGGCGCACCCGGTCCACAAGGCTTGCCCGGCCCACAGGGTTTGCCCGGCGCACAAGGGGCACAGGGCTTGCCTGGTCTCCCCGGCGCAAAGGGTGACAAAGGCGAGGCGGGTGCGCAAGGCCTGCCGGGTCCACAAGGTCTACCGGGCGCACAAGGCGCACAAGGTGTCCCCGGTGTTCCGGGCCCGAAAGGCGACACGGGCGCGACAGGGGCGACTGGCGCAACAGGCGCACCCGGTGCGCCGGGCGGTTATGTTCCCTGCAACCCTTGCGGCGGAAACGGAAACTGCGTCTGCTAACTTTAGGCGCGAGCTGCGCAATGAACAATGGACAATTAACAATGGACAATTGTTGGGGCGGTAGCCGTGCAGGGCGCACCAATTGTTCATTGTTCTTTGTTAATTGTAAATTGCACGCCTCCGCGTGCAGTAGCATAGTTTGGAACAAGAGCCGTCTGGACAAGCAGACACAAGGAGTTTTCATGCTGTATCAAGAGGACAAGCGCCCGCGCACGATGAGCCCGGCGGAGATTTGGAAAATTGCCCGCGCGGCGATGGCCGCAGGGGAGGAGACACCGACGGACGCCCCAACGCCACGCGCCTATGCGACCACCACAAACAAAACGGTGGACAACTCCCAACCCCATCTGGGCGATGTGGTCACCTATACCATGCAGCTGACCAACACCTCCGCCGCGCCCATCAGCGATGTGGAGCTGTATGACTACCTGCCCTACAATACCCCGCTCGTTCCGGGGACGGTCACGGTCAACGGCAACCCCGCGCCCGACAGCGTCATCGGCGCACCCGGCAGTAGTCTAGGCACGCTGGCGCCGGGGCAAACCCTGATTGTCACGTGTCAGGCACGTGTGATCGATACCGCGCAACCCGGCGAGAACGTCAATTCCGCGCAGTTTGGGTACACGGATAGCGCAGGCGACTACGACTTTTCGCCCCCAGCGAATGTTTTTCTATGGCTTGAAGAAGGGCAACTGAAAAAATCGGTGGACAAACTGACCGCAAAGCCCGGCGATGTCCTCACCTATAGCCTCGATTACACCAACCCCTATCCCTATACCATTACCAGTTTTAATGTGTACGATTACTATCCCAATTCGCGCAACTTCCCCATTGTGCCCGGTTCTTTGCAGATCAATGGGGTCACGTATCCCGATGATGTCCTCCAAGGCAACGATCCTGCTCCTGCGGTGCTCATCCCGCCCGGGCAAACCATGCACATCACCTATCAGGTGAAAGTGCCCGACAACGCGACCACCAACAGTGCCGTGATGAATGAAGCGCATATCTATGTCCAATTTACGGATGCGCAGGGTGGCAGACACTTCATCAACGCACGCTCTAACAATACTGTCACCCTCGTGACGGACGATTCGTTCGTGGGCCCGCCCGGTCCGCAAGGTGTACCCGGCGTTCCCGGTGCACAGGGCGTGCCGGGTGTCCCCGGCGCACAAGGCATCCCCGGTGCACCCGGTGCGCAGGGTCTGCCCGGCGCGAAAGGGGACACAGGCGCGACAGGGGCGACGGGCGCAACAGGCGCACAAGGTGCGCCGGGTTGCTGCTATACCTGCAATCTGTGCGGCGGTTGTTGTTAGCAGAGGGGATGTAGGGGCGACCCTTGTGGTCGCCCTGCGGTCCAGGCAAGAAAACTAGGTCTGCCCCTACGTGTTCGCCCATCGGGCGGGGCGACCACAAGGGTCGCCCCTACAATCAGCGGGCGGCAGATTGCCCGCAATTCTGCCCTCTGTCATCTGACTTCTGCCGACTAATAAACAAGGAGAAACCCATGGATTATCAAAACGACAACCGCATGATTCCCTTAACTCCAGCGGAGATCTGGAAAATCGCCACGCAGGCCGCCGCCGCGCTCACGGGCACGCCCGTCCCCGAAGTTGCGCCCACGCCGCGTGCCGCACTCACGCCGCCCAGCAAAGCGGTGGACAATACCACGCCCAATTTCGGCGACAATGTCACCTATACCGTGACGTTCACAAACACAACGGCACAGACCATGAACGACGTCTCGCTGTATGACAGTATGCCAACGGATATCCCGCTCATTCCGGGCACAGTCACCGTGAACGGCAATCCCGCCGCCGACAGTGTCATCGGCTACCCCGGCACAAGCATCGGTAACCTTGCGCCGGGCGCAACCGTCACCATCAAATATCAAGCACATGTGGGCGATAACGCCTATTCGGGCGAAAACGGCAATTATATCTTTATGCACTACACCGACGCGGGCGGCGTGGGCATCAACACCAACGGTAGCCATGCGTCTGTGTTTATTGCGTACACCAGCCTGAAAAAATCCGTGGATAAGCTCAGCGCAAAGCCCGGCGATATCCTGACCTATACCCTCGATTACACCAACCCTTACCCCAACACGCTGACGAATCTGACTCTGTATGATTACTACCCGCATGGCATCTACTACCCAGTCGTGCCCGGTTCTGTGTATGCCAATGGGATCAACTATCCCGATGGTGTGCTCAACGGCGGGGGCGATTTGAGTCAAATCACGCTCCAGCCGGGGCAAACCCTGCATGTGACTTATCAGGTCAAAGTGCCGGACAATGCGGCCACGAACAGTGCCATCACAAACGAGGCGTCGCTCAATGGCGAGTACACCGATGCAACGGGCACAACGTACACTGTGGGCACACAGGCCAACCAAACCACCACCCTCGTCACCAACGATTCCCTCGTGGGTCCGCCCGGTCCGCAGGGCTTGCCCGGCGTGCCCGGCGCAAAAGGCGACCCCGGTGTGCCCGGCGTTCCCGGTGCGCAGGGAGCGCAAGGCGTGCCCGGTGTACCCGGCGCGAAAGGTGACACAGGCGCAACAGGTGCAAAAGGCGACACGGGCGCAACCGGCGCAACGGGCCCGCGAGGCCCTGCGGGTTGCTGCTATTTGAGCGATCCGTGCTGCTGATAGCAATGAACAAAGAACAATGTACAATTGTTTGTGGAAATCAACGGGCGGCAGGTTGCCGCCCCTACTGGTGAATATGATTGTATCGGTGGACACCTAGATTGTAAGGGGTAGGGCAATTGTCCATTGTTGATTGTAAATTGTTCATTGCACCAGTCCGTGCCTGTTCGCATAAGCTGTAATAACTAGAGCCCTCTGGGGCTGTAAGACAATAGGCGCAGAAATCAAGGAGGACTTCCCATGCTTTACGAAAATGACACCCTCGTGCGTGCTATGAGCCCGGCGGACATTTGGCAAATCGTCCGCCAAACGGTCGCCGAAGAAACAGGAGCGCCTGCGCCGGAAGAAGCCCCAGCGCCGCGCGCTGCCAATTCCCCACCCACCAAAACAGTGGACAACAGCACGCCCAATCTGGGTGACGATGTCACTTACACGGTGACATACACCAACACCTCAACCGATACCATGACCAATGTTGCTCTGAATGACAGCGTGTCAGAACCAATCCCGTTCGTTCCGGGCAGCGTCACTGTAGACGGCGCACCCGCGCCAGATAGCGTTATCGGTCGCCCCGGCACAAGCGTCATCGCTAGCCTTGCCCCGGGTCAAACCGTGACGATCCAGTATAAGGCACACGTAAACGGAACCGCCGTATCAGGACGAAATCTAAATTCTGCCCGCATACACTACACCAATGCCGCTGGTGTCGCCACGTACACCCGCACCGTCACGGCCTATACGTGGGTGGGGACTGGCAGCCTGAAAAAAACGGTGGATCAATCAACCGCACAGCCCGGCGACATCCTCAATTATTCCATTGATTACACCAACCCATACCCATACCCTCTGACGGATCTGTCCTTCAATGATTACTACTCTCCTACAGACTACTGCCCGATCGTGCCGGGTTCTTTGTATATTGATGGGGTCAACTATCCTGATATCCTCAACGGCGGAGGTTGGTTGTCGAACATCACCGTACAGCCTGGCCAAACCGTGCATATGACTTATCAGGTCAAAGTGCCTGACGACGAGCCCACAAACAGCATCATTGTCAACTATGCGGATATGCGGGGATATTATACAGACGCGGCGGGTGTAAGTCATAACATTAATGTGTTTACCAACCAAACAGGCACTTTCGTGACACACACACCACTACAAGGGGCGCCCGGCACGCCTGGCCCCAAGGGTGACCCAGGCGCACAGGGCTTGCCCGGCATCCCAGGTCCGCAAGGCTTGCCCGGCGTCCCCGGTCCGCAGGGTTTGCAGGGTCTTCCGGGGGCAAAAGGCGACACAGGGCCGCAGGGGTTGCCCGGCCCGCAAGGTCCGCAGGGATTGCCGGGAGTTCCAGGGGCCAAAGGCGACACGGGCGCACAGGGCTTGCCTGGTGCTCCAGGGCCAAAAGGCGATACAGGCGCGACGGGCTCGCCGAGCCCCGCTGGTCCTGGCGGTGGCTGCTATCCCAATAATCCTTGTGGCGGCTGCGGAAACTGCGTGTGCTGAGCGAAAAAACGCGGCAGGCTGCCTGCCTGCCGCGTTCATTGTGCGCTGTCACAAACCTGCATCTGGCCGCATAGGCTATTACAAGAGCTCTTCGGGTTAATAAGATCCATATGCGCAGAAATCAAGGAGGTTTCCATGCTTTACGAAAATGACACACGCGTGCGTGATATGAGCCCGGCGGACATTCGGCAAATCGTCGCGCAGGTGCTCGCCGAAGAAAAAGGAGAGCCTGTGCCGGAAGAAACCCCAGCGCCGCGCGGTGCCAATTTCCCACCCACCAAAACAGTGGACAACAACATGCCCAAGGTGGGTGACGTTGTCACTTATACGGTGACCTTCAAAAACACAACGGCAGCGCCCATGAGCGATGTTGCTCTGTTGGACACTGTGCAAGATCCAATGCCGCTCGTTCCGGGTAGCGTCACTGTGAACGGCGCACCCGCGCCAGACAGCGTCATCGGTCGCCCCGGTAGTAGCTTGGGCACTCTTGCGCCGGGGGCAACCGTGACGATCCAGTATCAGGTGAACGTAAAGGGAACCATCACCGAATCGGGGCGAGATTTTAATGCCGCCAGCATCTACTACACCGATGCCGCTGGTGATACCCAAAATACCGAAAGAGTCCTTTGCTTTGTGTGGGTGGGGATTGGCAGCTTGAAAAAATCGGTGGATCAATCAACCGCAAAGCCCGGCGACATCCTCAACTTTTCACTTGATTACACCAACCCATACCCATACCCTCTGACCGATGCGTCCTTCAATGATTTCTACGCAGGTACACAGTACCGCCCGATCGTGCCGGGTTCTTTGTATATCAACGGGGTCAACTATCCGGATATCATCAACGGCGGCGGTATGCTGGCGGATGTCACCATACAGCCTGGCCAAACCATGCATGTGACCTATCAGGTCAAAGTGCCTGACGATGAGCCCATAAACAGCATCATTATCAACGAAGCGGAGTTGCGGGGATATTATACAGACCCGGCGGGTGTAAGTCATAACATTAATGTGTTTAGCAACCAAACTTCCACCCTCGTGACACACACACCGCTGCAAGGAGCACCCGGCAATCCGGGACCGAAGGGCGAGTCGGGCGCACAGGGCTTGCCCGGCATCCCTGGTCCGCAGGGCTTGCGGGGCGTCCCAGGTCCGCAGGGTTTGCGGGGTCTTCCGGGGATCAAAGGCGACACGGGCGCACAGGGCTTGCCCGGTGTCCTAGGTCCGCAGGGTTTGCCCGGTGTTCCGGGGGTCAAAGGCGACACGGGCGCACAGGGCTTACCTGGTGTCCCAGGGCCAAAAGGCGATACAGGCGATACAGGCGCGGCGGGCTCTGCTGACCCACCCGGTGGCTACTATCCATTCAACCCACCATACTGCTGATTTCAATGAACAATGAACAAAGAACAATGTACAATTGTTTGCATGGTCGCCCGCTGGAGAGACACAACGTTTCTGGGAATCAGCGGACGGCAGGTTGCCGCCCCTACGGGATTAGAGGGCAGAGAATAGAAAACAGAGGGCAGAACGAATTCTGCCCTCTGTCCTCTGACATCTGTCTTCTGATGAATTACAGTGCCGCTTTGGCGGTCTCGACCAACGCGCCGAAGCTGTCTAGATCACGCGCGGCGATCTCGGCAAGGCTCTTGCGGTTGAGCTCCACGCCGGCCTTTTTCAGGCCGTTGATGAATGTCGAGTAGTTGAGGCCGTAGATTTTGGCCGCGGCGGAAATGCGGGTGATCCACAGGCGGCGGAAGTCGCGCTTGCGCTGCTTGCGGCCAATGTAGGCGTAGTTGCCGCTCTTCATGACGGCCTGTTTGGCGGTTTTGAAGAGCTTGCTCTTCGCACCATAATAGCCCTTTGCGGCTTTGAGGACACGATTGCGGCGTTTGCGGGTCGCCAGCGCACCTTTGATTCTTGCCATGTTTCCAGCTCCTAGATTTTGTTAGATTGATTGACAGGCCTTAATCGTAAGGCAACAGGCGGTGGATTTGCCGCTGGTTGGTGGTGTCGGCCACGGAGACCTTGCGCAGATTGCGCTTGCGTTTGGTGGTCTTTTTGTTGAGGATGTGGGACTTATAGGCGTGGCCACGCATGGCTTTGCCGTTTTTAGAAAGCTTAAAGCGTTTCTTCGCCCCGCTGTGGGTTTTGAGCTTAGGCATGTTTTTCTCCTAATCTGTGTTTTTCGGGTTCGCGCTCTATAGTTTTCCGCAAACACCCCACGCCGCTCATCGTGCAGACGACCGACAGGGGGATTGCGCACTATAAACTACTTTTTGGGTGCCAGGAACATAAGCATCTGGCGGCCTTCTAGGCGTGGTTCACGCTCCACGGTGGCCAGCTCGGCCACTTCCTCGGCGAAGCGCAACATGGTCTGCTTGCCAAGGATGGAGTGCGCCATTTCGCGTCCGCGAAAACGGATGGCGACCTTGAGCTTATGCCCAGCGGCGAGGAACTTTTTGGACTGCTCAAGCTTGGTGTTAAAGTCGTGAATGTCGATTTTATACGACAGACGGATCTCTTTGACTTCAACGACTTTGCTGTTCTTGCGCGCTTCTTTGTCTTTTTTCGCGCGTTCGTAGCGGTACTTGCCATAGTCCATGATTTTGCACACCGGCGGCGTGGCCGTGGGGGAGATCTTCACTAAGTCTAGGTTGAGCTCCTCTGCCTGACGCAGTGCTTCCCGTGCGGACACGATGCCCAGCTGTTCGCCTTCGGGCGAGAGCAGGCGCACCTCGCGGTCACGGATTTCCTCATTGATTTGCGGCCCTCTCTCTTTGGGCTTGGGTTGCGGCTTGGTTGCGATAAACAAACACCTCTTTCAGGATTCAGCTGTCTTTAGTCGGACAACAAAAAAGCGGGTTTCTTCCCCGCGCAATACTGTACCCGTCACCCGGTCGCGTCCACTGGACGCGCAACCCTGACGATGCTGTATTGGCCGGGTGGAGCGAAAGCTCAAACGGCGAGGGCACAAGACCCTACTTTATTGTCTCCCATAGTATAACAGAAACACGCGTGGCTGTCAAGTGTTTCTAGATGCTAGATTTTAGACCTGTAGGGGCGCGCATTGCGCGTCCGCGTGTCAGAGGACAGAAATCAGAAGACAGAGGGCAGATTATCTGGGCGCACCTCTGCCCTCTGTCTTCTGTCCTCTGAATTCTGAATTCTGAATTTGCAGTTTCTGTCAAAACATGTTATAATAGTGCGAGCAAACGTCTGCGAATGTATTTGGACAGTGAAAGCGAAGGAAAACAAATGAACAAAACCAAAAAGATTGTCACCCGTCTGCTGTTTTATGTGGGCGGCATGATGCTCGTTGCGCTGGGCATTCGCGCGGCGGTGCGCGGGGGCTTGGGCATCTCTCCCGTCAGTTCGCCCAGCCGCAGTGTGTTCAACGTTATCGCGACCCACGGCTGGAGTCTCGACCTCTTCGGCTGGCACGTCAACATCACCTACGGCATGTGCTACACCGCCATTTTTGTGCTGTATCTGCTGCTCCAAATCCTGATTTTGCGGCGCAAATTCCAGCCGGTGCAACTGCTGCAAATCGCCGTCTCCACGCTGTTTGGCTACTTTGTGGATCTCGCGGGTCTCATCGTCGATGCAATCCCCGTGCCCAGCGCGATGCCCTACTGGTTGCAGCTGATTTTCCTCGCGTGTTCCATCTTGCTCATCCCCACGGGGCTGACGTTTTACCTAGCGGCTAAGCTCATCCCCATGCCCAGCGAGGGGCTGGTTCTGGCGATTCAAACCGCGCGAAAAGAGAAAAAACACGATGTACCCTACCACAAAGTCAAGGTCTTTGTGGACAGCGCCTGCGTGCTCAGCGCCATCTTGATTGTGTGGCTGGGCACTGGACACCTCACCGATATCCGCGAGGGCACAGTGATTACGGCCGTCATGGCCGGCGTGGTGATGGGCTGGCTGCGGCCAGTGCTCAACCCCGTGATTCGCAAGTGCGGCTTAGGGGAGGAATAGCGCCTTTCGATTCTGAAAAATTTGACAGAAAATCCGATACGGTATATCAAGTAGGGGCGCACGAGGACGTGCGCCCCTACATATAAACAACGCAGATGATCCACACGTCCCCACACATCGACTTGATTCTTGCGCGTAAAGCGCGTATACTACACGCAGGCGGGCGCAGTGCCGGCCTGTGTCATCACCAACCCTTTTCAAGGAGCTCTCCATGTCCACCCGCGCAGAATATGATGCCCTGTGTGCCCAATTGGCGCACCACGCCGCGCTTTATTATAACGACGACGCGCCGGAAATTGAGGACGACGAATACGACAAGCTCGCCCGCCAAGTGGAGGCGCTGGAGGCCGCGCATCCCGATTGGGTACGTGCGTCTTCGCCGACCCAGCGCGTGGGCGGCGCGGTCAGTGCCAAATTCTCCCCTGTGCGCCACGCTGTGCCCATGGAGAGCTTGCGCGATGCATTCAGCACGCAGGAGGTCACGGCGTTTTTGGCGACTGTGCGCAAAACTTTGCCCGATGCGGCCTTTGTCCTTGAGCCCAAAATCGACGGGCTGAGCGTCTCACTGGAATATGTGGACGGCGTTTTTGTGCGCGGATCGACCCGCGGCGATGGCACGGTGGGGGAGGATGTGACGGAAAATCTGCGCACCATCACAGGTATCCCCAAAAAACTCCAAAATGCGCCGCACATTTTAGACGTGCGGGGCGAAGTGTACATGCCCCTGCCCGTGTTCGCCCGCCTGAATGAACAGCAGGACGAACAGGGATTGTTGCCGTTCAAAAATCCCCGCAACGCGGCGGCGGGTTCTCTGCGGCAAAAGGACGCGAAGGTCACCGCCGCGCGCGCATTGTCGATCTTTGTGTTCAACGTGCAGCGCGTGGAGGGACAGCATTGGGATACACACGCCGATTCGCTGGACGCACTGGCGGCGCTGGGATTCCCCGTTGTGCCGTTCCACAAGGTGCTGCGCACAGACGGCGAAATTCTCGCCGAGCTCGAGCGCATCGGCACACTGCGCGGCACGCTGGATTTTGACATGGACGGTGCGGTGCTCAAGCTCAACGCGCTGGCGGATCGCCCAAAATTGGGGCGCACGGCCAAGTTCCCCAAGTGGGCGCTGGCGTTTAAGTACCCGCCGGAGGAGAAAGAGACGCGTCTGGTGGACATCGAAATCAGTGTGGGGCGCACCGGCGTGCTGACCCCCACGGCGGTGCTTGACCCCGTACTTTTGGCGGGCTCAACCGTGGCGCGGGCGACGCTGCACAATCAGGATCGCATTGCGGATTTGGGGCTACACCTGGGCGACCGCGTGCTGGTGCGCAAGGCGGGGGAGATCATCCCGGAGATTTTGCGCGTGACGCAAGAGGCCGAAAACGCGCCGCCCTATGCCTACCCCGCTGTGTGCCCTTCCTGCGGCGCGGCGGTAGTGCGGGAGGAGGGCGAAGCGGCGGTGCGCTGTGTCAACGCGGCCTGCCCGGCGCAGGTGGAGCGGCATCTGATGCATTTCGCCTCGCGCACGGCCATGGCGCTGGATGGCTTTGGCGAAGCGATTGTGAAACTATTGGTCGCGCACGAGCTGGTGCGCACGCCCGCGGACCTCTACGCGCTGACGCTCGATTCTCTGCGCCCACTGTGGAAAGACCCCAAAAGTTCGCCGCAAAATCTGCTGAAAACGGTGGAGAAGAGCAAAGAAAACGATGTCGCCAAGCTCCTCTTTGGGCTGGGCATTCGGCACATCGGCGAGAAAGCGGCCAAGACGCTGGCGCGGCACTTCGGCGACCTGCGCACACTGGCGGCCGCCACGGTGGAGGACATGACGGCCATCGATGGCATCGGGCAGATCATGGCGCAGAGCATCGCGGACTTTTTCGCCCTGCCGCAAACCGCCGCCCTGCTGGACGCGTTGGAAGCGCGGGGCGTGAACTTCCGCTCGTTGGAAGAGAAGGTGGAGGGCGGCGTATTCGCCGGGCTGACCATCGTGCTCACGGGCACGCTACCCACGCTCACGCGTGCGGAAGCGACGGCGATCATTGAACAGTACGGCGGCAAAGTGTCCTCGTCCGTGAGCAAAAAGACTTCGCTCGTTCTAGCAGGCGAAGAGGCCGGCAGCAAGCTGACCAAAGCGCAAACGCTGGGGATCGAGATTCTAGACGAAACGGCATTCTTAGCGAAGATTGAGGCGTGAGGCATGAGGGAGCGTAAAACGTGTGTGTGTGTAACACCCCAAAAGCCTAGAGCACAACCCTCACGCCTCAATCCTCAAGTCCTCATCCCTCACATGGGGTAGATTTTTTTGCCGTAGGCCGTGTTGACCACTGTCCCAGCCGCGAGATAGACCGCCACAACGCCAGACGCGAGCAGTGCCCACGCAGCAACCACGGCGTAGCTCTTGGGTAGCACGCCCAGATCCGTCAGCGCGATGAACGGCAAGCCCACATCCAGCAGAGCGACGATCACCGAGAGCAGCGAGAACTTTTTGAAGAACGCGGGTGTCCATAGCCAGATGCTGACGGTCAGCACCGACCAAGCGTAGCCGTCAATGCTCGCGTCCAGCGGCGCACCCGAGAGCGCGCCCTGATATTTCAGGAGCAT
Organism: Oscillospiraceae bacterium; assembly: GCA_031261445.1. GTDB lineage: Bacteria > Bacillota > Clostridia > Oscillospirales > Acutalibacteraceae > WRKY01. Next base: position 31,643 of record JAISJQ010000053.1, on the reverse strand, counting down.
TTCCAACCCGCCAACGAGCATGAAAAATGCCGAGAAAAACAGGAACGTGTTGCCGCCCGTGTGGTTGCCGCTCTTGAGGTCTAGGAACGCGACGACCAGCTGGATGATGAAGCCGCCCAGCAGCCATGCGCCGATGAGCGGCAGCGCGGCGGTCTGCACGCGCCCGGTGAGCAGGGCGAAGAAGCAGGCGCACGCCACCGCAAGGGCGACGAGCCCGGCGGGGGTGGGGTTTGCCCACGCGGGGGCTTTGGGGGTTGTTTGGTTGGTTTCCATGAGTTGCCTCCATTTTGTTGACAAAAAAACGCCCCGACAATCGAGCGATTGTCAGGGCGTTTGCTTTGCCTCATTTACACATTCGGCGCTGCGCTCCATGACAATCGTCTGGGCGTAATAATAATAACCGCGGCAATGGCTGCCACGCTGATGAACAGGCTATTATTGTTGCGCGTCCGGTTGTCCAAAGCGACCTCCTGAATGGTATGGCGCATAGTATACACAATTGCGCGGGACTTGTCAAGGGGTTTGATGAATTGTCACGTTCTCGGAGGACAGAAGTCAGAAGACAGAGGGCAGAGAGGGGCTGGAGAGGGGTGAGGAATGCGGTTTCAGGTGTGAGGATTGTAGGGGCGGCAATCTGCCGCCCGCCGGGTCAGAAGGCAGCGATCAAAGAACAGAAGACAGATTTTTGAGCGGAATTCTGCCCTCTGTACAGCGGACGCGCAATGCGCGCCCCTACGGGAGACGCTCAACATGTCAAAAAACAGCACCGCCCCAATGGGGCGATGCTGTTTTGTATACGTGCGCAGATTTACGCCTCCGGCGCGTAGAGTGCGCTCAGGCGCGAGAGGTGCGCGTATTTCGCGGCGGCGTCGCGCTCGTTGATGGCGAACAGCTCGTCGGCCTTCTGCGGGAACGCGCGCTGCAGCGCGGTGTAGCGCGTCTCGTTGAGCAGGAAGTCGCGGTAGCTGGCGGTCGGCGCTTTGCTGTCGAGCTGGAAGGGGTTTTGCCCCGCTTCGGCCAGACGCGGATCAAAGCGGAAGTTGTGCCAGTAACCGGACAGCACAGCCGCTTTCTCTTCGCTGATGTTGCCGACCATGCCGCCCTTGATGCCGTGGTTGATGCACGGCGCGTAGGCGATGATGATGGACGGGCCGGGATACGCCTCGGCCTCGCGGAACGCCTTGAGGCACTGGTTGTAGTCCGCGCCCATGGCCACCTGCGCCACGTAAACGTAGCCGTAGCTCATGGCGATGGCCGCCAGATCCTTCTTCTTCACGGTCTTGCCGGCGGCGGCGAACTTGGCCACCGCACCCGTCGGCGTGGCCTTGGAGGCCTGACCGCCCGTGTTGGAGTACACTTCGGTGTCGAACACCAGCAGATTGATGTCCTCGTGGGACGCGATGACGTGATCCAATCCGCCGAAACCGATGTCGTATGCCCAACCGTCGCCGCCGAACGCCCAGAAGGACTTCTTGACGAGGTAATCCGCGTCGGCCAGGATTTCACGCGCCTTGGTGCAGGCCTCACAGGTGCACCACTGGTTGTCCTTATCCCAGTATTTTTCGTATTCGCCGACAAAATTGTCTTTGTCTTCCAGCAAATCAGTGCCCCACTTGAGCGCGGCAACGTAGGCCTCAGCGGCGGCGGGATTGGTTTCGCCGTCGTCGATGCTGTCCAGCCACGCCTGTGCGGCAGCTTTCAGCTCAGGAACTGCCCAGTCAAGCGCGATGAGTTCAGCTGTCAACCGCGCCAGACGGCCACGGATGGCTTTGTTGGCCAGATACATGCCGAAGCCGTACTCGGCGTTGTCTTCAAACAGGCTGTTCGCCCACGCGGGACCTTTGCCCTCGGGCGTGACGGTGTACGGTGTGCTCGGCGCAGAGCCGCCCCAGATGGACGAGCAGCCCGTGGCGTTAGCGATGAACATGCGCTCGCCGAAGAGTTGCGTGGCCAGCTTGGCGTAGGGGGTCTCGCCGCAGCCCGCGCACGCGCCGGAGAACTCCAGCAACGGTTGCTTGAACTGGCTGCCCTTGACGGTGCTGGTCTTGAACTTCTCTTCCACGGCGGGCTTGACGGGCAGGGCGCGCAGGTAATCGAAGTTGGTCTGCTCCCCGCGCATGGCATCGATGGGGGTCATGGTCAGCGCTTTGTTGCCCTTTTTGCCCGGGCAAACGTGGGCGCAAGAGCCGCAGCCCGTGCAGTCCAGCGCGGACACGCCCAGCGCGAATTCATAGCCCGGCAGACCAGTCGCGGCAGTCTTTTTCAGGGACGCGGGGGCGGCGGCACTTTCGTCTGCGTCCAGCGCAAACGGACGGATGACCGCGTGCGGGCAGACATAGGCGCAGAAGTTACACTGGATGCAGTTTTCGCTGTTCCAGCAGGGCACGTTGATGGCGATGCCGCGCTTCTCGTGGGCGGCAGAGCCTTGCGGGAACGTGCCGTCGGCGCTCTCAAGGAACGTGGAGACAGGCAGCTCGTCGCCCTTTTGCGCGTTGGCGGGGTTGAGCACGTTCTCCACGAACGCTTTCAAATCCGCACGGCTTTCGGTCACTTCGGCCGTAGCTGTCTCATCAGTCGCGTTCGCCCACGCGGCGGGCACGTCCACGCGCACGGCGGAGTTGAAACCCGCATCGATGGCGTTGTGGTTCATCTTGACGATCTCTTCGCCCTTTTTGCCAAAGGACTTCGTCGCCGCCGCTTTCATCAGGTCAATGACCTGCTCGGCGGGGAGAATCTTCGTCAGGTTGAAGTACGCCGCTTGCAGGATGGTGTTCGTGCGGCGGCCGTCGCGCATGATTTCCTCGGCCAGTGCGGTGGCGTTGAGGGTGTAGAACTGAATGTTGTTCTGGGCGATATAGCGTTTCACGCTGGCGGGCAGTGCGGTCTCCAGCTCTGCGGGTGTCCACAGGCAGTTGAGCAGGAACACGCCGCCGGGCTTGAGGTCAGAAAGCATGTCGTACTTGTCGATATAGCTGGGGTTGTGGCAGGCCACGAAGTCCGCTTTGTTGATGTAGTAGGTGGACTTGATGGGGGTCTGCCCAAAACGCAGGTGGCTGATGGTCACGCCACCGGTCTTTTTGGAGTCGTAGGCGAAGTAGCCCTGGGCGTACATGTCGGTGTTGTCGCCGATGATTTTGATGGCGTTCTGGTTCGCGCCGACTGTGCCGTCGCCGCCCAGACCCCAGAACTTGCAGGAGAACGTACCCGCCGGGGTGGTGTCGGGGTTCTCTGTGCGCTCGAGGGAGAGGTGTGTCACGTCGTCGTGAATCGCCAGCGTGAAGGTCTTTTTGGGCGCGGCGGCGGCCAGATTGTTGTAGACGGCCACAGCGTCAGCGGGGTTGGTGTCCTTGCTACCCAAACCGTAGCGGCCATTCAATACGGGGACATCTTTATATTGGCTCTCGCGCAGGGCGGCGACCACGTCTAGGAACAGCGGCTCGCCCAAAGAGCCGGGCTCTTTTGTGCGGTCAAGCACGGCGATGGACTTGACGCTCGCGGGAATCGCGTCAATCAAATGCTTGGCGCTGAACGGGCGATACAAACGCACCTTGACCAGGCCGACTTTTTGCCCTTGCGCGTTGAGGTAATCAATCGTCTCCTCAATGGTGTCGCAGAACGAGCCCATGGCGATGATGACGCGGTCGGCGTCGGGTGCGCCATAGTAGTTGAAGAGTTGGTAGTTCGTGCCGATTTTGGCGTTGACCTCTTGCATGTATTTCTCGGTCACGTCCACCACGTTTTCGTAGTAGGGGTTGCAGGCCTCGCGGGCTTGGAAGAAGATGTCGGGGTTTTGCGCCGAGCCGCGCAGGACGGGGTGTTCGGGGTTGAGTGCACGGCGGCGGAAGTCCGCAACGGCGTCGAGATCCACCATGCTCTTCAGGTCGTTGTAATCCCACACAGCGATTTTCTGGATTTCGTGGCTGGTGCGGAAACCGTCGAAAAAGTGCACAAACGGCACGCGGCTCTTGAGGGTAGAGAGGTGCGCCACAGCGCCCAGATCCATGACCTCCTGCACGTTCTGCGAGCAGAGCATGGCGTAGCCGGTCTGGCGGCAGGCGTAGATGTCGGAGTGGTCGCCGAAGATGTTGAGCGCATGGGTCGCCACGCAACGCGCGGAAACGTCGATGACGCTCGGCAGCAGCTCGCCCGCGATTTTGTACATGTTGGGAATCATGAGCAGCAGGCCCTGCGAGGCGGTGTATGTGGTGGTCAGTGCGCCCGCGGAGAGCGAACCGTGCACAGCGCCCGCCGCGCCCGCTTCGGACTGCATTTCGGTGACCTTCACGGTCTCGCCGAAGATGTTCTTCACGCCCTGCGCGGCCATTTGGTCGGTGGCCTCAGCCATGTCGGACGAGGGGGTGATGGGGTAAATGGCGGCAACCTCGGTGAACGCGTAGGATACGTGCGCGGCCGCGTCGTTGCCTTTCATGGTCTTCATTTTACGTGCCATGTGTGTTGAACCTCCTGTGATTTATGGGTATCTGTGATGCGTGCATACCTGCAGAATTATACCACTTTTGGCGGCAAAATACAAGGCGCAAAGCCCTCCCCAGCGCAGAAAGCGCAAGGTGCATAGAAAAACAAAAATGCAAGTGCATTATTGACGAATGTGCACAAAACTAGATGCTACAATCTAGCATCTAGTCCGTGACAAATTCTGTCGCTCTATTGCAATTCTGCGCAGTTCTTGCTATAATATGGACGCACAACCTATACGGTAGGCGGTGTATGCTCCCCTCTTCCGCACGCCCGAGCGTTTCTTCACCGAAACGCCGAACGTAACGAAAGGAGGACATACCATGGATGTAAACACGTGGGCAATGATCGCCTTGATCGTTGTCTTCGCAACAGGATACATTCTGTCGCTTCGCTCACATGAAACGAAGTAACCGCCGCTAGTTCCTGCGGCGGTTACTTCGGTAACCAACTAGGGGGCAGAAACCGTCTATACGGTCGTGCCGACGACGCAGGTGCTTCCAACCACCTGTGTCGTCTTCTATTATAATATGTTTGGTGGCAAATGTCAAGCTTTTTCAAAAATCACAGGGCAGGGCGACCACAAGGGTCGCCCCTACAACCAATTGTCCATTGTTCTTTGTTCATTGTTCATTGCATACGCCCCCCACAAAAAATTTGCTTTTCCGGCGCGAATGTGCTATAATACAAACTTGTCGCGCTCTTGCGCGGCGCAGTAGGGTTCGCACATTGGAGTCACTATGCATCAACATATTCTTCCCAAACTTCAGGCGCTCTTAACACAGCATGAGCAGCTACTCACCCGCGCGAACGCGCCTGCCGATTTCTACAACGGTGTCTATACCCGCTGGCAGCACCCCGTGCTCACCCGCGCCCACGTGCCCGCCGCGTGGCAATACGATTTTAACCCCGCCACCAACCCCCATGCCCAGCAACGTTTGGGGATCAACTGCGTGTTCAATTCCGGTGCGCTGTATGTGGACGGTCAGTACCTGCTGGTGGCGCGCGTAGAGGGCAACGACCGCAAGAGCTTCTTCGCCGTGGCACAGAGCGCGAGCCCCACGGAGGGCTTCCGTTTTTGGGACTACCCCGTGCTCTTGCCCGACACCGAGCCGGACGAAACGAACGTGTACGATATGCGCCTGACCCAGCACGCCGACGGCTGGATCTACGGCGTATTTTGCTCCGAGAGCAAGGACATCAGCCCCGGCGCGACGCTCAGCGACGCCAACGCGGCGGCGGGTCTTGTGCGCACAAAAGACCTGAAGACTTGGGAGCGCCTGCCCAACCTCATCACGCGCTCGCCGCAACAGCGCAACGTGGTCTTGCATCCCGAATATGTGGACGGCAAGCACGCGTTTTTCACGCGTCCGCAAGACGGCTTCATCGATGCCGGGGGCGCGGGGGGCTTGGCCTTTGCGCTGTGTGACGACATTGAGCACCCAGTGCTGGGCGAGGAGACCATCGTCAGCCCCCGCGTGTACCACACCATCACCGAGAGCAAAAACGGCGCGGGCGCAGTGCCCATCAAAACGCCGCGCGGCTGGATACATATTGCCCACGGCGTGCGTAACACCGCCGCCGGGCTGCGCTATGTGCTCTATGCCTTCGCGACCGACCTACACGAGCCGTGGCGCGTGATAGCCCAACCGGGCGGCTTTTTCCTAGCGCCGTATGGGGAAGAGCGTGTGGGCGACGTGAGCAACGTGGCGTTCTGCAACGGCGCGGCGGTGGACGACAGCGGCAACGTGGCCATCTACTACGCCAGCGCGGACACGCGCCTGCACGTGGCCACCACCACGCTCGAGTTGCTGACCGACTACGTCTTCAACACACCGCCCGATGCCCTGCGTTCGGTGGACTGTGTGCGCCAGCGCATTGCGCTGATTGAGAAGAATCGCGCGTTTTTGGCATAGAATAGGATAGCATCGCCACGCCGCCGCGCGACAAAAAATCACCACAAATGAAACGAGGATCTACATATGAGCCAAGCACAACGCGCCTACGAGCGTTGGTACGAAAAAGCGCCTGAATTGCGCGAAGCGCTCGCGGCGTTGAGCATGGAAGAGCTGGAGGATCAGTTTGGGCAGTCGCTGGCGTTTGGTACGGGTGGTCTGCGCGGCATTTTGGGCGTGGGCACGGGGCGCATGAACGAATACACCGTCGCGCAAGCCACGCAGGGTTTGGCCAACTACTTACTCAGTCAGGAGCTCGAACCCAGCGTTGTCATCGCGCGGGACACGCGCAACAAGTCCTATGAATTCAGCCGCGCGGCCGCCGCCGTGCTGTGCGCGGCGGGCGTTCGGGTCTATTGGCTGGAGGCCGTGACCCCCGTGCCCATGCTCTCCTTCGCCGTGCGGTATTTTTCCGCCAGCGCAGGTGTCGTCATCACCGCCAGCCACAATCCCAAGGCCTATAACGGTTACAAAGTCTATAACGCCGACGGGGGACAGATCACCGACATCGCGGCGGGGAACATTCTGGCCGAGATCCACAATGTGGATTTGTTTGCGGACGTGCGGCGGTTGGATTTGGGTACAGCGGTGGAAAAAGGGCTATTGACCATCGTGCCTGAGGGCAACGAAGCCTTTCGCAACTACTACGAGCGCATCCGCCGTCAGGTCATCCGCAAAGATCTGGTGCAGCTGCGCGGTGCGGAGCTCTCCGTGCTCTATACGCCTCTTTATGGTAGCGGCAACGTGCCCGTGCGCACGGCCTTACGCGAGAGCGGCTTCACGAAAGTGGAAGTGGTGGCGAGCCAAACCCAGCCGGATGGCAACTTCCCCGGTCTTGTGCGCCCCAACCCAGAAGAAGCGAATGTGTACGAAAAAGCCATGGCGCAAGCGGCTCATTTGCACCCCGACCTCATCTTTGCCACCGACCCGGATGCCGACCGCATTGGCGTGTTGGTGTCGGATGGGCAGGGCGGCTATAGCGTCCTGACGGGCAACCAGACGGGCTGTCTGCTGCTGGAGTACATCCTGCAGAGCCTGCGCGATCGCGGCGAGTTGCCCGAAAACGCGGCGGTGGTCAAGACCATTGTCACCAGCGATTTGGCGTGCAAAATCTGCGATGCCTACGGCGTGACGCTCTTTGACGTTCTCACGGGCTTTAAGTATATCGGCGAGAAAATCGGCCAGTGGGAACAGAGCGGCGAGCACAGCTATCTCTTTGGTTTTGAGGAGAGCTACGGCTGCCTGAACCACAGCTTTGCGCGGGACAAAGACGCCGTGGCCGCGTCTGTGCTCATTGCCGAAATGGCGCTGTGGCACAAAACGCAGGGGCGCACGCTCTATGATGCCCTGCGGGCGCAGTGGGACAGCTACGGCGCGGCGCAGGAACACCTAGTCACCGTGCCGCTGACCCCGGCGGAACAAAGCGCTCGCATGACCGCCCTGCGGGACGACTGGCAGACCGCGTTCGCCGACGAAAAACCCACCGCGCTCGAAGACTACCTACACAGTGAGCGGCGCGATTTACGGACAGGGGAGAAGACCACCCTGCGCCTGCCCGTCTCCAACGTCCTCAAGTTCATCTTTGCCGATGGTGCGTGGCTGGTGTTGCGCCCGTCGGGGACAGAGCCGCTCATCAAGCTCTACGTGCACGCCATCGCGGGGGATCTGCCCGCCGCCACCCAACGCGCAGAGCAACTGCTGACCATCGGAAAAAGCGTCCTGTAAACAACAAGACGATTTTTATAACAACCCTCCATTCATCATTCCATCATTGAGGAGAAAGTCATGGCAAAAAACAGCACAAACCTATCCACCAAAGCACAAAGCACCGCACTGGTGCACATCGTCCTGACCGCGCTTCTGGCGGCGCTCGTGTTCGTGGTCACCTATCTGCTGAGCATCCCCGTGCCGGGCACGCAGGGCGGCTACGTCAACCTAGGCGACGCGGTGATCTTCCTGACGGCGCTGTTGGTGGGCAACCCCTGGGCACTGCTGGCCGCCGGACTGGGGAGCGGTCTTGCCGACCTGCTGGCGGGCGCGACCATCTACATCCTGCCCACCGTGATCATCAAAGGCCTGATGGGCTTTGTGGTGGCGGCCTTCGCCAAAAACGACAACAAGTGGCTCTTCCGCTTGGGCACGGTGATCGGCGGCATCATCATGATCGGCGGCTACTTCGTCTACGAGCTCTACTTCATCAAATCGGGCGAGATCACCGGCTTGCCGTATGCCCTCAACGCCCTGCCCGGCAACTTTGGGCAGGCGGGCGTATGCATTGCGGTGTCGTGGATTTTCCACAAGCCCATTTTGTCCCTAAAAACGCGACTGCTGCCCCAGAGCAAGCCGTCAGATTGAGAGAACACCTTGGCCTCCATTGTCTATAGCTACGGCGAAAACCTGTACCTAAACCTGACCACCGCCTGCCCCTGCGCCTGCGATTTTTGCATACGGCAAAACGGCGCGGGTCTGGGGAGCGCGGCCTCGCTGTGGCTGGAACACGCGCCCGGGTTTGCGGAAGTCCAAGAGGCACTGACGGGTTGGAACTTGCGCGACTTTGCGCAGATTGTCTTTTGCGGTTTTGGCGAGCCCACCTGTGCGCTGGAGGTGCTACTAGAGGTCTGCGCCCACCTGCGCCGCCAACCGGACGCGCCGCCCATCCGCTTGAACACCAACGGTCTGGCCGATCTGATCCACAGCAAGCCCACCGCGCCGTTGCTGGCGGGGCTCGTGGACAGCGTGTCCATCAGCCTCAACGCGCCAACGGCCGAGGAATACGACGCGCTGTGCCACCCCTCCTTTGGGCTGGAGGCCTTCCCGGCCATTGTGCGCTATGCTCGCGCCGTGCGGCAGTACGTGCCCCACGTGTGCTTCACGGTCGTGGATGTGCTGGGCGAAGACAAAATCGCGCTCTGCCGCGAAATCGCCGAACAAGTAGGTGTGCCCCTGCGCGTGCGCGTGGCAGAAATGAGATGACAGAGTTCAGAGGGCAGAAGTCAGAGAGCAGAGGACAGAATCACAATTCTGCCCTCTGTCTTCTATTTTCTGTCCTCTGACAACAATAGTGTGATTTTTTTGACCGTGTGCCCCTTGAGGCGCAAGTTGCCCTGCGCGGTGACCTGTAGCGCAGGCCACGCGCTGGCGAGGGTGTAGCCCTGCGCCACGGTCAGCGCCAGCGTGTATGTTCCCGGGCACAGCGGCGGGAAGGTCAGAAACCCGTCCGCGTCTGAGCGCACGGAAAACAGCGGGCAACCGTTGGACTGCACGACCAGCACCGCGGCGGCAATGCCCTCGCGTGTGGTGATATCCACGATGCGCAGAGAAAAATTGGCTTTGCGGCAGCGGCAAAGTCCTGTGGGTTTGCATGGCATTGGGGGTCTCCTTTCGCTCGTGCCTGTTCCAGTATATGCGCCAGCGAAAAGGTTGTCCTATGCTAGATTCTAGATGTTAGAGACTAGATGCTAGATATCTGGAACTAGACGTTTTGCGTGTCCTCATCCTTTGTAGGGGCGCGCGCCCCTGCGCGCCCGCTGATTCCCACAAACGCGGCGGCCGGCAGGTTGCCGCCCCTACAGCCCTCACGCCTGTATCCTCAGTCCTCATCCCTCGATTGCGTCTAGGATTGCTAGTGCTGCCGCCGCTTCTACGCAGGGGACGGCGCGGGGGACTACGCAGGGGTCGTGCCGGCCGGGGATTTGCAATTGTGTGACCTGGCCTTCGGCGCTATTCCATGTCTGTTGCGCCGCCGCAATGGAGGGTGTGGGCTTGAACGCCGCGCGAAAGACTAGGGGCATCCCCGTGGAGAGCCCTCCCAGAATGCCGCCATTGTGGTTGGTTTTCGTGCGTAAAAGCCCGTCTGTTTCGCTGATATACGGGTCGTTCGCCTGCGAGCCGCGCATGTCCGCCAGCGCAAAGCCCGCGCCAAATTCAATGCCCTTGAGTGCGGGGATGGCGAACGCCGCGTGCGCAATCAAGGACTCCAGCGAGTCGAAAATCGGTGCGCCCACGCCGGCGGGCAGCCCTAGCACCGCGCACTCCACCACGCCGCCCACGCTGTCGCCCGCCCGTTTGGCGGCCAAAATCGCCTCTTGCATGGTAGCGCCCTGCGCGGGGTCGTTGACGGGAAAATCCCGCTGCCCGGCGCACGCCAACGCGTCCGCTGTGAGCTGCACCGGGTCATACGGTGCATCCACCATGCCCGCGATGGCCGCAATGTGCGCCCCCACCTGCACGCCGCGCCGCGCCAGAATTTGGATGGCCACCGCGCCCGCGAAGCACAGCGCCGCCGTCAGTCGGGCGGAGAAAAAGCCGCCGCCGCGGATGTCGTGGGCGTCGCCGAATTTGGCGTGCGCGGGGTAGTCGGCGTGCGCGGGGCGCGGTTGCGTGCGAAAGAGCGCGTAGTCGGCGGAGCGGGCATCCGCGTTGGCGATGCAAAACGCCAGCGGCGCACCCACGGTGTGCCCGTCCACCAAGCCCGAGAGGATTTGCGGCACATCGGCCTCGCGCCGCGCCGTGGAGAGGGGAGACGTACCGGGCGCACGCCGCCGCAAAAATGCCTGCGCCGCATCCAGATCGATGCGCTCACCCGCCGGCAGACCGTCGAGCACGCCGCCGATGTTGGCGGCGTGGGACTGCCCAAAAAGGGTGCACTGGACGGATTGACCGATGGTGAAAGACATGGAGTTCTCCTGCAAAAAATGTGTGCTACGCGCTGTAGACGACTTGACCGCGGCAGAGCGTCATTTTGACTTGCCCCGTGAGCGTGATGGCCTTGAACGCCGTGTTGCGTGATTTGCTGTGGAGCGCTTCGGGGTCGACAGTCCAGGACGCGTTCGGGTCGAACAGCACCACGTCCGCCGGGTGACCCAGCGCCAGCGTGCCCGTGTCCGTGCCCAAAATCCGCGCGGGTGTGCAGCTCATCTTGTCGATCAGCTGCGCGAGCGTCAACACGCCCGTTTGCACTAAGTAGGTTATGCCTGCCGCGAGGCTCGTTTCCAGTCCGAGCACCCCGTTGGGCGCGGTCAAGAAGTCCGCTTTTTCGGCGGGGGTGTGGGGCGCGTGGTCGGTCGCGATGCAGTCAAGCGTGCCGTCGGCCAGTGCCGCGCGAATGGCCGCGCGGTCGTCTGCCGTGCGCAGGGGCGGATTCATGCGATAGTCCGCGTCGCGCCCGCGCAAGTTTTCGTCCGTCAGCGCAAAATAGTGGGGCGCGGTCTCTGCCGTGACGCGCACACCCGCCGCCTTTGCGGCGCGGATCGCCTCGCAGCTCGCCCGTGTGCTTACGTGACAGATGTGCACGGGCACGCCCGCCGACTGGGCGCACGCAATCTCGCGCCGCACGCCGCGCACTTCCGACTCCGCCGAGATGCCCGGCACGCCGAGCGCCTGGGACACTGCGCCCTCGTGGATGATGCCCTTGCCCGCCAAGGCTTGATCCTCACAGTGTGCCAGCAGGGGCACGCCCAGCCGTGCCGCCGCACGCAGTGCCAAAAGCGCGATGTCCGCGTCCGCCATGGGCAAACCGTCGTCGCTGAAGGCCGCCGCGCCCGCGGCCACCAGCGCGTCAAAGTCCACCGGCTCGCGGCTACCCAGCCCGCGCGACACCGCTGCCGCCTGCAAAATGCGCACAGCCGCCGCCGCGCGTGCCGCCGCCGTTTGCGCAAAAACCGTGGGGCTATCCATGGTGGGGTGGGTGTTGGGCATGGCCACGAGGGTCGTCACGCCGCCCGCCGCCGCCGCCGCCGAGGCGGTGCGGATGTCTTCCTTGTGCGTTTGACCGGGGTCGCGCAGGTGGACGTGCAGGTCGATGAGACCCGGTGCGCACACCCAGCCCGCTCCGTCAATCACCTGCTCCGCCGCCGTGTCTGCCGGGGGATTGACCAGCGCAATTTGGCCGTCCGCAAGGAGCAGAGAGCCCACAAAATCCCAGTCCTGCGCTGGATCGAGAAGGCGTGCATTTGTGATGAGTATACGCATAAATGCTCCCGCGTTAGTCTTTTTTTGTCAGCACACCCGCTGTCCAAGTGCCGTGCGTGCGCGTGTCCGCCGCCTCGCCGCCGCTCTCGACCATGAGCCCCTTGCCCTCAAACAAGCCGGCCTTAAAGCCGCCCGTGTAGTTCCAGCGCATTGCGCCTTTGTCGTCCATCTGGATGTACAAGCCCTCCGTGTCCTCGGGCTTGCCGTCCACAAATTTTCCCTCGTAATACGAGCCGTTTTTCAGCGTCAACTTGCCCTCCACGAACTCGCCGTTTTGGAACGTGCCCACGAAACGCCAGCCCTTTTTGGCGCGAAATTCCCCCGCGCCGCTGATGTCGCCCAAGAGCCACTCGCCTTCGTATGCATCGCCGTCCTTCGTGGTGAATGTGCCCCGCCCGTTGGGCTTTCCGTCCAGCAATTCGCCCGAATATTCCCAGTTTTGGACGCTGGTGTAGCGACCACGGAGGCTGTAAATATTGTCGTCAAAAATGCCCTCGTAGCGGTCGCCGTTGGGGAGCAATAGGGCGCCTTCCCCCTGGTATTTGCCCTTGCGCATCTCGCCGCTGTATTCTCCGCCTGCGGGGTCAGCGTGCCCAGAGACCTGCATCGGCGCGTCCGTGAACACACCCAGCGCGTACAGCGCCAGCGTCAACAGGAGCGCGAGCGTCACAATCGGGACGAAGATTTTGCGCAACTTTTCCAAAGTGTTCACCTTCTTTCTTACGATGCGGGCTTTTTCTGCACGGCATCCAGCGCGTCCGTGATGATTTTCACGTAGGCCTTGCAGCTCTCGGCGGTTTTGCTGGCGTTTTTCAAGTGGATGCGGTCATTGCTCAGCAGATTCAGGTGTCCGGCGGCGAATTTGCTCCAGTCGGCCACCACCACAAAATCGTAGTCCTTCTGGATTTTGCGTGCCTCCTCAGCAAACGCCAAGATGCCCTTGAGCGTCGCCCCCGTGCCGCCATAGCCCGTCACAATCACCACGCGGATGCCCTTGCCCTTCAGGCTGTCCAAAATCGAGCGCAGGTAGTCATCGCTTTTGCCGTTGACGTTTGTGGCCAGACCGATCACTAGATTTTTGGACAGCTTCCCTTCCTTCAGGTAGTCCGCAATGAGTTCCTCGCCGCCCTTCATAAAGCGCGAGACCTTCGCGTCCACCTTCACGCCGCTGATGCTGTTTTTCAGCGCGGACGAAGCCCCCAGCATCACGCTGTCGCCCACCATCGTTACGCCGCCCGCGTACTTCTTTTTGTTATCGCTTTCGATAAAGGTAGGCTTGTCGGCGGGTTTTGTGGGGGCGGTTTGCGCGATGTTCACGGGCGTCAGCGCGGCCAGTTGTTCGTCTAACTGCCCCATCGCTTCGCTCTCGTTGGCGCGACGCTCTTGCGCCAGCACCAACTCCAGACTGGTGATGGGCGGCGACTTGACCAGTGCCGTGCCAGATAAAAGCACCAACGCCACGGCCGCTAATGCCGCCGCAAGCGTGCGGTAGGGGAGGGGTTTGCGCGGCGCGGGTTCTTGCAGATCCGCCGCGATGGTCGATTGCGCCTTGCGTCCGCGAAAGCGCGTTTCTAAAACGCGGAACGACAGTTCCGCCAGCGGCAAAGTGACCAACAGTGTCAAAACGGGTGCCAACCACACGGCCGCCTCTTGCAACCACTGTGCGCTGGCGCTCTGCAAAAGTTGCTGGAACACGATCAGCACAGGCCAGTGGTAGAGGTAAATGCCAAAGCTCCGTGCGCCCAGCCAGACGAGAATTTTGGACTCTTTGAGCGCTTTCGTCTCCTGTAACAGGCGCACGCTGATGATCATCGCGCACACCGTCAGCGAGGCGACCAACATGCCCCAACGATACGTCGCCGCCGAACTGAAGGTCAAGAGAAGCGAGAGTGTCACCAAACCAGCTGTCCCCGTGACCAGTATGCCGTAGCAAAGTGCGCGGCAAGTCTTTGTTGCGGCGAATTTTTCCCATTTTGGATGCGTTCTGTAGCCAAAGTGCAGAGCCGTCAATGCGCCGAGCATGATGGGGAAGAAGTGCGCGTGGGTGGCAAAGTAGCCCGCGGAGGAGTCCGCGCCGTCGGCCACGCCGCGGGTGAGCCACTGCATGAGCACAAAACTCGCGCTCGCCACAATGGCGGCCACGGTGGTTAAGCTCCGCCGCGCACGCAACAGTGCGCCGCCCAGCGATTTTTTGCGCAGAGCCCAAAACACCAGCGCGATTATGGCCGCCCAGAAGAGGTAAAAATGCATTTCCACCGCGAGCGTCCAGGTATGCACGAACAGGTGCGGGAGCTGCGCGTCTTCGTAGCTTTTGCCGCCGGCAATCTCAAAATAATTGGTCACAAAACCCAGCGCGGCGGCGGCTTGGCGGCGGATGCCCACGCGAAAATCGGGCGAGATCAACAGGCTCAGCGGGAGCGTGACACCCAACATGCCCACCATCGCTGGGAGCAGACGCTTGACGCGGCGGCGATAGAAATCCGCCAGCGCAATGCCCCGTTTTTCACGGAATTCCTGCATCAGCAAGGCCGTGATGAGGTAGCCAGAGAACGCGAAAAAGATGTCCACACCCAAGAAACCGCCGGGCAAAATTGTGGGAAAGAGGTGATAAATCAGCACTAAAATCACGCCCAGCGCGCGCAGAGAATCGAGGCCTTGGATTTGTTTGCTCTTGAGCATGGTTGTGCTTCCTTGACGGTATACATTTGTAAAGGGTCATGCGTTTGTTGAAAAAGCTGTCTTTTGCGCGTAGAATATGCCCAGCTCGTCCTTTTTCTCCCATCGTGATAAACCCACATATATTATAACAAAAATCGGCGCAAAGCGCAAGAACCTTGCGCTGCTAGATATTAGATTTTTGCACTAGACGTTTTGTGTTGTTTGAGAAAACAGGTCTTGACGCAGAATCTAGCATCTAACATCTAATATCTAGAATCTAGATTTGTAGCTACGCACCGTGCGCCCGCTGGAGAACAGCGGACGCACAGTGCGCACCCCGATGTGTGAAACGCGGCTTATTCCGCCGTTGGCTTGTCTTCGTAGAAGAAGCTGCGATGGCGGAATTGGAATTTATCCAGCTCGTGGAAGTCGGCCGCAATGGAATCCACGACTTGATATTTTTCCACGTCGTACACAACAATGTTGATCCCGCGCCCATTGGCCGCGCAATTTTCCTCGTTGATGATGATGTCGCCGCAGTTGCCGTTGCGCCAAGCTTGGCTGGTGGCGTCGATGATGAAGCGGCCATCGAGCGAGGTGTAGACATAGTCGCTGCGCACTTCGTTGTCGTTTGCCTCCTGCGCGATGGTGTTGCCGCAGCTGACAATGCCCACGTAGGTGCGCCACAGCGCGGTGCGGAATTGGGTGAAGCCGGCGTCGAAAAGATTGCGCATAATCGGTGCGGGCACATGGTCGCCCGGCGTGTCCTTCACGGTGAAGACCACCAGAAAACGGTGTGCGGCAAACTTGAGCAGTTCAAACCAGCGGGCGTAGTCATTTTCCGCTCTGAGCAGCGCACCGATCGCGCGGTCGTCCATCGCGTTGAAGGTGAGGAAATAGAGCGCATCGTATTTGGCCTCAAAGGCCTCGAGTCTCTGTTCCAACTGCGCAATTTGCGCCGCCTGTAGCACGTCTGCCGACAAGGCATCGTGCGCTTGGGATTCGGGTGTGTGGTTTTTCTTAAACATGGGATTGTCCTCCTTGTAGTTCTTTGAGTAGGACGCCAACGTCCATATAGGGGTACAGGGAATCGATGAGAGCTTTGATGGAAATCTCATCGGGTGCGATGTCGTATTCCGCCAATATTTCTCGATCCAAGCGATGCGTGAAGCGCAACAACGCCGCGAGGATTTGGTGGGGTCGCTCGTTTTGGGTGAGTGCCTCTAGGAAAACCCCTTTGCGCAGATAATCCCGATAGCGCAAAAACGTCAGATGATACAAGTCGCGGTGACCGTGCTGGTGCGCAATTTGCAGGACGCTTGAGATGCCGCGCAACAGGTCGATCGTCTTGCGCTCTGTCCAGTTGATGGTCTTGTGCCCCCAGCGATAGACATAGGTTACGTCCTTCAGCGCGTAGAACCGCTCTGCGGCGATCATCGCGTTGACAAAGAACGGCACATCCTGATAGCGCAGATAGTCTGGGAAGTCGATTTGGTGTTCCAAGAGCATCTGACGCTGGAAGATGAAGCGTTGGTAGCTGAAATCAAACTGGTAATCCGCAAAATCCACGTAGCCGCTCTCGTCGAATTTGTAGCCGTGGAGGGGAAACACATAGTCGGTGAACAGAAAGCCATTGGCACGCAAATTGGCAAAAGATCCACCACAGACCAACACATCTTTTTCTTTGGCTGTAGTGTAGAGTTTGGCCAGTGTGTCGTATGTGGGATAATAATCGTCGCTGTCCATAAACGCCACAAATTCGCCCCGCGCCTTTGACAGAGCCAGGTTGCGTGCCTTGCCGCTGCCTTGATTCGTTTGCGCATAGACTTTGATGAATGGAAAGCGCTCTGCGTAAGCGCAGACGATATTCAGCGAATTGTCTTCCGAGCCGTCGTCCACAATGAGCAATTCTACATTGCCCAGGAAGGCGGCATTGGTGAGCACACTTCTTAAGCTTTCGCAGACGGTTTCGGCCATATTGAAGTTGGGCATGATGATGGAGAGCTTGTAGCTCTCGCTCAGATCGCGGTGGTTATCCGGCAAGGGGTGGGGGACGGAGAAATCGGTGCTTTCCTCAAATGCGGTCAATTCGCGGAAGACTTGATACACTGGATAGAGCGGATAGTCGTCCGCATTAAACAGCGGGGATTTGATCGCGTAGCTAAACCACAGATCGGCGTTCCAAAGCTCAAAGTTCGTCCAAGGTTTCACGGCGTTGGTGAAGTGCTGTATAACGGGCGCTTCAATCGCCTCGTCCAGTTCGACCTTTGCATAGACTTTTTCGGCTTTCCATTTTTCGATGCCCAAGGGAGAGGCAAGCTTAGTCATGGCGTTGAATTTCAGCGGAATATTGAGAATCCGCCCATGGCAAGCCACGTTCAGGACGTCCTGATCTTCGGAGCGGAAATTCATTTTTGCCAGCGCAATGCATTTTTGGGGCAACGAAACCTCGCGCATGGCGGCAAGATTCATCAACAACAGCCCACTGTTGATATACGTGTCTATCTCAATGCCCAGTTCCTCCCGCTTGCTCTCTTGCCATTCCTTCGGATAGAAGTAGGACGCAGTCTTCACTCCCGCCAACAAATTGTCGTTGAAAGGGGTGTTGTAGAGCGCAGACAAATCCTGTAGCACTAAGGTGTCGCAGTCCAAATAAATGCACCGCTCGGCATCGGGCAGCATATTGGGAATCAGCAAACGATAGAAGCAGACCTTAGAGAGGTGCTCCGTGTTGATTAAGATTTCGCCAAAGTGCTCGTCGGACACCTCCAAAAAGCGAATGCGCACGTTTGTGTAGCCTTCTTGTATAGAAACGATTTTGGCTCTTGTGGCGTGTTGAAAAACTTCGGGCACAAGCACCGTAATGTCATAGAACGTCTCTTTTTTGGCGTTTTCCAGCATAGAGATGATGGAGGCAGACAAAGCGAACGCAACGTTTTCATCCGCCGCATACACGGCCTGTATCTGCAACATGCGTGCGGGATTGATGCGCAGGCCAGAAGTGTTTTCGCCGTATTTCTCCGCCCGTGCCGTGCGCAGGAGCTCTACCAGTGCCGTTTCGGTGGATAAATCCAGCGCAGAAAATTCTGCCAGATACTTGCCGTATGCGCTGGCCGCAACGACATCTTGTAGCTCTGCCGCCTCTTGGGGGTCGACAATCCTGAAGCGCATGTCAAAGCTCGCGAATCGCGCAAGCAAGGCAGTGATACGCGCGTCGTTTGCGTAATTGACGAGCAAGAATTCCGCACTGTGGATGGCTTGATGGGTCAACCGTTCCAGCGATGCGGCGAGGTTTTCGGCATCATCGTACACGGGCAGAACAACAGACAGCGCATAGCGGTTGTCCATATAGTTGCGATAAAACTGATCTATGTCACGGAGCAACAGGCGCAGTTCATGGCGATAGAAAAAGCGAGGATCTGTCACATAGACATGGTCTGCCACGGCCTGCGCTCTGATTTCTACCAGTGTCTCACGGAGGTGCTCGATGGGTGTGTTATTGAGAATGAAATTCAACAAATTCATGTATTTTCGGTGCATATAGAATAGGGCGTTCTCTTCAAATATGCCTTCCTCAATCAATCGCTCGCGCAAAAGTTCGCTATCCATGCGCATGTCATTGGCCAAACTGTCGATTTTATGCACCATGGAATTGGTGTTGTCAAAGCGGCGAAAATACAACTTATCCTGCAGGAACATGGCGCGTTTTGCGTAAACGCGCGTCAACAGAAAGAACGCATTGTCCGTGCAGGAGCGCACGTTTTCATGCATACGAATGGCATGGTCGTTCAGGAAGTCGCGCTTAAACATGCTGGACCACAAACTGAACCAAGTACCGTACTTTATCGGATCGTTTTTGAAATCTTCGTCTGTGCATACGCGATCATAAAGATCTAACGTGCCGAATTGATACGGTTTTTGCACCACATCCTCGCCGCTACCCATGAAGTTGTAGGCGCAGCAGCACACGTAGTCCAAGTCGTTTTCTTTGGCGCGGTTGTAGAGGATTTCGTACATGTCCGGGGCAACATAGTCGTCTGAATCGCACTGAATCCAGTATTCGCCTGTGGCGTGTTTAATCGTGGTATTGATGGCGTGCGCAAAGCCGCCGTTTTGCGGCAAATCAATCACCTTGATGCGCGCATCGCGTGCGGCGTATTCTTGGATAATCGCCAGACCGTTATCGGGGGAGCAATCGTTGACCACAACAATCTCAATGTCCTGCAAGGTCTGATGCACAAGCGATTCAAGACATTGCCGAACATACGCCTCGTTGTTATAAAACGTCACGCCGACCGAAACTTTGGGTTGAATAACCATTAAATGTCAACCTCCTGGGCAATAAAGAATCTGTTTTGTGTTTTCTTTTCACTGACAACGGTCAAAAAATCCACGCGTTCCATTGCAGTTTGCCGCAAGGCAATTTCGCTTTCAAACTGCGCAGTGCTGATTGTGCTTTGATCCTTGGTATAAGAGCGCATATCGACACTAGCAGGAAGAATTTCGGCTTGGGCACTGCGCTCTTGGTCAAACATAGACGAAAAAAACTTTGCCCCCGCATCTCCCCAAGTTACATTTTCTCTTACTTGCTTTGCGGGATTGCCTGCCCAAATCGTATTGGAGGGAATTGTTTTGGATGCAACAACAGCTTGCGTGCCAATGATAGCACCAGAGCCAATGCGGGTGTTTTTAAGAATTGTGCACCCGTGCCCCAACCACACGCCATCACCAATAAAAACGGATTGTGCTCCGTTCAAGCGCTTGCGTGAGGTGATATCATAAAATGGATGCATATCGCTTGTGCGAATTTGTATACGTTCTGAAAAACGGTGATTGTCGCCAATGAATATGCCTTTGCCTTCGTCAACGAATACCTGCGTCCCGTCTTGGCACGAACCATTTAAGAAGCCATTATAGCCGTAATAAAACCAGCTGCTGTGGTAAATACACACTTGCGCGTTTCGCAGATGGTTGTTGGCGATAAAGGCAACGCCATTATCGCCAAAAAACTTAATTTTGACATTCTCAACGAGTAGCTTGCAGCCTAGTTTGACAGCAAAAACATTATTAAACCCTTCAAAAACAATCTCCGCATTGTGGCCAAGCACTATATCGCCGATGATGCGGTTATTTTTCAGCCGTTGTATATCATCGTTATTTTTTACACATTCCACGGCAGTGCCCCCCCTTTTTCGCGCCCAATGCTCTCATAAACAACGGGCTTGTCCTGCACGTCCTCGAGGCGGTAGCAGTTGCGCCCGTCGATGATGATGGGCGTTTTCATCGCGCGGTAGGCGTCCAGATCCATGTGCACAACCTGCGGCCATTCGGTCAGGATTAGGCACAAATCGGCATCTTGCAGCGTTTCTTCCGGCGTGTCACAGTAGGCGATGGTCGCCTCCGCGAAGCGACGCGCAAAGTGCCCGACCGCGCAGGGATCCCACGCCTTGACCGTCGCGCCCGCCTCCAGCAAACGCGGCACCAGAGTCAGCGATGGTGCGTCGCGCAGGTCGTCCGTGCCGGGCTTGAAGGCCAGCCCCAACACTGCCACGGTCAAGCCCGCAAAGCTGGGCACGTACTTTTTCGCTTTTTTGAGCATCAACAAACGTTGCTCTTCGTTCACCTCAATGGCGGCCGACACCGTCTTGAGCTCCACGTCATTCGTCAGGCTCAGATAGCGCAAGGCCTTGGTGTCTTTGGGAAAGCACGAGCCGCCATAGCCGATGCCCGCGTGCAGGAATTTGTCGCCGATGCGCGGATCGAGCCCCATGCCCAGGGCGACATCCTCAATGCGCGCACCGATGGCCTCGCAGAGGTTCGCAATCTCGTTGATGTACGAAATCTTCAGCGCCAAAAAGTCGTTGGAGGCGTATTTGATCATCTCCGCCGAACGGCGGTCGGTGAACACGATGGGTTGCTCGAACGGCGCGTACAGCTCTTGCATGACGTGTTTGCCGTAGTCGTCCTGCGTCCCCACAACGATGCGTGCGCCGTGGAGCAGGTCATTGAGTGCCGTGCCTTGGGACAAGAATTCCGGGTTCGAGACCACGCTGACGTGCACGCCTTCGGGCGATTTCTCGTCAAAAATGGCTTGATATTTGTCGTTCGTCCCGATGGGCACGGTGGACTTGAGAATCACCACGCAGTCGCGGTTGATGTGCTCGATGATCCACGCGATGGATTCTTCCACGTAGCTCTCGTTGGCCGAGCCGTCGGCTTTTTCGGGCGTGCCCACGGCGATGACAATCACGTCATACTGTGTAAAGCTCAACGCCTTTACAGTAGAAAAAGAGAGGTTCTCCTTGTGCTTGTCCATGTATTCTTGCATACCGTCTTCGTAGATGGTGCATTTGCCGCTCTGCAGTGTGCGGATTTTCGCCTCGTCCACATCCACGCAACTGACCGCGTGCCCAAAATGGGCAAACGCCACGGCCGCGGACAGTCCCACATAGCCCGTCCCGATGATCAATAGTTTCATATTCTCTCCCCTTTGTCCCATCGACAGCAAAACGCTTTTCATAGTATAACACAAATTTTGGCAAATTACAAGTGGATTTTTTCCGCGTGCGCGTTTTTCTCTTGACAGAGCGCACACATATATGCTACAATACATATATGATTAGTATGCAAAGATTCTGGCGTGTGGGAGGAAACCATGGAGGAAAAGCGAAACAGTCCGCTGAGCTTGGTGCTCTATGCACTTTTGTGGGCGGTCGCCATTTTTATCAGCGTGCTGGTGTTCAAGGCACTGCAAAACCCAGTGTGATTCAATTTTTAGGTAATAAGTAATAGTGAATAGTGAATAGGTGTTGAGATTATGGGGTGTGCGGGTAGGGGCGGCAACCTGCCGCCTGTGGCAATCTGTAGGGGCGCGCATTGCTCTAGCAGAGGGCAGAAATCAGAAGACAGAGGGCAGAATTGCGCTTAAAAATCTGTCCTCTGCCTTCTGACATCTGCCTTCTCAACCGCGGGCGGCAGGTTGCCGCCCCTACAAATGAATACAGTCAACGAAAACGGAGAAAACGGATGAAACGGCTTGCGCTTAAAGAAAAAATCGGCGAAGGCGGTCGCTTGCTGAGCTACGCGGCGGGCAATATGCTCGGCGGCGGCAGCCAGATGATCACCTCACTCTATTACCTCAATTTCCTGATTTTCGCCATGCAGCTGCCCCCGCTCTTGGCCGGTTTGGTCACGGGCATCTCCAAAGTCTGGGACGGCATCATTGACCCCGTGCTGGGCGTGGCGGTGGATCGCACCAAAACGCGCTGGGGTGCGTGCCGCCCGTGGCTGCTCGCCAGCGTGCTCCCCGTGTTCGTGGCCTACATCATGCTCTGGAATCACTGGGGCATCCAGAGCACGGCCGGGCGTTTCGCGTATTTTCTTTTCGCGAGCATTCTCTTCAGCACGGCGGCCAGCGTGGGCACTGTGCCCTACGAAGCGCTGCTCCCGCGCATGATCGAGAGCTACGACGCGCGTGCCAGCTATTCCGTCCTGCGCTCCCTGTTGGCGGGTATGACCAACGCCCTGTCCGTCTGGGTGTTCGAGGCCATGGTCACCATCAAAGAAACGGCGGACTACACCACGCAAATCCCCAACTTCTCCCGCATGGGCACGGTGTTGGGGCTGATTTTCGCCGCCGCGCCGCTCATCACGTTTTTGGGCTCAAAAGAAAAAGCCAAATTGTTCGTGCCCGAGAGCGTCAGTTTCAGCGGCGTTTTTCGGCAATATGGTCGCCTGCTGCGCTCGCGAATCTATCGCCGCACGCTGTTTTTGAACATCGCCGGGTCGTTCGTCAGCTACTGCTGCACGGCGGTGCAGATCATCTTCATCCTGCTGGTGTTTAACAACCTCAACTTCAAAATACCCATCGCCGGCGTGACGTTCTCGCTGGTCTTTTTGGCCGTCAATTGGGAAGGCGCGTGGGAAGTGATGAGCTTTTTCACCAGCACACTGCTCATGACCAAAGGCGGCAAACACGCGCCCTTCAAGCTCAACTTTCCGTTTCACATCGTCGGCAATCTGCTGTTTTTGTTCATCACCAAAAGCACGCCGCTGTGGTTCTTTTTTGTGGCACTGGCGATGTCGGGCTTTGGCGCGAGCTGCATCAGCTTTATCCCCAGCTGTCTTCTGCCGGATCTGCCGGATGTGGAAGAGGCGATCTCTGGCAAGCAGCTGGAGGGCAGCATGGCCGGACTGCTGAACCTAGGGCGGCAGTTGGCGCAGGGACTGGCGTTCCTGCTGAGCGGTGCACTGCTGGGCGCATTTGGCCTGAGCGAAGAGAACGCCACGCCGGCGCTCGGCGCAGGTCTGCCGCTGATGAGCGTGAAGATCCTCTATGCCGTCATCCCCGTGCTCTGCGGCGTGGCCATGTGGGCCTTCTCGCGCCGCTGGCCGCTGAGCGCCGAGCGGCTGGCGATGATCCAAACCAAAGTCGCGCAAAAACGCAGCGAAGGCGTCGCCGTGCTCTCCCCTGAAGAGCGCACAGCCCTCCAAGAAGTCACAGGCCTGCCGACAGAAGAGCTGTGGCTGGCGAGAACGCAATGAACAATGGACAATGTACAATGTACAATTACGTGGCGGTAATTGGGTCGGCACTGATGCATTCGCTTGCGACCGGTAGGGGCGACCCTTGTGGTCGCCCTGCCCATTGAGGCGTGAGGGATGAGGATACAGGAATGAGGATGCACGCCCCGTAGGGGACGCCGCCCTCGGCGTCCCGCGGTTCTGAAAACACATGGAAACAACGGGTCGCCGAGGGCGGCGACCCCTACAGCAGGGCGACCATACCCGCAGGGCACAGGCAAGGGTCGCCCCTACAGCATCTGTCTCCTCACCCCTCGCCTCTCATCACACGCACGGCGTGTAATTCGTCTTCTTGCGCGTTCGCCAGCCCCAAAAACGCGCCGTCGGGGGACAGGATGCGGCACAGGCCATCGGGCACGCTTTCGGCGCGGGCGCGGTCAAGTGCGCCGCCGTGCCCAAAACGCACGGCCTGTGCCGCTGTCACGCAGACGGCGGGATAAGCGGCCAGGGCATCGCCTAAGGGCACAAAATAGGGGACTGGGTCGTCAAACGGGCGGGTATCGGTCTGGTCGTAGAACTGCTCGAGTGCCTCCAGCGTGACGCAGTCGGCTAGGGCGAAGCCGTTGGCCTGTGTGCGCTCAAGGGCGGTGAGGTGTGCGCCGCAGCCGAGCACTTCGCCCAGATCCGCCGCCAGCGTGCGGATATACGTCCCGGCGGAACACGCTATATCTAAGGTATAGCACCCCGCCCGCTCGTCCGCCGCCGCCAGCGCGATGCTGTGCACAGTGACAAAACGGGTCTTGCGCTCGATTTCTTCGCCGCGCCGCGCCCGTTCATAGAGCCGCACGCCGTCCACGCGGATGGCGGAATACATGGGCGGCAGTTGCGCAATCTCGCCGACAAACTGCGCCAGCGCCGCCTCTACGTCCGCGCGGGTGCAGGTGACAGGGCGGGTGCGCAGCACTGCGCCTGTGCGGTCGAGGGTGTCGGTGGTGACACCCAGTTGCAGCGTGGCGCGATAGGCCTTGTCGTGCGTGGGCAAAAACTGCGCAAAGCGTGTCGCGCCGTCCGTCAGCAGGGGGAGCACGCCCGTGGCCATGGGGTCGAGCGTGCCTGTGTGACCGATTTTGTGCTTCTCTCCCGTCACGCGCGTCAGCCAGCCCCGCGCACGGTTGCCCGCGCGGAAGGAGGTAATGCCCGCAGGCTTGTTCAGCAATAAAATGCCATGCAAAATTAGATCCTAGATGTTAGATTTTCGATGTTAGATTCGCAGAATCCGCCCTGTAGGGGCGACCCTTGTGGTCGCCCTGCGACAAATGCATGTGCCCTGTGGGTATGGACACCCACCGTCCCGTAGGGATAGGGCGTGCCCTGCCCAGCATCAGGGCGTCCACAAGGGACGCCCCTACACGTGGGCGGGCGGATGATATCCGCCCCTACAAATCAACCATATAATCCGCCCAAAATCGCCTCGCTCCAACGGGCGGGGAGGAGGCGGTGCAGGGTGATGACCATCTTATAAGGTAAGCCCACGGTGACGCGCACGGGCGGGTTCGACTGCCCCGCGAGCTTGAGGCAGGCCGCCGCCGGTTTGCTCGCTGGTGCGCCGTGCTCTTCGTCGTGCGCCATACGGGCGACGGCGCGGGCGCACATGTCCGCGTAGGGCGAGCCCTCTGGCGTGCACATTTTTCGCGCGGACGTGAAGCCTGTCGCCGTGTCGCCCGGCTCGACTAGGCACGCGCGCAGGCCGAACTGCCGCCCCTCCATGCGTAGGGATTCCGTGTAGGAATCGATGGCGTACTTGCTGGCCGAATAGTGCGACTGATAGGGGAGGGGCAGCCGCCCGGCCACGCTGCCCATCATGATGGCGAGGCCGCGGCCGCGCTCTCGCATGTGCGGGAGCACAAAGCGGTTGACCCGCAGCGTGCCAAAATAGTTCACCTCAAACTGCGCCCGCGCGTCGGCATCGGGCGTGTCCTCCGCCGCGCCGGCAATGCCATACCCTGCGCAGTGGAGCACCACGCCCACGCCGCCCTTTTCCTCTATATACGCCACCCCCGCGCGGACGCTCTCCTCGCTCGTTACGTCCATCGTGACGGGCAGGACGGACGCGCTGTCGCTCTCGCGCGGCGAACGGCTGGCGGCGAACACCGTCCACCCCGCCGCCGCGAACAACTCCGCCGCCGCCCGACCAATGCCCGACGACGCGCCGGTGATCAAAATGCGGTTGCCGTATGGCGTTTTCATGGGGGTTCTCCTTATTTGGGATATGTAGGGGCAATGAGGCGTGAGGGATGAGGCGTGAGGCGTGAGGTTTGTAGGGGCGACCCTTGTGGTCGCCCTGTATAGACCGGGGCGACCACGCCAACGGGCGGCAGATTGCCGCCCCTACACGTGCCCCGTAGGGGTAGGGCGTGCCCTACCCCTATGGGGCGACCATACCCGCGGGGCGACCACAAGGGTCGCCCCTACAATTGTTCATTGTCCATTGTCAATTGTAAATTGAAATAAGGACAGCGACCAGAAGTCAGGGAAGAGCCGCGGTTTATAACTCCGCCCTCTGTGTCCCGCCCACTGTCCTCGCGCTAAAGTATAGCAAATTGACACGCGTTCGTCAAGAATATTACAAAAATGTTACCATGATTTGCCTCCCAGAAACCTTGCAATCCTCACAAAAGTAGCAATATGCACAAAAAAGAATTCAAAATTTGGTTATTTTGACGTTACGAATATGCTTGACATACAAATGTCAAGATGTTACAATATCGTCATATAAGTGTAGCCTGCCATGACTGTACCCCCCTTCCGGGTAAGGCAGAAACTAAACTTAAGTACATCGGCGGAGGACGCAGACCTGCGGTCAGAAGAAGGGCGTCGCCGCGCAAACACACACACCTTCTCAACACAACACGAAAACAAAAAGGAGATGTTCTCTCATGTCAAGAATCATCCAAAAATCCCGCGTGCCTGCTAGGCGCGCCCTCAGCTCGCTTATGGCGTTGCTGATGCTTCTGTCCGCCGTCGTGGTGGCGCTGCCTTTGCTGGCGGTGCTTGTCCCCGCGCTGTCGATTAAGGCGGATGCCGCCCCCTATGCGGCTAGCTACGCAGGCGCACAGGAAGCCTTGGGCAATGGCGACTACTTCCGTGCCGCACAATTGGCGGCGGGCTCGTTTGCTTTTAGTGATGTCGATTCGAGCGTCCCTGCTGCGATTGGGTCGGATCATACGAACAACGCTCTGTGGCGCGGAAATGTTCGGCTACAGGACATCCCGGGCGCAGATATCTTTTACAATTCAACGGAAAATGTCAATGAGTACCTGACGCGTAAGGGGCTTGATGGGCTGGTCACTGGAATCAGCTATTGGCATTATGCGGACGGCACTAGCGGACACGGTGGCGTTGACGGCGCACCCGCCGCAGGACAGATTATTGAAGACGTTGCCACTAGCCGTCGAACACTTTATTGGACGAGTAACGCTTGGCGCATTGAAAGCGGAACTGGTGCATGGAGTCCGCCCGATGCGGATATGCGCAGAGGTGGCGTAGTACCTGGCACGGGTGCTACCCCTGCGGCTTCAACAGAACCCAGCACACTCCCAGATATCATTCAGACAAAAACACGTGACATCAGTACCGCACTGAAAGAATATCCCACGATTGCCGATATTCCTGCAAGCATATATTTGGAAGGCAATCTGGTGATTGGGCACGAGCGTTTTAGTCGGCGCACCCTTCCAAACGGTCTACCGGGCGGCGGCAACTACGCTTCTGGTGACAATGGTTCAAACTATCGCGAAACAAGTATTCACACGCGCCAAAGCTGGAGCAATGGTTATGCGGCGGATATTCGAATCTATACGGACTATTTGAATAAGTTACAGTTCGTTGTGGATACAACAACCAACGAAGACCTTTCGGGTGTTAAGACTGCGCTGAACAACGTGTTGCCTAGCATCACGGGCGTAACGGTCAAAGACTTGGTGAACGTCTACACCTTGGGTGAATTGGAATCCATCCGCGATGCCGGTAGCAATCCAGCGGGAACAGCCACGAATGACGGCGCAACTGTCGCAACCCCAAGATCTTGGGCAGAAATTCGCATACCAGTCGTGGCCGCTATTCAGACCGCCAATGCCCACATAACGGAAGCACAGGCGCAACAAATTTTTGACAAGTACATCTCCAACGCGCCCAGCGCGGTGGCGGGGCAGACGCAATACGCGCTTTGGTACAACAAGGTTGTCGACGCCATTGCCATCAGCAAGGCCTTTGGCGCAATCAAGACCTTCTACAGCACAGAGACGGGCGCACTGACCAACCCGAACGTGGGGCTTGACCCCAAAAACGTGGGCTTTATCGTCAAGACCGTGCCGAGCATCTTCGCCAACAATGGCGTGAAATTCACGTTTGCCGAGGCGACCACGCTGTCCATCCAACTCATTGCCGACCAAGCCGACGGCGGCGGACATCTCTATGATACACTTGACCGCGTGGGCACGAGCAAAGTGACCGCGGACGACATCGACGCGCTCGCCACCATCGGCGGCAACCAACTCGCGGCGCTCGCCACGCTCAGCTCGGCGGGCATGGGCAGTCAGGCTAGCGGCTCACGCATCCAGTATGTGAAGGATCAGTGGGCAGAGTGGGGCTCTGGCGCAATCAACACCAACATCGTCAGCGCCACCAGCGGCGCGGCGTGGGCTTGGGTAGAGAACTGCAAGCTCGTGGCGGCCGCATGGTTCTGGGCGGAAAACAAGCCCATCATCGACGACTTTGTGGCGACCTATAAGGACATCACCGCCGATTTCCATATCGGCGCACGCCAGATTGACGACAAGAACAGCGACTGGAACGACGCGTTCCCCGAAGGCGTCGCCGCCGTATTCAACAACGGCGCAAACCTCACGCCGGAGCAGGAAGCGCTCATCACGGGCGCATATCGCGTGAAGAACGCAGAGATTCCGTACTCCACCTACGAGATTTTGCTCTACAACACGCAGGGCGCGTTCTATAAACGCGTGGTCGAGGCCGTGGCCGCCGCGCAGGGCATCACGAACGTGGAGCTCTATCCAGCGTTCACGGATTTGGATACCATCACCAAAGCCCTCAAGGCCGAGAGCGCCTACCGCACGACCATTGACGAGACCACGAACATCGTCGATGAAGGCGGCAACCCCGTTGTGGACGAAAACGGCGTGCAACAAACCTTCACGCAACGCGTCGCGGGTTACGAGCCGCAGTGGTACAGAGAGCGCATGTTCTGGGCGGATAACTGGTATCCCACCACGACACTGCGTGCCATGAACGACGAGAACCTCGCCGCCCTGCTGGCGCAACTGGAAGCGCGTCGGGTCGACTACTTCACAATGAGCGACAAGGCGAAGGGTGACCTCGCCGCGCTGGGTCACGCCGATTGGTGGGACGAAATCTACTGCGTCACCAATCCCATTGACGCCAACCCCTCCCACGACCGCCAGACCTATGTTCCCGAAACCGAGTGGGGCAAGGCGGTTATCCCGCAGAGAATCGACGACGTGTACTACGAACTGGCGCGTCGCTTCGCCGAGCCCGTCAACGCGGCCATGGCGGAGTACGCCAAGTACGACGCCAGCGGGCAAGTCAAGATTGACGGCAACATCGCCACCGTGGACATGGAGCAAATCGGGCCTCTGCGCACGCTCATCAGCCAGATTCCCGCCAATGTGCTCGATGCACTGCTCAATCACGCGCAGGGCTTGACCTATATCAACAACGCGTCCGTGTATCCCACGACCGACCTGAACGAGCCGGCCAAGATCTACTCCTTGACGGGCACGTACAACACGCTCTACGGCACGCGCTCATCGGCAGACCAAGCCTACGCCGCGCAGTGGGCGGACGTGAGCGGCCGCACCATCATCGGCGACTGGCTGTTCCTGAAGTTCCTCGTGTCCGATGTCATCAAGGAATTTGAAGAGAATCCCGAAAAATATTGGGCGCACACCCGCTCGTGGCAGTGGTCAAACGATGGCGGCGTTACCTCCAACGGCACGACTGAGCTGACGGGTCTGTACGTCACGCGCTACGGCGACACCATCACCGTCGACGGCGACCCCGTGGACGTGGCACGCAAACCGGGCGAAGACTTCAACGTGGAAGGTCACCGCGTCAATTCGTTCCTCAATTCGCTGGACGGCCTGATCGGCAAAGACGGCAACATCAAAGACATCCTCGCCGCGCTGGGTGTGGATTTGAGTTCCGTGGGCGTGGACGTGGAAACGGCCACCACCGTGAACGTCAACACCATCCTCCAGTCGCTCGTCACCAATAGCCTCTATACCGATGAGCTGGTCAATACCCTCCTCACCTATCTCTATGGCATGGTTTTGCCCATGTTCGAGAACGTGTTCGCCAACTTTAAGGATGCAATTAATCCGAGTTCACTTCCTCAATTTGGCACGGATACCCACCTTGATATCTACTCATTGCACGAATTGTTGGCCAATGGTACAGGGCCAGAAAAAACCTCCAACGACCGCAACGTGTATGATATTGCTGGTTCAACAAAGCCGATTGGAAGTAGTAATACCGATAAAACAGACGGTAATGCGTTCAACATCGAGAGCCGAAGCAACGTCAACACCCTGACGGATCTGCGCTTGTATCCAGATCTTCTGGGCGGCATTCTCGACAATACCTTCTCTGCTTCCGATCCCTACTACACGGGCGGCAAAAAGAGCCCGAAAGAACAGCTGACCAGTCCTGTTGCCACGGGGCTCAACGGTTACACGATTGGCGGAGGAACTGCCATAGACATTGAGAAACCGCGCGTCGTTAGCTGGAACGGGAGCAACACGGGTTACGGCTACAACATTGACACATGGAAGAACGCGAGCATCTTCCAGCAGACCCTCAATCCCGATGGCACGCCCGTGTGGGAAGTCCTCGGCGAATCTGGTTTGGACGATGATCCGAGCACGCCGTATATCGACGAATCCAAAATCTACGACACCACCAAACCTGTCGGCACGCTGACGCTTGACTGGGGCATCAATGCCCAGACCGATCCGACCGCACGCGCCACGCGCTTTAAGGCGGCGCTGGGCAACGCCCTTGCGGGTGTCTTCCCGCTGGTGCAAGCGTTGCTGTTGGGCATTGAGTACCAAGGCTTTGTGCCCAAGGTTGGTAAGCTTGAGGGCGGTAGCAAGAAAAACATTACGGGCGGTGACAGTGCGTATAACGGCGAAGCGTACATGTGGTATGCTACTTATACGCAAGGCGCAGCCGCAGTGCCGATGGTTGTGCCGAGCATTTCCCTAAAGCTCTCCGCCAGTGGTAATGACGGTTTTGCGAAAGTCATTACCCCCATCCTAGAGCTTCTTGCGGGTCTTGACGGGAGCACGGGAGCCAAATCTGTCTATAACAAAATCCCAACCGTTGACCAATTGCGAAGCTTTAAGGATACCACAAAACCGGGCTTCCCTGCGCGCTTGGATCAGGCAGATCAGGCGGGCTATTGGGGTACGCAGTCGATGGGATATAACGCGAGTCACTTTGCTGGCTACGATATGCGTTATAACAACTGGGGCTATACCTACGGCACACAAACGCGCGAGGCGAGCAAGGGCTTTGTCAACGCCTTGTTTGCGCCGATCGATCAGTTCCTCTTGAACCTAGGCGAAAAACCAATTCGAGAATTGCTAC
Source organism: Oscillospiraceae bacterium (assembly GCA_031261445.1). Classification (GTDB taxonomy): domain Bacteria; phylum Bacillota; class Clostridia; order Oscillospirales; family Acutalibacteraceae; genus WRKY01. The sequence continues at coordinate 378 of JAISJQ010000053.1, read as the reverse complement.
GCCTCTTGCCGAGCCTGTCCTATGCACTGAGCTTGGATCGCATCGCCCCGTTGCTTGCGGGACTTGAGACCATCATTACGCCGGATGTCAACGGTTTGGTGCAGTTGCAAGTGCCTTCTGGGATCAATTCGCTCGTTGGCGACCTGCCCAATGGCGCGTTGCAGGGCGGAAGCTATATGACCGATAACATCTACGTGAACTTTGGTCGGCGACAAGATGGCGCATTCCGTCATAGCTTTTCCGCAGGAACGGGCGATGATATTTGGGGTATTCGGCATGATGGAGGATACTGGAACACTCCAGGCGATGTGAATATAGATGAGTACTTCTATGGTTCAAAACCTGGGTATGCTCTATACATGAATAAACGTTTGTATC
>JAISJQ010000013.1 GCA_031261445.1 Oscillospiraceae bacterium | reverse complement strand
AGGGGGCGATGTCCACATCGCCCCGTTATTTTCCACGCGTTTTCAGAACAACGGGACGATGTGGACATCGTCCCCTACAGGTTTAGCGTCTACCAGGGTAGGGCACGCCCTACCCCTACGACCCTCCCGCCTGTAACCTCATTCCTCACACCTTTGTAGGGGCGGCAGATTGCCGCCCCTACAAATCCAATTAGTCAGCGGTTGCCTAGATTTTCTCCTTGTCCGCAGTTGGCGCACTTTCAGCAAACAATACCGCGCTCACGGCGCTGGTCAGCGGGAGGGCGAGCACCATGCCGATTGAGCCGACCAGCCCCTGTAGCAGCTCCGAAATCACCGTCTCTTTGCCCAGCATGTGCGCCGCGTTGGCGGAATACGTCATCTGCAGAAGTACGCAGGTCATGGACGAGCCGATGTACGCCAGCACCAGCGTGTTGGCCATCGTGCCCATCATGTCGCGCCCGATGCGCAGGCCGGAATTGAACAGTTCCCGCCGCGTGAGCGTGGGCGCTTTTTCTTTCAGCTCATACAGCGCCGAGGCGATGCTCATCGCCACGTCCATCACTGCACCCACCGCGCCCACAATCACCATCGCAAACAGCACCGCCCGCAGGTCAATGGGGTCTTCGGGCTTGAGCATCCCTAGGTACAGGCTGTCCTCATCGACCAGCCCAGAGAGTTTGAGCGCGTGGGTCATCAGGAGCATGAACAGCCCCGCCGCCAGCACGCCGCCGATGCAACCCACCGTGGCCGCCAGCGTTTTTTTACCGTAGCCGCTGATGAGCGGCATGGTGACCGCCGTGACGTATACACAGGTGAGCACCGACCAAAGGTAGATGTTCTGCCCACCCAGTACCGCCGGCAGGAGCACCAAAAACACCGCCGCCACCGTGAACGCCAGCGAGAGCACCGTGTTCACGCCCGTTTTGCGCCCAAAGAGGATGATCAGTGCGCAAAAGAACAGCAACAGCAAATACAGCGGCCCGGAGCGGCTGTAGTCCTCAAAGAAGAACGCCTCCAAATCGGGCTCTTCCGCGCTCAGCAGGATTTTGTCGCCCAGCTGGATCGCCCGCTGTTGGAACGCGCTTGAACCATCCACCGTTTGGGTGGCCGAGACGGTCTCGCCCCGCGCTTTGCCTTGCAGAATCTTCGCTTCAAACACGATGGTGGTCGTGCCCAGATTGGCCGAATTGTCTTCCCCGGCGTATTCAAAGGCCTCGAACTGGCTTTCCAGAATGCGCAGCACCTGCGCACGGCGGGTGATGACGCCCTCCCCGCCGCCGAACACGCCGCCCGCCGGGCGGGTGGCGGCGTGACCAATCCACAGCAGGATGAGCGCGACGGCAATGGTCGCCCCCCAAGCGAGCCACGCCCGTTTTGTGTCCGTTTTTTGTATAGCCATGCTGTACCCTTATTCTTGCACAGGGGCGTTTCGCGCCGCCGTTTCGGCACGCATGGCGTCGTAGTACTCTTCGTCAAGGAAATATTTCTTGCGATAGATGAGATAGCCAATGGTGATCAGCAGTGCTGGAATCACGGTCAGGGCGATGAGCAACCAGAGAATGCGCCCTTCGTTCACACCTGCGAGCAAATCGCTGATTTGTTGGAGTTTGGTGTCTTCTGTGATGAGCTTCTGCGCCTCCTCGTTTTCGAAGAGCGAGATTTGGTCGGTCACGTTCTGCATCCCTAGGAGCAGGAAGATGGCGGACACCACGGCCAGCGTGAAGGAACTAGACATTTGTAGCACGAAGGGACGCACGGAATAGATCAGCCCTTCTTGGCGGTTGCCCGTTTTGTATTCGTTGTATTCCACTGTGTTGGCGATGGACACCAGCAGGGTTAGATAGAACAAATTCGTGCCAAACGCCGTGAGAATCTGCCCGGCGGCAAAGCAGATGAACATCGCCGTCTGGCTGCTGGGTGGTATCAAAAGCCCCGTGACGAGAATGAAGACATAGCCAACAATCATGATGACGATGCCGTAGGCGGTACACTTTTTGCGCCCGAATTTTTTGTGCAGTTGCGGCAAAAAGATGTTGGCCACCACGCCGCCGGCCGCTGTGCCAAAGCTCACCAAGGGGATGAGCACGCCGTTGTACCCAAAGCGCAGGTAGGTGTAAATCACCGACAGGCTGGAGGTGAAGACGCTCGCGCCAAAGCTCTGCAAAAAGATGGACAAGCTTGACCAAAGCAGCTGGTCATTTTTGACGACCACGCGGATGATGTCCCCCAATTTCAGGCGCGGCGCACGCTCGGCGGCGGATTCTATTTCGGGTGGCTCGTGCGCACCCAGAAGCGTAATGACCTGCGTGCCCATCATGAGAACACAGGTGGCGACGGCAAGAATGGGGTAGGCGACCACGGCAGAGCCACCCAGTGTCATTTTGCCGTTGGTCAGCGGCGGAATGAGCACATAGGCCAAGGCCGAGCCGACAGAGCCGCAGAACGCCGCCAGCGCGGTGAGCTTTGTGCGCTCTGTTTGGTCGGTGGTCAGCGCGGGCATCATGCCCCAGTAGGCGATGTCGTTGAGGGAGTAGGTGGCCGAGAGCGCAATGTTGGCGATGCCCAATACGATGATGAAGTTCCAGCCGTCCACGGGGATGAGGAAGATGGCCGAAAAAGCCAGCGATGCGAGCACCATGCCGATGACAATCCACGGCTTAAAGCGTCCCCAGCGGCTGCGTGTGTTTTCAATCAGACCGCCAATGAAGGGGTCGATGATGGCATCGAACGCGCGGCAGGCCACCATGACGCCGGTCACCGCCATGAATTGTCCCGCGTCCAGATGCTTGGTGAACATGATGAACGTGAGCAAGTAGCTGATGTAGAAGGTGTAGAACACGTCGCGGCCGATTGTGCCCAGCGAGTAATTCAGGCGGTTGCGCTGTGGGTTGATGGTGCGGGATGGTTGCATGGCGGGACTCCTTTTGTAGTGAATAGTGAATAACGAATAGTGAATAGGTGACTAGTGAACTCGCAATAGTGAACGGGTGTTGCGGTCGTATCAAACGAGACCCTGTGTATCATCAATCAACAATCAAGTTGCTACACTCTTTTGATTCCGACAACTATTCACTATTCGTTATTCACTATTCACTATTAAAGCGATTGGCTATAAAAATCCTCCATCAAAATGCGCCGCCCATTTTCTTTGCGGCTGATTTCCGCTGCGGCAATGATGGCGTGGCTGGGCAGGGTCTGCTGGATGAAGGTCACGTCGTCCAGATTCTCCGCCTCACCGCCGAGGATTTTCAGGAAGCGCAGCGCCAAGCCCACATCGCCGTCGCCGTGCCCAGGCAAGTGCCCCAGCTTGCGACCAATCTTGCGGCTGTACTTGCCGAACACGTTCAGGCGCAAGTCGTTGTGCCGCCCGACCAGTTCGCCCTTAGTGCCCATGTAGTGGCAGGAGCGGAAGCAGCCTTTGCTGAACGCCGTCATGGTGTGCAGCGCGGTCTGGCCGTCGCCAAAGTCGATGCTGACGGTCTGGTTGTCGCACACGTCGTTGTCGTGCAGGTACACGCACTTGCCGAACTGCCCGGTGCGCAGTGCCTCGTAGATGTCCGCCTTTGTCGCCCCGGCCTTGCCCGTCAGGCGGCGTTTTTTGAACTTCACAAACGTGCTCTTATGTAGGGGCGAAGTGATGTAGTGATACTCCGCATCGTACACGCAGTCTTTTTTGGCTGGACAGCCGCCCAGACAAAACTCTGTCGCGCCCTCTGGCGCATTTTTGGCGCAGAAATACTCCAGCGAACCCAGCGAAGAGACGCTCACGGCGGGCTTGTCGAAGAACCACTGGATCAGGTCAATGTCGTGGCAACACTTGGCCAGCAGGGACGGCGTGGAGTCGGCCTCGACGTGCCAGTCGCCGCGCACATAGGAATGCGCAAAGTGAAAATACCCGATGTTTTCGGTGTGGTTCACGGTCACCAGCTTGCCCATTTCGCCCGACGTGATGATTTGTTTGACCTTCTGGTAGTAGTCCCAATAGCGCAGCACGTGGCACACGACAATGCGCACGCCTTTTTCTTCGGCACGCTTTGCCAGATCCACGCATTCGGCGTAGTTGCCGCTGATGGGCTTCTCCATTAGGATGGTGTACCCCAGCTCGATAGCGGGACGCGCAATCTCTACGTGCGTGGCGTCCTGCGTGCCGATGATCAGCCCGTCAGCAATTTTGCCCTCGGCAAACAGCGCGTCGGCGCTCAGATAGCGGCGGTTCTCGGGCACGTTGAAGCGATCGCCGATGTCTTTGAGCACCTGCGGTGCGATGTCGCACACGGCGACGATTTCGACTTCTTTTTTGCGCAGCAGCTGCATGATGGTCAAGTACTCCGTGGCGCGGCTACCCAGCCCAATAGCGGCGATTTTCAGCATATGCTCTTCCCCAAAAGACAAAAGAATGTCCCAAACTGCGGCAAATCCTTGCCGCACTTTAAGCGCCAGAGACATTATAGCACAGTTTGCCGCGCAGTGCAAGCGCTTTTGCGAATAATCTTGACTATCCGGCGCACATATGCTATAATGTCCATAGACGAAAATTGGAGGTCAATGTGGTTCTGGAAAAAATCGCGTCCGTGCTGTGCGTTGTGGGCATGATTGTGTTTGTGCCCCTGTTCCTAAAGGCCGCTTGGCCAGAGAAAACGAACAAGTCCCTCGCCATCAAGATGCTCTGCGCCAGCTTTTTTGTGCTCTTTGCCGCGCTACAAATGCGCATTGCCGATAACTACAGCGGCTTTGCCGTGCGGATGTTCTGGGGCTTCGTGGCCTCGTGGGTGGGCGACCTGTTCATGCACCTGCGCCTGAAGCAAAAGGCGCTCGCCTACGCGCTGGGCGTAGTGTCGTTTTTTGGCGCACATGTGCTCTTCATCAGTGGCTACGCCATCGCCGGGCGCGAGCTGCTGGGCATATCGCTCTTCAACATGCCCGAAACGCTGCTCTTCGCGCTGGTGTTCGTCTGCCTGATTGCGTTCTTGCTGATCAAAAAGTTCATCAAGTTCACCAGCTTCCTGCCGCTGCTGTTGGTCTACGGTCTCGCCGTCTTCTTCATGATGGTCAAGGCCACGGGGCTGGGGGCGCGTCTGTTCATCGATGGCCAACAGCCGTGGTTTGTCTTCGCGTTGTTGGCGCTGGGCGGCATCTGTTTCGCCACCAGCGATGCCACCCTCCTGCTCATCGACTTTGCCCAGCCCCGCCACGGCAAGGAGCGTCCTTTCCACACCAAACCCCTGAAAGCCGTGAACATCTGGACGTATTTCATCGGGCAACTGCTCTTGGCGTGCTCCATCGCCTTCCTTCGCGCATGACGGCACGCATCGCGACGCCCTTGGGCACGGCAATCCTCACGTCTGCTGGCGGTGCGCTGACGCGGCTCGTGTTTGATGACTATGCCTCGCCAGACACCACGCCCCCGGCGGACGAGCTCTTGCGTGTGGCGACGACGCAACTGGCGGAATATTTTGCCGGCACGCGGCAGAGCTTCACCTTGCCCCTCGCGCCCGTGGGCACGGTCTTTCAGCAGAAAGTCTGGGCGGCCATGCGCGCGATCCCCTATGGGCAAACCGCCAGCTACGCCCAGCTGGCGCAGAACATCGGTCACCCCAAAGCCGTCCGCGCGGTGGGCAGTGCCTGCGGCAAAAATCCGCTGGTGATTTTCATCCCCTGTCACCGCGTTGTGCGCACAGACGGAGGCCTCGGTGGCTTCTCTTCGGGGCTGGAGCGCAAAAAGAGCTTGCACAACATCGAAAACATAAGCATTAGGAGACCATCATGACCATTGCACTGGGCGCAGACCACGGCGGCTATCCCCTCAAAGAGGCCATCAAAAAGCACCTTGCCGATCAGGGCTATACCGTGCGGGATTTGGGTACACACAGCACCGACAGTGTGGATTACATTCCCTACGCCGCCGCTGCGGGCAAATCTGTGGCGGCAGGGGAGAGCGACTTGGGGATTCTCTGCTGCGGCACGGGTTTGGGCATGAGCATCGCCGCCAACAAAATCCACGGCATCCGCGCGGCCTGCTGCGCCGACTGGTTCAGCGCACAGAAAACCCGCGAGCACAACGACGCCAACGTGCTGTGCCTGGGCGCACGCGTCACCGGGGAAGATGCCGCCCTCACGCTGGTGGATGTCTTCGTCTCCACGCCCTTTTCTGGCGACGAACGCCACGCGCGGCGCATCGCGCAAATCAGCGCACTAGAGAAATAGGCAACCCCCGGTCGCCCGCTGAACTGTCAGAGGACTACATTGCGCCCGAAGGTCTGCCCTCTGTCCTCTGTGCTCTGCCTTCTGTACAAGCCAAAGAAAGAAGAAAATGATTTTCTCTCCCACCCTCATCTTCTGGGACTGGAACGGCACGTTGCTCGACGACGTGGGCGCGTCCCTCGCGGCGGTGAACGATATGCGCTTTGCCCGCCGCCGTCCGCCCCTCGATTTGCCCGCCTACCGCGCCGCCATCGATGTGCCCATCCGCCGCTTTTATGAAATCCACTTTGACCTAGCGCAGGAGGACTACGCGGCGGTTCTGCGCGAATACAACGCCGCGTATTTGCGCCATTTGCCCAGCTGTGGCCTTGCCGAGGGCGCGGTGGAGGTACTCAAAGCCCTGCAGTCGCGCCAAATCCGCCAAGTGATCTTGACCTCTGGCCAGCAGGAAAACGTGGAGCGTGCGCTGGCGCACTTTGGCGTTGCGGAATATTTCGATGCCGTCCTCGGCGCATCGGACACCCTTGCCGGATTCAAAGACGAGCGGGCGACTATGTATCTGCGTGCCCACCGCATTCCACCGCAGGAGGTGCTGGTGGTGGGCGATTTGGTGCATGACTACGCGCTGGCGCAGGGGCAGGGCACGCAGTGCGTCTTGGTGGGTTGGGGTCACCAGAGCCGCGCAGAGTTCGGCGATTTGCCCGTTGCTGTTCTCCACAATCTTGCAGAAATCATGGAGTGTATCCGTTGAACATCCTACAAACGCTGGCGCGGGAGCGCATTTTGCCCGTTTTAGTCATCGACCACGCCGCCGATGCCGTGCCCCTCGCCCGTGCACTGCTCGCGGGGAGATTGACGAGTGCGGAAATCACGTTGCGCACGGCGGACGCTTTGGAGAGCATACGCCGCGTGGTCGCCGAAGTGCCCGAAATTAAGGTGGGGGCGGGCACGGTGCTGTCGGCGGAGCAAGCAAAAGCGGCGGTGGACGCGGGGGCGCAGTTCCTCGTCAGCCCCGGTTTTAACGCCTCTGTGGTGCAGACCGCGCAGGCAATGGGCACGCCCATTTTCCCCGGCTGTGTCACGCCCACAGAAGTTGAGGCGGCCCTGGCGCAGGGGTGCAGTAGCCTGAAGTTTTTCCCCGCAGAGCCTGCCGGTGGCGTGCCCTATCTGCAAGCCCTCGCCGCCCCCCATGCGGACGTGCGGTTCATCCCGACAGGGGGCATCAGCGCGGCGAATTTTGGCGCATATTTGGCGCTCCCCAACGTGCTGGCCGTGGGTGGTTCGTGGATGGCCACGCGCGAAATGATTGCTGCGCAGAACTGGGAGACCATCACAAAACACTGTGTCGCCGCCGCACGCTTTTCGGGGATTTTGTAGGCATGAGGCGTGTAGGGACGACCCTTGTGGTCGCCCCTGATTCCCACAAACATTGCGTTTCCCCAAACGGGGCGATGTGGACATTGCCCCCTACAGCCCGCGCGTTTCATATAGACCAGCGGGCGGATGATATCCGCCCGCTACAGGCCTCCTGCCTGTATCCTTATCCCTCACTCCTCGTAGTTGCCAGTTCCGCCTGCATTTCTTGCAGGCTCTCTTTGTCCAGCGGATAGGCGGCGGCCAACAGTACGCAAACCAACGCGAAGAGTACCGCCGGCACGAGCGTGGCCAGTGTGTACATCCCCGAGGTGACACGCGCCGTTTGCGTTACGATTTCCTCGCCCTCGCGCACCACATAGCCCACAACGCCCAGCAGTGCCGCACCGCCCGCGCCCGCCGCTGTTTGCCCCAGTTTACGCGCGAAGGAGTAGAACGCGTAGGCCGTGCCTTCCTCCCGCTGCCCTGTGCGCAGTTCGTGCGCGTCGATGACGTCCGTCACCAGTGCCCACACTTCCGTCACGAAAAAGGCCATGCCTAAGCCGCCCACGAAGGAGAGGAGCAGGTACACATAGGGACTATTTGTGTGCAGGAAAAAGGTCGCCAAATACGCCACCGCCGAGAGCGCCGCCCCCATGGCGCACAGCTCTTTTTTGCCAAAGCGCCGGACCAGTTTGCCTAGAATCGGCAGCAAGAGCCCCATGGGCAAATACTGCGCCACGGAATATAGGCTGATTAAGTCCGGGCGCACAAAGTAGTCCTTGAAGAGGTAGCCGTTGATGGTCTGCAAATACAGCTGCCCGGCAATGAGGCACATGGACGCCAAACACAGCACCACAAAGGCGCGGTTGCGTAGCAGTGCGCCGATGGTCTGGAAGAAGTTCGTTTGCGCCGTGCTTTGCCCGGACGCCAGCACAGGTGTGCGCTCCCGCACGCCGCGGTAACTGAGAATGAACAGCACAATGCTCAGCAGCGCCACGAGGCACAGGGCGGGGAAGAATTTGCTCGCGTCCAGCACTTTGGAACCATCGGCACGCTTTGTGAAGACCAGCATGGGCATGAGCACCGCCGCGGGAATCCCGCCCAGCCCGGAGCTGACGGAACGAAACACCGAGAGACTCGCCCTGTCGTCTGCCCGTGGACTGATCACACCCGCCAGCGAGCCATAGGGGATATTCACGCCCGTGTAGAGCATCCCGTAGGCGATGTAGGTGACGTAAGCCCAGAGGAGGTATTGCCCTTGGCTGAGCCCTGGTACGCGCGTGAAGGCCAAAACGGCGCTCACGGCCAGCGGCACGGGCACATAGAGTAACCACTTGCGAAAACGCCCGCGCGGCCCGGCAGGTTTGCGGTCAATGTAGCGTCCCCATAAGGGGTCGTTGATGGCGTCCCACACGCGCGCGATGACCATCAGCAAGGCGATGCTGCCAGGGAGCAGACCGAGAATGTCCGTGTAGAACATCTGCAAAAACGAGCCCACGGTCGCAAAAGTGAGCTGGCAGGCGGCGTCCCCTAGACCATAGGCGAGCTTTTCGCGCAAGGGCAACGGCGCGCAGAGGGTTGCGGCTGTGTCAGACATGGGCAACTCCTATTGTCGGTGCAATCTTTTTCGCCCATATCATAGCACAAACAGGCGGCAGTTGCAAGGGGGCTGGCGCGAGACACAGAAATCGTTTTTTTCGGGCACTTTGAAAATTGCTTTCCGTGCACTCTATCAGATTTTTATTGATTTTGTTATGGGTGTATGGTATAATGCAATATACATTTTGTTTTTTCGAGAGGATTTATCATGAGCCAGTTGATCGCAAGTGAATATACTTCTTTTGAAGATATTAGAAAAATGCGTGCGGAGGGGACTGAATACTGGGAGGCGCGGGAGCTTGCTAGTGTTTTGGAGTACGTTCAATGGCGCAATTTTGTGAAAGTCATTGATCGCGCAATGTTGTCGTGCAAAAACAGCGGATTTGAACCGCAAGATCATTTTGCTGAGGTCAGCAAAATGATCGAAATTGGTAAAGGCGGGCAAAGAGCCTCCATAGATTATCAGCTTACGCGCTATGCTTGCTATTTGATTGTGCAAAACGGAGATCCGCGCAAAGAAATCATCGCCCTTGGGCAAACGTATTTTGCTCTTCAAACGCGCCGTGCGGAGGTTGCCAATTATTTCAATCAGCTTGATGAGGACCGAAAACGCCTTGTTATTCGTGGCGACATAAAACAGTGGAATCAGATGCTCGCGGAAGCCGCCCACGAGGCGGGGATCATTACCGATAAGGAATTCGCAGAATTTCAGAATGCAGGATATATGGGCTTGTACGGCGGATTGAAAGTTGCAGACATTCACAAGCGCAAGGGATTAAAGAGGAGCGATAAGATTCTGGATTTTATGGGTAGCACTGAATTGATCGCGAATCTGTTTCGCATTTCGCAAGCGGAAGAAAAGCTGCGCAAAGAAGGAATCGCCACGCCTGCGGAAGCCGTGGAAGCACATCTGATTGTCGGCACGGAAGTGCGGGAAACCATCAAACGTGTTGGCGGCACTCTGCCAGAGGATTTGCCGACGCCAAAAAGGAGCATTTCGGAAGTTGAACGAGAGCAGTTGAGAAAACTGCACGAGATGGATCAGCTGATGTTGGACGAATAACTTTTGACCATTTTCCTGAGGTTAGGAAAATGATCAAACCATTTGTCACGCCTCAGCGCAAAAGTTTGACAAAGAAAAAGCTATGTGCTATACTACGAACAGAGGAAATTTCTGGAAGCTAAAAAGGGGTGAATCCAATGGGTTAGAACCGAACAGCTGAGAGGACTTCTTATGCTGGCTCTCAGCTGGTTCGACGGAAACCGCAACGACCATTGCGCCCACTTTGGTGCAAGATAAGGGAGAAAGCTCATGAAAAATAAATTCAGTAAGACCAAATGGATATTGGTCTTTGTTAGCGTTCTGCTGATTGTCGGCACGTTCGTTTCTGTGGCCGCCTCGCTGGGTTTGTTCGCAAAGTACAGCAATGTGGACGAAAAAGAGTTTTCCGGAGAACTATCCAAGTATAGCTTTTCGGAGCTTTGTGACGAAATAAACACCATGAGTCGGGACGGTGTGGATTTGTCTGAGTTGCAATTTCATTCCGTTGCAATCGTTGAAAAGGCAAAAAAACTTCCCGCCAACGACTTGCAAAAAATCATTGAAGACGAAAGAAGCAGCGAAAATCTAAAGGTGATTTGCATTCAGGCACTTGACTTTTTAGCCCAAGAGGATGAAAAATATAAGCTGAAAGACCTTTCAGTTCTTGAAGCCCTCCTTCTTAACGAAAAGGCAAGTACCCTTGTGCGGCAGAACTTGGTTTGGGTGATACCTGCTGGCGATAAAACGAACGATATTATGGAAACACTGATTTTTCAGGATGACGAATATCTGGCTTTTCAGGCGCTCAAAAGGCTCAATGGAGAAGCCCCCGATCGCGCCCGCGTGGTTGCCGATACCCTCATAAAAACGCAAGCGCAAAACGAGAAGCTAAGAATCGCGATTCAGGTGATTTCAGAACAAGTTTCAAAAAGCGATGATGCGAAGGAAAAAGATGCGTGGGTTGCCTATTGCATGGATGTTTTCAAAAAAACTGAGTCTTCTGAAGAGGACTTGATGCGAGACACAGTCGTGTTTGCGCTATCGGACATGTTTTATGCAAACGCACTGTATGAAATCATCCAAAACGACCAAATTGATGATACGCTCAAGGGGTTTTCCATCGCTCAAAACTATCAAGTTCTCATAAACGTTCTGGAAAACAAACCAAGCCAGAACGATATTGAAATGGCGATAAAGGCGATGACGATTCGCCCCATTGACAAAACCGTTGAAGCTTTGAAAGTTGCTGTCAGTAGATCTGGGGAGAAGTACAATTTGGATGCGGTGCTTTCGCAAGAAGCCCAGCCCGCTCTGGAAAAATGGAAAGATAAAATGGACGGGAAATAGGTCAAGACACTGCACAAACTGGCAAATAGCTACACTAAATCCCCACAACGATAAACATCGTTGTGCTTTTTCACACCAACATACTTGAACTTTCCGTTCAAATGCGGTATACTATGTGCACACAGGAGTTCCGAAGCGAAAGGCGTGTGTATGCGCTACGAAAAAATCCCTTGCCCCGGTTGCGGGGTTTTGCTCACGGCGGGTGACGATGTGGTCGTCTGCCCCGATTGTGGCGCACCACAGCATCGCGCTTGCTGGCAGAGCGAGGGACGTTGCGCTCTGCAGGCGCGGCACGGTGCGGATTTTTCGTGGCAAGTCCCCGAAGGCGTGGCCGCGCCTCTCAGCAGTCACGACCCGGAGACCATCCTAGAGGCGCACCTGCACCGCTGGCAACAAACGGACGAAGAGGACACCAGCGCCCCTGTCCCATCCACCGAAGAGCCCGCCCACATCTTCTGCCCCAACTGCGGCCGCCGCGCCCAGAGCGGCGAGAACATGCAGTGCGACAATTGCGGCTATCTGTTTTTTGTCCCCAGCGCCACGCGCCCGGGTGTGCCCGGTACGCCGAGAATCTGGCTACCAGAGGCGGGCGACCCCTCGTTCATGCCCGCCAACGCGGATGTTGGGGGGCACACGGCGGCGGATCTGGCGTTGGCTGTGCAACACAACACGCGGGTGTACTTACCCCGCTTTAAGCAAATGGTGGAGGGTACGCACAAGCCGCAGTTGCATGTGGCGGCGTTTTTTCTGCGTGGCTATTGGTTTTTCTACCGCAAGATGTATAAACTGGGCGCACTCTTTCTGGCGGCGCAGGTGGTCTTGACGGCTTTGCAGAGTTACCTGCTGACGTTCACGGACAAAGACGAAATTTTTATGGCGGCCTTAGGCATGGCCGCGACGCCCGATACGTCTGTGATGGAAGCGACATCCGAGGCCATGACGCAGGCGGCTTTGGCCGCGTTGCCGTGGTATTTGCCGAGCCTTGTGGGCACGCTGATTTTGTGCCTCGTGGCGGGGTTCATCGCCAACGGGCAGTACTTCCGCCATGCGGGTGCGCTGATTGATCGCCTGCGGGCGGTGCACAAAGACGAGGTCGCGTTCCAGTTCGCCGCCGTGCGCGAGGGCGGCACGAGCATGATGGCCGCTTCCAGTGTCTTCCTCTTGCTCTTTTTGGTGCAAGAATACATCATCCCCTGGTTCTTGTAGCAAGGCCGCACAGCCGATGTTCAAGACGCGACGCGAAAGGTCTTTGTGCACCGTGTCTTCACATACAAGTAAAAACATGAATTACGGAGGGACTTTATGCAAGTCAAAAAAGCCATTATCCCCGCCGCTGGTCTGGGAACCCGCGTGCTACCCGCCAGCAAGGCCGTGCCCAAAGAGATGCTCAACATCGTCGACAAGCCCGCGATTCAGTACATCGTGGAAGAGGCGGTCGCTGCCGGGATTGAGGACATCCTCATCATCACCAACCGCGGCAAAGGCGTGATTGAAGATCACTTCGACTACGCCTACGAGCTGGAGAGCAAGCTGGCGGAAAACCCCTCCAAGGCGCAAATTCTGGCGCAGGTGCGCGCGGTGAGCGAAGTGAAGGCGAACATCTTCTTCATCCGCCAAAAGGTCACCAAGGGCTTGGGGCACGCCATCCTCTGCGGCGAATCGTTCGTGGGCAACGAGCCGTTTGCGGTGCTCTATGGCGACGACGTGATCATCCAGCAGCCCGGCGCACTGCCCGCCGTGCAACAGTTGACCGATGCCTACGCCAAATACGGCAAAGGCGTGGTGGGCGTGCAAGCGGTCAAGCGCGAGCTCATCAAGCTCTATTGCACTCTGGGCGTCACGCCCATCGACGGCGAAGAGCGCCTGTGGAACTGCCACAAAATCATCGAGAAGCCCACGGACGACCAAATCATGAGCCTGTTCGCGATTTTGGGGCGCGTCGTTCTGCCGCCGCAGGTGTTCGGGATGCTCAAAGAGGGCATCAAGAACACACCCGCCGGCGAGGAGCTGTACCTGACGGACGTGATGAGCGAGCTGGGCGCGGCCGGTCAGCTGCTGGCCTGCGACTTCATCGGAAAGCGTTATGACATGGGCAACAAGCTGGGCATCCTGCAAGCGAACATCGAGGTCGCGCTCCAGCACCCAGAAATCGCCGACGGCGCACGCAAACTCATCCAAAGCATCGCGTCTGGACTATAAATTTTATGTGTAGGGGCGACCCTTGTGGTCGCCCTGCGGGTATGGTCACCTGTTGGACGGGGCAACCACGAGGGTTGCCCCTACGTGATGATGTAACCCGTTTGTCGTGGTGATCAGCGGACAGAAGACAGAGGGCAGAATTGCCCCGAAAATCTGTCTTCTCCGTTATCACTGATAAAAATACACCTGCACCTGATAAGGCTTCAGCGTCAGGTTGCGTTCGTGCGTGGGCGGCGCGGTCGCGTCCACGGCGTTGTTTGTGCTGTCCAAAACCAGCTGCACGCCACGGGCGGCAATCGCTTTGGGTAGCTGGATTTGCGTGACCTTTTTGCTGAACGAAATGACCACCAAACAACTCTGTTCGCCGGGCAGTTCTCGCGTGTACATGTACAGCGTCTGACTGCGCGGGCACAGGTCGCGATATGTCCCATCGCGGAAGAGCGTGCGAACACTGCGCAGAGCCAGCACCTGTTTGTACCATTGCGGCAGTCCGTTCGGGTCGGCCAGCGCATTGGCCACGTTGATGGTCTTGTAGTTGGGGTTGACCATGAACCAAGGCTTTTCCGCCGTGGTGAAGCCAGCATTTGGGGCACTTGACCACTGCACGGGCGAGCGGGCGTTGTCCCGCGCGGCATAGGCGGCGTGCGCCATGGTGCGCTTGTGGCTAAAGCCCAGCGAGCGGAAGAGATCGTAGGTGTTGTGCGTCACCACGTCGGGGTATTCCTCCAGCGCGAGCGGGGGCAGGTTGGTCATGCCAATCTCCTGCCCCTGATAGATAAACGGCGTGCCCTGCTGGAGCAAATACGCCGCCGCCAGCGCCTTGCCGCTGGCCACGCGTAGCTCTTCGGTGTCCGTGCAGCCAAAGCGGCTGAGCACACGGGGTTGGTCGTGATTTTCCAGATATAGCGTGTTCCACGCGCGACCGCGCAGCGCCTGTTGCCAGGCATTAAACACCTTCTTGAGCTTGCGCAGGCTGAAGCGCGTCTTCACCCACGCTAGGCCGATGCAGTCGGCGGTCATGTGCTGAAAGTGGAACATCAAGTCCAGCACGGGGGCGTTTTGGTCGATGTAGCGCAGGGCGTTTTGGGGCGTCATGCCAGGCGCTTCGCCCACGGTCATGGCGTCGTATTCGTCCACCACCGTGCGGTATTCCGCCAGATATTTGCGCAGATTCGGCCCTTGCGAAAAGTGCTCCATGCCGCGCCCGGCGGGCATGAGCGGGAAGCCGTTTGGCAAGCCCTCTTTTTTGCTGATATAGGTGATCACGTCCTCGCGGAAGCCGTCCACGCCCATGTCCAGCCAGAAGCGTTGCACGTCCTTGAGTGCCTCGCGCAGAGCGGGGCAGTCGTGGTTCAGGTCAGGCTGCTCCACGGCGAACAGGTGCAGATAGTACCACGCATCGCTGGACACAGAGCCGTCCGCATTGTAGCGCTCGCGTTTTTCCCAGCCCGGGCCGGGGAAGGTGCTCGTCCAGTTGTTGGGCGGCTTTTTGTCCGTGCCACGGCGCCAAATATACCAGTCCGCCTTGGGGCTGTCCAGATGCAGCGATTCGAGAAACCATGCGTGCTGGTTGCTCGTGTGGTTGAGCACCAGATCCATAATCACTTTCATTCCCAGCGCGTGCGCTTTTTCTAGCACCTCTTGGAATTGCGCCAGCGTACCGTATTCAGGGTTGATGGCGCAGTAGTCGGCGATGTCGTAGCCGTAATCGTCTTGGGGGGAGGGATAGAGCGGCGAAAACCAAAGGGCATTGACGCCCAGCGAGCGGATATAGTCCAGCTTACCCAGCACACCCGTCAGGTCGCCGATGCCGTCGCCGTCGCCGTCGCAAAACGAGCGCGGCCAAATTTGATAGAACACAAGGTCTTTGTACCAGTCGGTCTTGGGCATGTTTCTCTCCGTAACGCCAAAATTTTCATATACAATGATACCCGATGTGCGCGTGAATGTCAAGCCCTCTCGTCCAAAAACACAAAGATTTGTGTAGCTTGTAGGCGCATTTGGTCATAACGCAGAAATGTCCGCAAAGAGATTGCAATTTTGTATTTTTTTCGTTATACTATCGACAGTTTATCTCATCAGACTGCGGTTTACCCCCGCATCAGGAAAGACGTAATCCATGCTTGGCCGACACCTACACGTAAAAATCACCCGTCCCATGCACACCTACAGCCATCAGCTGGGGCGTGCTTATGGCGTCAATTACGCTGACCTAGAAGGGCAGCGGGGCTTTCAGCACAATGTGCGGGGGGCGTATATTCTGGGCGTGGAGCGTCCCTTGCGGACGTTTGACGGCCAGTGCATCGCCGTCTTGCGGCGGCAGGACGGCGGCAAAGTACTCGTCCTCGCGCCCATCTCCGCCAAGCTCATCGAGACGGAAATCCGCGCACAGCTGGATTTTGCCGAGGGTCGCGCCCCCTACACCTTAGAGTGCAAGTTCGAGTGCTCCTGCGGCGCGTTGGTGTATCACAAGGCCGAGAGCGGGCGGGTGTTGTACCTGCTCATCAAGAACCGCCGCAGCACCAACTGGGGCTTCCCCAAAGGGCACGTGGAGGCAGGGGAGACGGCGGAAGAGACGGCCCTGCGCGAAGTGCAAGAAGAAACGGGGCTCAAGATCCGCCTGCTCGAGGGCTTCAAAGAGACCAGCAAATATGATATTCAGTCGTGGGTAGAGAAAAAAGTGGTCTTTTTCCTCGCGGAGTCCGACACGCTCAAAACCGTCCGCCAAGCCGAGGAAATCGATATCTGCCAGTGGCTCACCTTTGAGGAAGCCCTGCGTTGCCTGCACTTTGAGAAAGACAAGCGCGTGCTCAACCGCGCCCGCTTCTTCCTGCGTGCGCGGGGGATTGTGGGCTAGGCTTTGCAATGAACAATGAACAAAGAACAATTGTTTGTGTGGTCGATTGTTCGGAAATCAATTTTGTGTAGGGGCGAGCGCCGCTCGCCCCTACAACCCCCAAAAAAAAACAGTTTTCCACTGGCAAACTGTAAATTTATTTCCGTCCAACAGCCGTCTTTATGCGTGTCAATTATGCTTGCTT
>JAISJQ010000019.1 GCA_031261445.1 Oscillospiraceae bacterium | reverse complement strand
CTCCAATATCTCCAGCACTCCACGTTCCATATGTACAACCCCTTATTAATGTTGTGCATATTATACAATATTTTCCCAATTTGATCCAGTGATTTCTATAAAGCAATGGCCGTGGCTTGTAGGGGCGACCGTCCCCGGTCGCCCGCCGCAAAGAGGGTATGAGGGTTCAGGATACAGGAATGAGGTCTGTAGGGGCGGCAATCTGCCGCCCGTGTGCCACACGGTAGGGGACACCGCCCTCGGCGTCCCGCTGTTGAGAGAGCAGAAATCAGAGGACAGATATTGTGGGCGAAATTCTGCCCCCTGCCTTCTGAAATCTGTCCTCTCGACATGCAATCAACAACCCACCCGCCCGTGCATATCCTGTGAATAGGCAAAAGCCAAATTCACCAGCGGAGGCGATCGGTATGAGCGGCACACGACAATTTGCCTGCAAGAACAGCAAAGGGGTGGTCTGCGCGGCGTTTGGCGCGGGTTTGCTCTTGGCGGCGTGTCTGCCAGAGAGTGCGCTGGTGTTCATCGCGGCGGCCTTGCTGATTCTGTGTGGCACAGCGTTCTGCAAATTTTAGGAGGGTTAACATGAAAGTGGTTGTGTTCAAAAGCCCGCGCGCGCTGCGCGGTTTGCTGCGGATTCTCTTCCGCATCCAAAAGACGCAGGAGACTACATAGCAGTTGTCCGCGCAAAACGTCGCGAGGAAAGTTGTCGGACGACTTTCCTCGCGACGCTGTTTGGGTTTTAGATGGTGTGCAAAAACTTGCGGCTTTCGGACACGATGATGAAGGTATTTTTGTTTCCAAAGTAACAGCGGCTCGCCACGGGGATACCAGCCTTTTTTAGTGTCTCCAGCAACAATTCTGCCATCTGCTTTTCGGGCTCTCTGTGGTAATCGTCAACCAGAATGACAAAATCCTCTTTCAAGCAGTCGGGGATCAACTGCAACACATCCACGCGGGAGTATTTTTCGTTCGTTGTACCAAGGGGCGCGTCAATGGAGATCAAATCAAACTTGCGCCCGGCCATTTTCTCTGCAAAGCCTTTGTACTGCAAGACTTCCGTATCCATGAACGGCTTCGTTTCCAAGTCCAACTGAACTAGCGTACTGTTGGCGGGCAGGTGGAATTCTTTTGCGCAAAAGTCCATCCAAACCGGGTCGTGCTCAATGACACAATGCCGCATTTCCGGGTGCGCGGCGGCAAATTGCGACAGAATTCTGGTGCTTTGCCCCAAACCCAGCTCCAAAATGTCCTGCGGCTTTGCCTGCTCCAGCGCACGGTAGAGCAAATAACAATAGGGATATCCCACCGCCCAGCCGCCGGGAGAGAGGGTAGGCGCAGTGAACCAAGTGCTCTGGCGTATGGTGTCGTGAAACACATGCGCCCAATTGTTTTCTCGTGTGCTGGCGAGCGTTCTGTGGGTTGTGTCCAACAGTGTGTTCAACTTTTTGTCCGTCTGAAAGCGCATACTTTCCTGTGATGTGAGCGCCTGTGCGCTCTGCTGTTGCAGGGCGGAGCGGATCTGTTCGCCCTCAGCGGGCACAAGCGCCGCGATGGCTTGTAGCTGCCCGGCCAAGGCTTGTGATTGCTCTACGAGTGCACGGTTTTGCTCTGCCATGTCTTGCCCAATGGTCTGGGCAAAGAGCGCAAAGGTTTCCCGCGCGGCGGCGTGTTGTTCCACCACGGCCTTTTCAATGGCCGCTTGCGCTTGCCACTGTAACTCCGTTTGTTCGGCGTGTTGCGTGGCCAGCTGGCGCATCATTTCCACCAAGTCCGACTGTATACGGCGATGCTCGCTCAGTTGGGCGGTTATTTTTCTCACTTGGCGCTTGCTGGCCGGTAACGCTGCGATGATGCGTGCGCGTAGTCTTTTCAGATTCACGGATTTTTGCCCCCAAAGAAAGATCAATTCAGCTTTGTCTGTGAGAAGTATAACACAATTTCACACGCCTGTCAAACTTGCACTTCCCGCGCGAACGTGGTATAATTTCCACACAGAAAAGCGCAGGAGGGGCGGCCATGACTTTGACCCAGACCATTGCCCAGGCGGGCATCGTCGGTTGCGGCGGCGCGGGATTTCCCACCCATGTCAAAGTCGCCACCGCGGCCGATACCCTCCTTGTTAACGCCGCCGAGTGCGAGCCGCTTTTGGGCACGGATCGCTTTCTTTTGCGCGAACACGCGGCGGAGATTTGTGCCGCCGCGGAGGCCGTGCGTGCACATTTGGGTGCTTCCGCTGCTGTGATTGTCCTCAAAGAGAGCTATCGGGCGGAAATCGCCGCGCTCGATGCCGTGTTGCCGCAGTATCCCCAGTTGCGCCGCCACACGCTCACGTCTTTTTACCCCGCTGGGGACGAGCAAACGTTGGTCTACGAAGTCACCGGGCGCAGCGTGCCGCCGGGGGGGTTGCCGGGGGCGGTCGGTTGTATTGTCTCCAACGCCGCCACGCTTTATGCCGTCTGGCAAGCGCTGCAAGGCCGCGCGTTTACGCAAAAATACGTCACCATCAATGGCGCGGTGCGCAGCCCCTGTATCCTCAAAGTGCCCATCGGCACGCCTCTGGCGGACTGCCTAGAGGCGGCGGGGGGCGCGAGCGTGCGGGACTACACCGTGGTCTCTGGCGGCCCCATGATGGGCAAAGTGCTCAGTGCCGATGCCGCGGCCAGTGCCTGCGTGACCAAGACGACCAGCGGCTTTTTGCTCGTGCCGACCCAGACACGCCTTGTGCAAAACGCCGTGCTCTCCGAGCCGCAAACCGTGCGGCGTGCGCGGGCGGCGTGTATTCAGTGCACGTTCTGCACCCAGCTGTGCCCGCGCAATTTAATCGGTCATCCGCTTGCGCCGCACGCCATCATGCGCAAAATCGGCGGCGGAAATTGGCGGGCGCGGCTGGCGAGCGATCCCACACTGCAAAGCGCCGCGCTTTGCTGCGAATGCGGCATCTGCGAGCTGTACGCCTGCCCCA
This sequence comes from Oscillospiraceae bacterium, assembly GCA_031261445.1. Lineage (GTDB taxonomy): Bacteria > Bacillota > Clostridia > Oscillospirales > Acutalibacteraceae > WRKY01. The sequence continues at coordinate 4,060 of JAISJQ010000019.1, read as the reverse complement.
TGCAACTACAGCCGCGCAAGGTCAACGCCCTGATTAAGGCCGAACTGCGCACGCAGGGCATCCGTCCGCCCGCGTTCGCGCTGGAAGAAGTGCGCCCCATGCGCGAATATCGCCGCGTGCCCACAGGGCGGGTGGCCGCCCGCGCGGGTGTGGAGATTTTTTCTGGCTATGTGCCCACACGCTTTGTCAGCCTAACGCCGCACCGTGTGTGCATCGCGCTGAACAGCCACATTGGCGTGTCCGCGCAACCTATCGTTGCCGTCGGCGAGCGCGTCGCGTTGGGGCAGTGCATCGCCCGCCCGCCAGCGGACAAGCTGGGGGCAGCATATCACGCCAGCATGGACGGAACTGTCACGGATGTTGGCGAACACATCACCATTGAGAGGTAAGCATGGCACAGATTTTCCCCACCAAAAGCAACCTGATTGCGACGAAAAAGTCCCTGCGGCTGGCCAAACTGGGCTATGACCTGATGGACAAAAAGCGCACCATCCTCATCCGCGAGATGATGGGGCTCATTGACGGCGCGGCGAGCATTCAGGCGCGGATTGATGAGACCTACGCCCAAGCGTATGCGTCGCTGCAGCGTGCGAACATCTCGCTGGGTAACTGCGAGCAGTACGCCTACGGCGTGCCCGTGGACGAGACGCTGACGCTCTCGAACCGCTCGGTGATGGGCGTGGAGCTGCCCACCGTGACGCTGACGGCTGAGCCGTTCGCGCTGCATTATGGTTTGGGGTCAACCAATTCGCAGCTCGACGAGGCCGTCCTCCAGTTCGGGCGCGTCAAGCAGCTCACCGCCGAGCTGGCCGAGATGGAAAGCTCCGTCTATCGTCTGGCCGTGGCGATTAAGAAGACGCAAAAACGCGCCAACGCCCTGCAGAATATCCTCATCCCGCAGTTTGAGGCGACGATTCGCTTCATCTCCGCCGCGCTGGAGGAGAAGGAGCGCGAGGATTTCGGGCGACTGAAGGTTATCAAAGCGCAGAAAAAGTGAGCAGGAGGCTGTGACATGAAGAGACGACAGGCTGGCTGGAAATGGACGCTGGTGTCAGTGCTAGCGCCCGTGTTGCTGGCGGTGGAGGGCGTTGTATTGTATCTGCTGTATCGCCGCAATGTCGCTATCTTGCTGACGGAAACGCCGCTGTTGCTGCGCGTGGGCGTGAGTTTTGTGCTCTGCCTGCCGCCCGCGCTGGCGATTTTTGCGCTGGTGCACAGGGTGGGCAAGCGGGAATCCACCTATGAGCTCGTGCGCACAACGGGGCTGATTTTGGGTGCGCTGACCGTGGGCGTGGTGGCGATGCTGCAGCTGAGCCAACAGCAGGTGAGCGAGGGGCAGTTTGCGCTGGCGCAGGACACGAAATACAGCGAGCGCCTTGTCGCGGCGATTGATCACCTAGGCAGCAGCGAAATCACCATCCGCAAAGGCGCGGTGTACGAGCTCAAACGCCTTGCGTTCGATTCCGAAAAGGATCGCGACGACGTGATTGACATCCTCTCCAGCTTTGTGGTGGAGGAGAGCCAAAAGCGCCCGAAGGACGACAAAAACCCGCTCGCGTCAGACATCATGACTGCCCTACAAATGCTCTCGGACGCCCGCACGGCTTTCCCCGACTCAAAACCCGCGCAGTTGGCAGGGGTGAATCTGTCTTTTTCGGTTATTCCAAATATCAATCTCTCTTACGCAAATTTTGAGCGTGCGAATCTAACCAATGCAAGCCTTATGCACGCGAAACTTGTCCATGCTGTCTTCTGGGAGGCGGATATCAGCGAAGCAGATCTAAGGTATACGAATCTCACGAGTGCAGTTTTCACGGACGCGACTCTTGCGCGTGCAAACCTCAAGAATGCGAATCTTTCACGCGCAGACTTAGCGATGGCGCGTCTCGCCAATGCAAATCTCTATGGGGCGAATCTTACCGATGCCAACCTTGATCATACATATCTCTACAAAGCGCACCTCAGCTGCGCCAATCTCACAAGAGCACGTCTTTATTGCGCGGATCTCACAGGTGTAAATTTCTGGCAGACGGATCTTACTGAAACGAACTTCTTTTCGGCAGATCTCGCCAATGCATTCCTGAACAATGCGAAAAATCTTACCGCTGAACAGCTGGATGATGCGAATATTGACGGAACAACTGTTCTCCCAGATGATCTGCGCTAGAAGGTAAAAATCTTTGGGAGCAGGAAGACGATATCCCCTAACCCGCCCAAACTGGCACATACCCACTGCCGACGGCGGCCAAGTCCTGCACATAGCCGTCCCGAATGCCCACTAGGTGCATGTAGTCCACCGCGCGGTGGTATTCGTCCGCTGTGAGCGGACGGTCAAATTCCGCGCAGCCGTTGGGCGTGAACTGCCCCATGAGGCTCAAGAGCGCCCTGCCGCGCAGGTGGTCGGCAAACCAATCGAGCACGCCGAACGTGTTTTCCAGTTGCCCGGGCAAGACCAAGTGCCGCACCAAAACGCCGCGCGTGAGCAAGCCAGCGTCGTCAAAAACAGGCGCGCCCGCGTGCTCTACCATTGCCAAAATCGCCGCCGCCGCCACGGCGGGGTAGTCATGTGCACTAGAACAGCGTGCCGCCAAATCGCCGTCGCTGTATTTATAGTCGGGCAACCAAACGTCCACCTTGTCCGCCAACATCGCCAGCGTTTCCACGCGCTCGTAGCCGCCGCAGTTATAGACCACGGGCACAGGCAGGCGCGGCATCAGCGCGGCGGCAATGGTATCGGCGTAGCAGGTGGGTGTGACGAGCGAAATATTGTGTACACCCTGCGCGATGAGCGCATGAAACATCTGGCGCAAGCCGTCCGCGTCCACGGACTGCCCGCGAATCGTGCGCGAAATCTCGTAGTTTTGGCAGTACACGCACGCCAGGTTGCAGCCCGAGAAAAACACCGTCCCCGCGCCATGCGTGCCCGAAATGCACGGCTCTTCCCACTGGTGCAGCTGCGCCGCCGCGACAACCGGCAGGGGAGGGGCGGCACAAAAACCGCGTTTTCCCTGCGTGCGATTCACATTGCACAAGCGCGGGCACAGCGTGCAGCTCATGCCAGCAGCCCGCGCACAATTTCCCCCGCGCAGACCAGCCCCGCCGCCGCCGGGACAAACGAAATGCTCCCGGGGATTTGCCGCCGAATGTCGCAGTTTCGCGCGGTGTCGGGCGGACAAATGCAGTTGCCACGGCAGGAATATTGCGGGTCGTCATAGGGGTCGCGCGGCGGCTCTTCGGAGTACACAACGCGCAGATTTTTCACGCCCCGCGCACGCAACTCCCGCCGCATCACCCGCGCGAGGGGGCAAATTTTCGTTTGGTAGATATCCGCGACACGAAACGCGGATGCGTCCATTTTGTTGCCCGCACCCATGCAGCTGACGATGGGCGTGCCCGCCGCCTGCGCCTGTATCACGAGCGCAATTTTGCCAGAAACCGTGTCGATTGCGTCGAGAATATAGTCGTAGCGGGCAAAATCAAACTGATCTTCCGTCTCGGGCAGGTAGAACGTTTTGTGCATCGTCACGCGGCACTTCGGGTTGATCTGTGCCACACGCGCGGCGGCCACGTCCACTTTGTATTGCCCCACCGTGCCGCGCAGAGCGTGGAGCTGGCGGTTGAGGTTGGTCAGGCAGATTTTGTCGTCGTCCACTAAACTGAGCGCCCCCACACCCGCCCGCGCGAGTGCCTCCACGGCGTAGCCCCCCACGCCGCCGATACCAAAAACGCACACATGCGCTTTTTGCAAACGCCCGTGCCCCTCATCGCCGATGAGCAGCCGTGTGCGCGAAAACTGGTCAGGCACAAAAACTCCCGTGCATTTTGTTGGGTATATTATACCCCATTTTGACAGCAAGCGCAAGTAGTATTGAGAACTGTAGGGGCGGCAACCTGCCGCCCGTGGTCTAGCAGAGGGCAGAATTGCTGCCCTCAAATCTGCCTTCTGCCTTCTGAAACTGTAGGGGGCGATGTCCACATCGCCCCGTTATTTTCCACGCGTTTTCAGAACAACGGGACGATGTGGACATCGTCCCCTACAGGTTTAGCGTCTACCAGGGTA
>JAISJQ010000062.1 GCA_031261445.1 Oscillospiraceae bacterium | reverse complement strand
GATCGAAGAATGAATACTGCATTTTGCGCCCCCTGCGCCTTCTAATTTCCCTCTCATTATACCATATTTCCTCCGCTTTGCGTAGGTTTTTAGAGGGACTCAATTGTTCATTGCTCATTATCAATTGTTCATTGATAATGAATATCCCCAACAGAGATGAATCTCTAGTTGGGGATTTCATACAAAGAGTTCGTGCCTCCTCCACACACTAAAGTCGCACGGACTCCACCGTCACCAGTCCTTTACGGAGGATGACGGACGAATAGTTCTCTTTGTCGCCAGTGGCAATCACGGCGTAGGCACGCTTGGCACGCTCTAGGAACGCTTCGCGCTCCAGCACCTGAAACTTGCGCTCTCCCTCGTGTCGCTCCACGATGTAGCGCAGTCGCTCCCAAACGGGCGGCTCTTCGCGCAACATGCCGCTACCCATGAGGGCTACGGGCATTTCGGCATTGGCGTCCAGCGGGAACACGGACAGCACTGCGTCGAGTGCGGCGTTGACTTGCGCCCCGTCCGCTCGAACCAATCGGCGTGCCGTCGCCGAGGCGGGGAAGTTCCCGTCCGCGATGACGATTTCATCGCCAAGTCCCATCTCAGACAACACCTTGAGCATCTCAGGACTCAATAAGGGGGATAAATTTTTCAGCATATGTCTCTCCTGTCACAATATTCTCCCCAGATATTGCGTCATGTGATTGCGTACATTATAACAGAATTGACGAGACTATGCAAGAAAAATCTTTGTTCTGTTTCGTTTATAAAACCGAAAGATTTGCGCAAAGAATTTAGAAGTATCCCAAGAATTGGGATATTCTGCTAAACGGTGCTTTCGCGGGCGAGCGCCCCCAAAACGCCGTTGACGAAGGAGGCATCGTTTTCGCCGCCATAGAGCTTGCACAGCTCCACGCATTCATTGATGGTTGCGCCTGTGGGGATGTCCTCTAGGTATTGCAGTTCCGCAATGCCCAGACGCAGGGCAGAGAGCGCCACCCGCGACAGGCGGCGGCGACTCCAGTTTTGCGTCAGGCGATCGATCACCTCGTCGATGTCGTACAGGTGCGCCCAAGCCGTTTCGGCTAGGCGGAAGGTGAAGGGGTCGTCCTGCAGCGTGCCGTTGATGAGCGAGAGCTCTGTGAGTGTTTCCAGATCGGCATCCGGGTGGAAGGATTTTTCAAACAGCAGGGCGAACGCCTGCTCACGGGATTGACTGCGCGTCATATGGTTTCCTCCCAACAATTTGTCTTATGCCTGTATTATAACACAGCGCGGCGCAGAATGCAAATCTTTTCAGAGGGCAGAGTTCAGAAGACAGAGGACAGAAGGAGGCAGATGAAAATCCGCAGCCACCCCCTCCATGTCAAAGCCGCACGTTGTATTGCAATTGTGTGTGAATTGGTGTATACTAAAGGACGAGGTGAGAGAAATGGCAAAGACAGCAGTCATCAATGTGCGCACCGAACCGCGGACGAAAGACGAGGCGGAGCAACTGTTTTCGCGCCTAGGGTTGACGGTGGCGGAAGCCGTCAATCTCTTTTTGCATCAGGCGATTTTGACGCGTGGTGTTCCGTTCGCCATTTCAGAGCCCGCCATGCCATACGTCTCCATGAATGATGGCGGCGAAACACTGCGAAAGGCTGTCGAGGCGTACCGCAACGGTGTCCCTGGCGTGGACATGGCGGAATGCCGCAAAAGATTGGATGCCGCAAAAGCGCGAGGGGCAAACGCCCGTGTATAACGTAACGATTGATGATCGTGCCATGCGCAAATTTGAGAACGCGGTTGAATTTCTTTCCCGCGTGAGCGAAAGCGCAACGGATAATCTGATACATAGCTTCCTCTCTTCACTGAACCAGTTGCAGGAGCACCCCACAGGCTATGCCTACTATACATCAAACGAATATCCAGACATAGAAATGCACAAAATCCTGTTCAGCCGCTGGCATCGCTTGGTTTTTACCGTTGCGGACGATGCTGTGCATGTTTTTGATGTGCAAGACTGTCGGCAATCGGACGAAATGAATCTTGCCTAATGAATCAGGCTATTCTCCCCTTCCCCGTAATTCTGTCGTCTCTCCTCTGACTTCTTAACAGCGGGCGAGCGCAGAAAAGCCCCTACCACGAACCTCATGCCTCAACCCTCATTCCTCATCCCTCTCTGTCCTCTGTCTTCTGACTTCTGTCATCTGCTCTTGCAAAAACAGGCCAAACGTGCTATACTCTACCCAAAACAAAACGGGGAGTTTTCACCATGGCTAGTACTTTGTGGTGCCGGACCTTTCAGGCCGGTATGTTTGTGGCAACGCAGTTTCTGAACTGGACGCCGCCCGATCGCATCGAGGGCGCGGGGAGCGTCAAGCGTCTGCCCGCGCGGCTCAAGCAGGACGGGCTGACGAAAGTCCTGCTGGTCACCGACAAGGGGCTCACGGGGCTGGGGCTTTATGGCGGTCTGCTGGATGCCTTAAAGGACGCAAACATCGGCGTGGTGGTCTTTGACGATGTGCAGCCCAACCCCACCGTGGGCAACATCGAGGCCGGGCTCGCACTCTATCAAGAGAGCGGCGCACAGGGCATCGTGGCCTTTGGCGGCGGCAGCCCCATGGACTGCGCCAAGGCCATCGGCGCACGCATTGCCCGTCCGGGTAAGACCGCCATCCAGCTCAAGGGCACGCTCAAGGTGCTCAAAAAAATTCCGCCGCTCTATGCCATCCCCACCACAGCGGGCACGGGCAGCGAGTGCACCATCGCCGCCGTGGTCAGCGACCCGGCGACCCACGAGAAGGGCGCGATCAACGACCCGCACCTGCGCCCACTGGTGGCCGTGCTCGACCCCGAACTCACCCTCGGACTGCCGCCGCACATCACCTCCACCACGGGCATTGACGCGCTCACCCACGCAGTGGAGGCGTACATCGGTCACTCCAACGTTGCGCAAACCCGCAAGGACGCGCTGGAGGCCACGCGGCTGATTTTCCAGTACCTAGAGACGGCTTTCAACGATGGCAAAAACATCGAGGCGCGGGAGCAAATGCTCGTTGCCAGTCACTTGGCCGGGCTTGCGTTCACTCGCGCGTATGTGGGCTACGTGCACTCCATCGCCCACAACTGCGGCGGCATGTACGGTACGCCCCACGGGCTGGCCAACGCCATCATCCTGCCCTATGTTTTGGAGGATTTTGGCGCGGCGGTCTACGAGCGTCTGGCGGAACTGTATGACGCGGCGGAGCTCAGCGGGGCTGTGGGCGCAGAGGCGAAGGCCAAGGCGTTCATCGCGGAAATCCGCGCCCTCAACGCCCGCATGAACATCCCCGACAAGATTGACGCCCTGCTGGAAAAAGACATCCCCCTCATCGCCCAGCGTGCGCTGAAAGAGGGCAACCCACTCTATCCCGTGCCCGTGGTGTGGGATCAAGCGCACTGCGAAAGCGTTGTGCGCAAACTGCTAAAGTAGGATGGCTGTGCAAACCATAGACCACGCGGCACGCGCGAGCGCTCTGCGTGCGGCGGGCGCGAACTGCGCCGCGGCGGTGCTGGGGGCGTATGCCGACACGCTGGGGCTGACGGTCGAGAGCGCACAGCGGTTGGCCGCCGGGCTGGGCGCAGGTTTGGGCGATGGGCAGGGCACGTGCGGGGCGGTGCTGGCCGCGCACATGGTGCTGGGGCAGCGCTTTGGGGACGATCCACACGCGCTGAAAGCGCAGACGCGGGCGTTCCGCGCGGCCTTCCGCGCACAGGTGGGCGAGGATCTGCGCTGCGCCCAGCTACGCAAAAACAAACAGTCCTGCGACACACTGGTGGCGCAGACAATACAACTTTTGGAGGAGGCAGAGCGTCCGTGAGCAAAAAGAAAACGAACAAAAAGCGGCTGGGCTGGCTTCTTGGCCTGCTCATCGTGGGGCTCATTGCGCTACTGCCGAGCCTGAACATTGCGGGTGTGCCCACCTGGGACGCGCTGTTCACGTCGGCGGGTCTGCGCACAGGGCGCACGGACGGCTACCCGCTGCGGGTGCACTTTTTGGACGTGGGGCAGGGCGACAGTGCGCTCATACAGTCCGGGGACATGAACGTGCTCATTGACGGCGGCGAGAGCGGCAACGAGGAGCGCGTCATCAAGTACCTGCGCAACCAGAACGTCAAGCAGCTTGACTACGTCATCGCCACCCACCCGGACAGCGACCACATCGGTGCGCTGGCGAAAATCATGGCGGGCTATCCGCCCAAAAACGTCATTATCCCCAAAATGACGGAGAAAAACATGAAGACCACCAAGACCTATACGAACTTCCTTGTGGCCGTGAAGGACAGCGGCGCGAAGGCGATCTACGCCAAGCCCGGCACAGAATACAAGCTGGGCGAGGCGAAGCTGACCATTCTAGCCCCGCTGGATGATTACGCCGACGCCAACGACATGTCCATCGTCTGCCGCGTGAGCTACGGAAAGGTGGCGTACCTTTTTACGGGCGACGCGGAGGGCAAGAGTGAGGCGGATCTGCTGAAGAGCGGACGGAATCTCCGCGCGGATGTCCTGAAAGTGGGACACCACGGGAGTAAATCCAGCACGAGCAAAGCGTTTCTCGCCGCCGTCGCGCCCTCTGTGGCTGTCATTTCGTGTGGACAGGACAACAGCTACGGTCACCCCCACGCGGACACGCTGAAAAAGCTGGGAGACGCGGGCGCGAAGGTCTACCGCACGGATCAGCTGGGCTGGATTGTCCTGGCGACAGACGGAGAGGAGCTGGTGCGCGAATGGGAGAAAGAGTAGTTGTAGAGCGCATTGAGGGCGACTGGGTCGTGCTGGAGACGGACGCGGGCATGGTCAACCTGCCGCTCACGGCGTTGCCCCAAGGAACACGCGCGGGCGCGGTGCTCCAGCGCACGGGCGACATCTACACCCCCGATCCCGCCGAAGAGGCACGCCGCCGTGCCCACAATCTCGCCTTGCAAGATGAACTGTTTTCGATGCCGGAATGACATCAGAGGGCAGAATTGCGTCCAAAGCTCTGTCCTCTCCCTGCGGGCGGCAGGTTGCCGCCCCTACAGGGGCGACCTCACGCCTCATTCCTCAATCCTCATTCCTCACAGGGGGTGCAAGTGCGTAAGCTGAGCGTTATTTTGACCGTTGCGCCGCCGTGGGAAAACCTGCCCGACGCGCTGGAGAGCCTGCGGCGGCAAACGCTGCGGGACTGGGAAGTGGTGTGCGTCCTCCCCGAGGGCACCCCCGAGGAGGCGCAAAACCGCGTCACGCGTTTCTGCGCGGGGAATCCGCACCGCACGGTCCTGTCCGTCCCGGCGGACACGCCCTTCATCCAGCAGCGCAACATCGGTCTGCAGGCGGCGGCGGGGCAGTATGTCGCATTCCTCCACAGCAAAAACCGCTTTACGCCGCGCTTTTTGTCGGGGTTATACCGTGCCGCCAAAAAGGACGACGCCGCGCTGGTGGTGGGGCGGCAACGCGCCTTTGGTGCGCTGGGGCGGCGCGACTTTTCCTCCGCCGAAGAGCTCTCCCTGCGCCGCACGCTCCCCTGCACAGAGCCGCGCCTGCTGTGGAATCCCTCCGTAAGCAACAAGCTCTACCGTCTGGCGGACATCCGTGCACTGGGGCTGACCTTCCGCGCGGACTTTGGCTACGCCGCGGACGCGCTTTTCACGCTGGCGTTCGCGCTGGGCACTGGGTCTGTCGCCAGCGCACGGCAGGGCTATGCCCAGTGGCGGGAAGAGCCGTTCACCGACAGCACGCCCACCAAGCGCGAGCTGGAGAGCTACTTGACGGCGTATGCGCAGATTGAACAGGCCGCCGAGGACTATTTTGACGCACGCCGTCACAAAGCCCGCTCGTCCTTTGCACAGAGCGAAAACGAGCGCAAGCGCGGCGCGTACCTAGACGAAGTGCGCGGCAAGCTATTGACGGTGCTCATCTATCGCTATTACCGCCATTTTTACGCCATTGATGAGCCCCTGCTGAGCGCCGCCGTGCGCGAGATTGTGCGCTTGTATGACCAGCTGAGCGAGTCGGCCAAAAGCACCCTGCGCCGTGCGCATTCCGATATCCTCCTTGAGGGCAACCTGCCCACCAGCCTAGAGCAAGCCGCCGAAACGCGCAAGGTCACGGTGTTGCTGTGCGGAAAGCGCAGTGCCGATGAACTGGCCGCGCAACTCGAGAGCCTCTTTGCCCAAAGCTTGCCGTTTTTCGCCCTGCTGATCGACAGCGCACTGCGTCCGCTGTGTCCTGCCGCTGCGCTGCAAGACCCTAGAGTGCGCTGGATTGATGCGGCAGAGGGCACGACAGAGGCCATCAAGCAAGCGGCGTTGGACGCGGCACAAACGAGCTATCTGCTTATTTTGGAACGCCCCGCGCTTTTGGATACCAAGGCTCTGCAGCGGCACGTCCACGCGCTGAAGGCCGAGCCAGAGGCGGGATTTTCCACCGCCCCCTTCTCGCATTTTGATGGCCAGCGTGTGAGCGAATATCCCAGCACTGAGGTGTATTTTCAGGACAAAAACAAGGATCATGGCCGCCTGCGGGCGACGCAGACGCCGCGTTTTCCGCTGGATTTGCTGTGGGAAAACAAACTTTTGCGCGTGCGCCATCTGCGGGGCGTACACTTTGCGTTCAGCGCGGAAAGTGCGCACGACTGCCACCGGCTCTACGCCAACGCGTCCTTCGTGCGCCTGAAAGAGACCGCGCTGTATCTCACGCTCACGCAAGAGGAGCTGCTCGCGCTGTTTCGGCGGGAGGGTGCGCTTCTGCCGCCGGAGGCGCGGTCACAGATCCGCGCGGTGCGCCTGCGCTTTTTGGGCGTGCGCGGACACAGATTCCGCCGCGCCGCCCGGCAACAGCTGCGCTCTTGGGCGAATTTGGCCGAGCGGGGGGCGCTCGCCGCCCTGCGCACCGTGTTCGGGGCACTGCCCCTGCGGGATGAAGTGCTGTTTTTCACCACCCGTCCCCTGCCCAAAACCCGCAACAGAAAAAGCGAACAAGACCGTCTGCCCGAAGATTTGCGCTTGGTCTACGCCGAAATTTTAGGAAAAAAGCACATTTTTGCGCACGCCTTGCCCCATACGTTGCGGCAAAAAGTGCGCTCGCTCTGGTGTCTGCAACGGGCAAAAATCCTCGTGACCGACGGTACAATTCCCACGCTCGCACGTTGCCGCCTGCGCCCTGAACAGCGCGTTTTGCAGATTTGGCACGCCTGCGGGGCATACAAACGCTTTGCGCTTGACGCGCCGCTCGTGCGCCCGCGCCATCTGGAGCAACGCGCCCACGCGCAATACACCGCCGCCGTCGTCAGCTCTGAAGATTGCCGAGATGCCGCCGCCCACGCGTTTGGCATTGACCCGGCGCGTGTGCTGGCGTTGGGTGCGCCGCACACCGATCGCCTGCTGGACGCGGAGGCCTTGCACCGCCGCCGAGAGCGCGTACTGCGCCAACACCCGGTGCTACGCGGCAAGAAAATCTACCTCTACGCGCCCACCGCTCGCGCCCGCGCGTTCGACCCAAAAATCCGCTGGAAAACGCTCTCGCAGACGCTGGCGGAGGACGAAATGTTCATCATCCACCGCCATCCCTTGCAGGGCGAGACCTACATCAGCGGGCGGCACTATCGCCGCGTGCGGGACTACACCGCCGAAGCGCTGGTGGATCTGCTGGCGGTGTGCGACGTGCTGGTGACGGACTACTCCGCCGTGGTGCAGGAGGCGGCGCTCATGGGCGTGCCCACGCTGTTCTACTGCCCGGACTGGGAGGACTATGAGCGTGACTTTTACTTACGCTTCCCCGATGACTTGCCGGGGAAACTCATCACAGATGCCGCCGCCCTGCCTGACGCTTTGCGTGACACGCTCGCCCACCCAAAGACCGCCAAACTCGCAGCGTTCGCCCACAAACAAATGGGGGCGTGTGACGGCCACAGCACCGCACGCGTGGCGGCGTTGATCAAAACCTGGCAAACTTCGGGCGGCGCATAAAACCAGCAAACGAGGAGAAAAAATGCACAGCACAAAACGCGGCGACACCTATGTGGTGCGCTTAGAAATCGGCGAAGACGTGGTGGAGAGCCTGCTGGCTTTGGCCGCCCGCGAGGGCATCGGCGCGGCGGAAATCACGGGGCTGGGCGCGTCAAAATACGCGCAAGTGGGGGTGCTTGACCCCGCAACGGGGCAGTACCAATCGGCGCAGTCGTCAAGCTTTTTGGAGGTCGTGAGCCTCGTGGGCAACCTGTCCGTCAAAGACGCCGCGCCCTATCTGCACCTGCACGCCCTGCTGGCCGACCCCGTCACCCACGAAGTGCTCGCCGGGCATCTGAACGCCCTGACCGTGGGCGCAACGGCGGAAATCTTTGTGCGCACCCTGCCGGGCAGCTTAGAGCGCCGCGTGTGTGACGTAACGGGGCTGAACATTTTGGACATTTGAGGTGGAACATGACAACCGTGCGTGACGTTCTCTGTGCGCTGGCGCAGATCGCGCCCCCCGCGCTAGCGGAGGACTGGGACAGCAATATCGGCTTGCTGATTGGTGACGAAGACGCACCAGTTGACAAGATCGGCGTGTGCCTTGATATCACAGCCGAGCGGGTGCAAGCGGCCGCCGCATTGGGCCTGACCTGCCTGGTCAGCCACCACCCGGTGACCTTTCACTTAGAGCCAAGACATTTTCTTGCACCCAACCCGGCCTACGCCTGTGCACGCGCGGGGATGGCGGCACTGGCCGCACACACCAATCTGGACGCCGTGCGCGGCGGCGTGAACGATGCACTGTGCGCGGCGTTGGGGCTCAGCGGCGAAATTCCCGGCGATGCCGATGCGCCGGGTGCGCTCCTGCGCGTGGCAACGCTCCCCGAAGCGTGCACGCCGCAGGCGTTCGCGGCGCATATTGCCGAAAAGCTGCACGCAAGCGTGCGCTATGTAGACGGTGGGCAGACCATCCACACCGTCGCACTGTGCAGTGGCGGCGCGGGGGAATACTGGGCGCGTGCGGTCGAGCTGGGCTGTGACGCCTTTGTGACGGGCGAAGCGCGGCATCACGAATTCCTCGCCGCCAAGGCCGCTGGGATCAGCTTGTTTGCGGCGGGGCATTACGAAACAGAAATTGTGGTCGTAGAGCCGCTGGCCACGCGTCTGCGCAGCCTGTTGCCGGGCGTGGAAGTACTCGTACTTCCAGAGGAAAATCCCGTCACCACAGCACCCTAGATCCGTGACGAATATCGTCGCTAAATCGGCAACGGACAGTTGGGCTTGCGGATATAGCGTTTGAGCGCCATGAGCGCATCTGTGTCTCCGGGGCGCAGAGTGTTCATTCGCGCGTCACAGATAAACGCCGCGCGGTAGCCCAATTCCTGCAGGATTTTTGGGCTGGCGGCGCTGTATTCGCCGTAGGGATAGACGTACACGGTGGGCGCGGGCAGTCCGGCGTGGGCGAACGCCGCGCGTTGGCTCTCGTCGTCCTGCGCCAGCACAGAGCGGTAGGCGGCCTCGCTCTCCCCGGCAATTTTGGCCGCGCCTTTGCGACCGTTTTTGTTTTTGTGCAGATCCCAAGTGTGACTGACAATCTCGCCCGTCCCCGCGTCGGACAGCTCTTTGAGCTGCGCCCAAGTGCAGGAGGAATACTTCAGGTGGTGGTCGTCGACGGCGCTGAATTTGTCCGTCTCTGACCCAATCACCGCGAACACGCCGACCCAGCCTTTCGCCTTCAGCAGCGGCGCGGCGTAGACAGAAAACGTCTCCAGCCCGTCATCAAAGCTGATGATCACGGGCTTTTCGGGCAGGGGCTTCCCCTGCTCCACATACGCGAGCACCTGCTCCATGCGCACGGCGGTGTAACCCCGCGCGGCAAGCGCGTCCAAATCTTTCGCAAACTGATCCACCGTGACCGTGAACTCATTCACGAGCCGCGCGTCTTTCGTCAGCTGGTGATACATGAGGATGGGCAGCTCCACCCCCTCGCGTGCGGCGGTCGCCCGCACTGGTTCAAGCGCACGCAACCCCAGCATCGGCAGGAGCAGTGCCGCCACTAAGAGCAGCGCGGTCAGTGCTTTTTTCGTTTTGGACATTTGCCCCTCACACGGACAGTTTTTCTAAAAATTATGTCTCTGTCGGGGAAAATATACATTAGAAAAACCCACCGCCGAAGCGATGGGTTGGTGTGTTTGTTCAGTCGACCATCAGGGCGCGGAACGCCTCACCGTCGATTTTCTCGCGCTCGAGCAGGGCACTGGCCACGGCGTCGAGCTTATCGCGGTGGGCGGTGAGCAGTTCGGTGGTCTGGTCGTAGGCACGCGTAATGATCGCGTTCATCTCTGCATCGATCTCGCTGGCGATGCGCTCAGAATAGTCACGCGTGTGATTGGTGTAGTCGCGACCGAGGAAGACATCGCCGCTGTCACTGCCGAAGGTCAGCGGTCCAAGTGCCTCGCTCATGCCGTATTTTGTGATCATTTTGCGCGTCAAATCCGTGGCACGTTGCAAGTCGTTGCTCGCGCCTGTGCTGATGTCGTCGAGCACAATGGCCTCCGCCGCGCGTCCGCCCAAGAGCACAACCAGCTCTTCGAGCATCTCGCCTTTTGAGAGCGAATCCTTGTCCTCACTGGGCAAATGCAGGGTGTAGCCACCCGCCATGCCGCGCGGGATGATGCTCACCTGGTGCACCGCGTCGGCACTGTCCAGATAGTAGCTCGCCACGGCGTGGCCGGATTCGTGGTAGGCGGTCAGGCGTTTTTCTTTGTCGCTGAGCTTGTGACTGCGCTTCTCCGTGCCCAGTTGCACCTTGATGGACGCCTCGTCAATCTCCGCCATGGTGATGGCTTTTTTGTCACGCCGCGCCGCCAGCAGTGCCGCTTCATTGAGCAGGTTCTCCAGATCCGCGCCCGTGAAACCGACTGTCCCCTGCGCGATGACTTTCAGCACAACGTCCGGCCCTAAGGGCTTATCTTTGGCGTGCACCTGCAAAATTGCCTCGCGCCCAATGATGTCCGGGTAGCCCACGGTGACTTGTCGGTCAAAACGACCGGGGCGCAGAAGCGCGGGGTCGAGGATGTCCGGGCGGTTGGTGGCGGCGATGATGATGACACCTTCGTTCGCACCAAAGCCATCCATTTCCACCAAAAGTTGGTTGAGCGTCTGCTCGCGCTCGTCGTGACCGCCGCCCATACCCGCGCCGCGGTGGCGTCCCACGGCGTCAATCTCGTCAATGAAAATTATCGAGGGGGCATCGTGTTTGGCCTGCTCAAACAAATCGCGCACACGGCTCGCGCCCACGCCCACATACATTTCCACAAAATCCGAGCCGGAAATGGACAGGAACGGCACGCCCGCCTCGCCTGCCACGGCGCGCGCCAACAGCGTTTTGCCCGTGCCCGGCGGACCCACGAGCAACACGCCTTTGGGGATGCGTGCGCCGATGGCATTGAATCGCTCTGGGCTCTTGAGGAATTCCACAATTTCCGTCAGCTCTTCTTTTTCTTCGTCCGCGCCGGCCACGTCCGCAAACGTGGTTTTGCGCTTTTCGTCCTTGCCCTTGCGGGTGCGTGCTTTGCCGAAAGCGATGGAGCGGTCGGTCTCACTGTTCATGCTGCGGTTCATGTTGCGGAAAATCAAAATCGCCGCCACGATAGCCACACCGATGATCACCAAATTGGGCAACCAGGACAGGAGCACCGTGCCCGCGCCGGCCTTGACCATATCGTACTGGATGGGCACTTGCCCTTCCCGCGCGTTGATTTCGTCCACAATGGGCATGATTTTTTCGTAAAAAATCTCCACATGCGGCACGGGGAACTTGTGCACGGGCACAGTGTGGGGCTTGTCCCACTTCATTTTGGGCGGATGGAGCTCATTGTAGAGATCCGTCTCGGCGATCTCTTTGAACGTGGAATACTGCAGTTCGCCGCTGCTGAAATTGAGCGTGAACTTGGCGACATTGCCCTCTTCAAAAATCTTGACGATCTCGTCATATTGGGGCTTTTCCGGGGTTTTGCCACGCATCATCAACCAAAACGCGCCCACCATCAGGAGCGGCACGAGCAGCATACTGGCATAACGCAAAATTTTATTTCTATCCAAAGTTCATCCTCCGAGGTTCGTGCAAGACGCCCAATGCACAGGCGTTCTTATTATTATACCACAAATGCATAAGGTAAGCAAGTAGATGACAGAAATCAGAGGGCAAAAGTGAGACTTGTGAACAAAACTTGATCTCTTTCCCCTTATACCCTGCGGTCTCCAAAATCAGTGGGCAGATCCTTGGGCGCAATTCTGCCCTCTGTCTTCTGACCTCTGTCCTCTGCACTAGCTTGCCCATTTTTTCCGCCTGTTCGCACAGTGCGCTGCTCTTTGCGGAAAGTCAGCACGCCGCGCCGCACTTCCGCGAGCACGCCGCCGCCCACGCTCACTCTGCCGCCGCCCAGCACGCTCTCTAGTCGCGCAACGGCTTCCTGCGTGATGGGGACGCACAGTTCTGCCAGCAACAAGCGCAGGGCGCGGGTGCGGACGGGGCGTGCTGCGCTTTGCAGTGCCTGCGCCCGAAGCGTTGCATCGGGCATCCTTGCGCCCTCTAACAGCGTAGCGGCCGTCTCGTCCAGATAGCTTTCGTCTGCGGCGACTTGCCCGAACAGGCGGTGCAAGCTCTCTTCCAACTGTGGATTGATTTTTTGCAGTTCCGGCAGGACATTATGCCGCACACGGTTTCGCGCGTAGCGCACATCGGCATTGCTGGCATCCGTGGCGTAGGCGATGCCCTGCGCGGCGCAATATGCCTCCACCTGCGCCCGCGTCACGTCCAGCAGTGGACGTACAATGTGGCCGCGTTTGTAGGGAATCGAGCCCAGACCGCGCAGACTGCTCCCCCGCGCCAAGTTGAGTAGGAGCGTTTCACAGCGATCGCTCAGGGTGTGCGCTGTGGCCACAATCCCCTTCTGTGCCACGTCCGCAAAGACTTCGTAGCGCACGGTGCGCCCACATTCTTCCAGACCCAAACCGCTTTTTTGCGCCCGCGCGGCCACATCCACGCGGCGCACCGTGAGCGGCACAGCCCAGCGGGCGCAAGTTTTGCGCACCAAATCTTCGTCCGCATCGGCGGTTTCGCCGCGCAACTGGTGGTTGACGTGCACCGCCTGCACATCGAACGCCAACGCACGCAGAATATGCAGCAAACACAGGCTGTCCGCCCCGCCGGAGACCCCCACATACACACGCGCATTGGCCGCAAACAGGTCGTGCGCCGCGATGGTCGCCTGCGCGACAGTCCGCGCGTCAGTAGCCGCCGTCATAGCCATTTTCCTGCGCAATTTGCGTGATGCGCGTGTATTGTTTGTCAAAGTGGAATGTGACGGTGTTCGTCTGTCCGTGACGGTTTTTGGCCACGATGATATCGAGCAACGCAATGTTGTCGTTTTCGGGGGCTTCCTCGCCCTCGCCCGGCTCAACCTCGTGGGGGTAGAGGAAGAGCACAATGTCGGCATCCTGCTCGATTGAGCCCGACTCGCGCAGGTCGCTCAAGCCCGGACGGCGCAGCTTGCCGCCTTGGTCACTGGCGCGGCTGAGCTGGGCGCAGACCACCACGGGAATGTGCATGTCCTTTGCCAACATTTTCAGCGAGCGTGTGATGCGGCTGACCTCTTGTACACGGTTTTCGGACTTCGTTTCGCCCGAAATCAAACCCAGATAGTCCACAAAAATGGCGTCGACATCCTTCATGCGGCGAATGCGCGCCTTCATTTCACTCACTGTCAGGCTGGAGGTGTCGTCCAAAAACAGCGGCACGGGGCGCAGTGCTTCAGCGCTTTCCAGGAGCTTCGCCCAGTTGCGCTCATCGATGCGGCCCGTGCGCAGGAGCGTGGATTCCACCTGCGCTTCGCTGGAGAGCAGACGCTGCGCCAGCTGCATTTTCGTCATCTCTAGGCAGAAAAACACCACGCGCTTGCCGCTGGCCGCCACATTGCGTGCCAAATTGAGTGCCACGCTGGTTTTGCCCACGGCGGGGCGTGCGCCAATGAGGATGAGGTCGGACTTATTGAGGCCGCTGATGATTTCGTCCAGCTGGCTATAGCCCGTGGGCAGGCCGCGAAATTCGTCCGCCGTCTCTGGGTTCTGCATCTTTTGCAGGCGGTCAATGACCTCGTTGTAGATAACGTCAATAAGCAGCGATGGCAGGTTCGTCCCCTTGCCACTGCGCAGATCGTACAGCCGCTGTTCGGCGGCATCGAGCAGAACGTCGGGGGTCTCGGCCTCATTGCTGGCCGCGTCGATGGTGTCGCGCGAAATCTCAATCAGTGCGCGGAGCATGGCCTTGGCGCGGACGATGTGGCAGTAGTACTCCACGTTGGCCGTGCTGGGGACGGACTGGCTCAGCTGGAACAAATACTGCCGCCCGCCCGCGTCGTCATAGACTTTGTCGCGCGTCAGCGCATCGAGCAGGATCAGCGGGTCAATCTTGCCACCGCCCAGCTCCTGCACAATCATTTGCGTATAGATGGCCTGATGTTGCGGCAAAAAGAAATGCTCCGGGCGCAGAATCAACTGCACCTGGGGCATACAAGTGGGGTCTTTCAGGACAGCACCCAGCACGGCCTGCTCCGCCTCCATGGCGAAGGGCAAGCTGGGGGTTTCAAAGCTGGACAGCGTTGTTTCAGCCACAAAAACCCCCAACTTACAATTTACAATTAAGAATGCACAATGAACAATTTTGGGGCGCAAAACGGTTGCGTTCCCCACGAATTGTTAATTGTTCATTGTCAATTGTTCATTGAGCTTGCGCAGCGCAAGCTCACGCTGTCATTTTGGCGATTTCGGCGGCGAAGTCGTCTTGACGTTTTTCGATGCCCTCGCCTTTGGCGTAGCGCACGAAGGCCGCGATGGCGATGGGTGCGCCGAGCTCTTTGGCCACGGATGCCACGTATTTCTCCACCGTCAGGCTGTCGTCTTTGACGTAGGGTTGCGCCAAAAGCGTGGCCTCGCTGTAGTACTTGCCGACCTTGCCCTCCACGATTTTCGCGAGGACGGCGTCGGGCTTGCCGGCCATTTTGGGGTCTTCCTTCATCTGCGCCACGAGGATGTCCTTCTCGTGTTGCAGTACGTCCGCGGGCACGCTGGCGGCATCCAGATAGCTGGGGCTCATCGCGGCGATTTGCATGGCGATGTCCTTGCCCAGCGCGGCGAATTCCGGCTTCGCGGCGGTGGCGGCATCGGTCTCGAACAGCACAAGCACGCCCACAGAGCCACCCGCGTGGATGTAGGTAGAGCTGATGCCCTCGGCGCGATAGAAGCGGCGAATCTTCAGGTTCTCGCCGATGGAGAGCACTTTGTCCTGCAGGTTTTCCTGCACGGTACGCGCGTCACCGGCCAGTGCGGTGACCAGCAGGGTGTCCACATCGGCGGGGTTGGTCTCCGCCACAGTCTGGGCGACCTTTGTAGCAAAGCCCTGGAACTCCGCGTTCTTGGCCACAAAGTCGGTTTCGCTGTTGACTTCGAGCAGCACCGCGGTGTCCCCCGCTTGGTAGGCGACAACCGCGCCTTCGGCGGCGATGCGCCCGGCCTTTTTGGCGGCGGCGGCTAAGCCGCGCTCGCGCAGGAAGTCAACGGCCTTTTCGATGTCGCCGTCCGCCTCCACCAATGCTTTTTTGCAGTCCATCATGCCCACGCCCGTGCGTGCGCGCAGATCCTGAACGTCTTTTGCGGTAAATGCCATGGGTGAACTCTCCTTAATCAAAATGAAAATGGTTTTGTGATTTTGTCGAACAGGGCAAACACGTTGTCGAGAATCGAGTAGAGTATCTCAATCAAGCCGCCGCGCTTTTCCAGCCCGTTATAGGCATCGGTGAGCTTTTGCGCCGATGCGTCGATGTCCTTTTGCGTTATGCCAGAGCGTTCCAGATAGTCACTATCTACAAATTTGTCGGGCACGTAGACGTGTGTGCCGGGAAGAAGCATACTACTCGAGCGCATGTATTTTTCGAGGTCTGCAACCGCCGCAACAAATGCGTCTCTGCTTTCGGGCGTGTAGCGGAAGGCGAGACTTATATAAAGTGAAGAAGTTAAACACTTGTCAATAGCTGTCTCCAGCTTCGCCATATCCAGCGGCTTGGGAACAGTGAATGCCACAGTTGCGCTCTTGGTCACGTAGTCGGCCGTGTAGATCGCCTTAACGGTATACTGACCCGGCTTTAGCCCCTCAGCAATCAGAACCCAGTCCGCAGGATCAATGTCGTTTTCATCGATTCGTGTATACGCCGCTTTCTTTCCGTTGGCGTCGTAAATCTCCCATTCACAGCCAAGTTGTTGCGTGAAAGATCCCTCCGCTGGAGTGGTGTGTGCCTCGAATGCAACTCCGCCGCTGGTGACGTACCACGTTTTAATCTGCACGCTTACCAGTGTTGCGGCCTGCGCCGTCAGCGCACCCACCGACAGCAACAGACACAAGCTCATGAGCACAGCGGCGGCTTTTTTGAAAAGACGCATCGTGTCCTCCTTTATTCCGCCACAGGTGCAGCCACTTCTTCGGCCGACACTTCAGCTTCGGCTTCCACGGGGGCTTCGGGGCTTTCTTCCGCGTCGTTGCCGCCACGGCCTTCGATGATGGCATCGGCAATCGTGGCCGCAAACAGGCGCACGGCACGGATGGCGTCGTCGTTGCCGGGAATGATCCAGTCGATTTCGTCCGGGTCACAGTTGGTGTCGACAATGGCAACGATGGGGATGTGCAACTTGCGTGCCTCGGCGACGGCAATGCGCTCTTTGCGCGGGTCGACGATGAAGATGGCCGCGGGGGGCTTTTTCATGTTGGTGATGCCGCCCAAGAACTTTTCGAGCTTCTCGATCTCCAACATCAGCTTGATGACTTCCTTTTTGGGGAGCAAATCAAACGTGCCGTCGTCGCGCATTTTTTGCAGTTGCGCCAAGCGGCGGATGCGGCGTTGGATGGTGTGGAAGTTGGTGAGCATACCGCCCAACCAGCGGGCGTTGACGTAGGGCATCCCGCAACGTTGCGCTTCCTCGCGGATGGAGTCGTGCGCTTGTTTTTTTGTGCCGACAAACAGAATGTCTTTGCCCGCAGCGCCCAGCTCAACGACGTATTTGTACGCTTCTTCGAGCTTACGCACGGTTTTTTGCAGGTCGATGATATAGATGCCGTTGCGCTCCGTAAAGATATACGGGGCCATTTTGGGGTTCCAGCGACGGGTCTGATGCCCGAAGTGGACGCCTGCTTCCAGCAGGCTTTTCATGGATACGATGGACATGGGGTCTACCTCCGATTTTTTCCGCCGCGCCGCCCGACTGCACGCATTTTTGCGCATCGGGGTGGGGGCGCGTGTGAATTATTGCCCTAGACGAAACTAAAGCCCTGTAAGTATAGCAGATTGCGCGGGGAATGTCAAGCGGGTTGCGATTACAATCACGCCAATCTATTTTTGTGACGAAAGCAAGAAGTCTTTAATTTTGTCGGGAAAATGTTGTAAATCAAACATCAAGCGCGAAATCGGCGTTTTGCATTTGGTCACGGTTTTGTGCTGAT
>JAISJQ010000073.1 GCA_031261445.1 Oscillospiraceae bacterium | reverse complement strand
ATGTACCCAGTGGCACATATCAGCACGAGTGCGATATAGAGCAACGTTGTGTTATCCATGGCGTTCACCTCCTTTCGGAGATGGGGACGCAAACCGCCTACCGTATAGGTTGGTGTCGCATATATTCTACCATTTTTGCACGGGCTTGTCAAGCAGTCTAGACGCTAGATTCTAGATTTTAGAGACTAGATATTGTAACAATGGCGTGGCGAAAATCAACCAGTAGGGGCGCGCATTGCGCGTCCGTGGTGAGAAGGCAGATGTTAGAGGAGAGAGGACAGATTTTCGGACGCACAAGCGGCCTCTAGTTTTTTACCGCCAGATGTGTTATAATATTCTCCACAACACATAGAAAGAGGTCGTCCCTATGGTCAAGGCTCGTTTGGCGCTGATTCCTTACCCAAATTCGGTGGAGTACACCGGCGGCAGCATTCCGGCGGTGTCGATTGACCCCGAGGGCGCGTCCGTCACCCTCTGTGGCTTGCAGGATTTTGCCGAGGACACGGCGGCGGAGGCCTACATACTCCACATCGGCGCAGAGGAAATCAAGATCATTGCCCCGCAGAAAATCGGCGTGTTTTATGCTAAGCAGACCCTCCAGCAGTTGCGCGAGGCTGGCGGGGACGTGCCCTGCTGCAAGATCTTTGACCAGCCGCGCTTTGCCCATCGCGGCTTTATGCTCGATGTCGCCCGCCACATGACGACCATCGAGAACACAAAAAAACTCATCGACGCGCTGGCACGCATGAAGATGAACGTGCTGCACTGGCATCTCACCGATGACCAAGGCTGGCGCGTGCCAGTGGAAAAATACCCGCGCCTCATTGAGGTGGGCTCTGTGCGCGCCCGCAGTCACTTTGGTCAGCAGAAGGTGGATGAACCCTATGGCGGGTTTTACACGCACGACGAGCTGCGCGAGATTGTGGCCTACGCCAGTGCGCGGCACATCACCGTCATCCCGGAACTGGACATCCCCGGGCACATGACCTGCGCCATCGCGGCCTATCCGCAGTTCTCCTGCACCGAGGAGCAGCTGGAAGTGGGCGACCACGAAGGGGTCTACGAGGACATTTTGTGCGTGGGTAAGGACGAGGTGATGCAGTTTGTCTATGACGTGCTCGACGCGTTTTGCGACATCTTCCCCGGTGAGTACTTCCACATCGGCGGGGACGAAGCCCCCAAGAAGCGTTGGAAGGCCTGCCCCCACTGCCAGCAGCGCATGAAAGACAACGATCTTCAAAACGAGGAGCAGCTGCAGGGCTGGTTCAACAAGCAAGTGGCGGCGCATTTGGCCCAGCGCGGCAAGAAGACCGTGGTCTGGAACGAGGCACTCAAGAGCGGACAGATGGGCGACGAAGTGATCGCGCAGAGCTGGTTCGACCCTGGCCGCCACGCCATCCGCTTTGCCAACCGTGGGCACGCGGTCATCATGAGTGACAACGGCTCGAACTATCTAGACTACCCCTATGGCCGCATTCCCCTCAAGAAAATCTACAAATACAACCCCTTCCGTTTCGGGCTCACCCGCAAAGGGCGGCAGAGCGTGCTGGGCGTGGAAGCGCCCAGCTGGGCGGAATACATGCGCGACTTTGACCGCGTGTGCTATATGACCTTCCCGCGCCTGTGCGCCGTGGCGGAAAATGGCTGGACGCGCAAGAAGAACTACAAGGACTTTCGCGCCCGCGCCGAGCAGTTTGTGCCGCAACTGGTCGCGCTGGGCATCTATCCCGCCCTGCCGGGCATCTGGGACCCCAGCCCCAAAACCCGCGCCCAAGAGACCATAGATCAAGCAAAGGGACTGTATCACACGGCGATGATGATGAGGCATGATGAGGCGTGATATCCGTAGGGGCGGCAACCTGCCGCCCGTGGTAACCCGATGCCCCATTGTAGGGGCGACCCTTGTGGTCGCCCTGCGGGTGTGCAGGCGTGAGGAAAATCAATCATCCTGTAGGGGCGATTGGCAATCGCCCGCTGTGTGAAAACCGTGTTGTTGCGAATCAGCGGGCGGCAGATTGCCGCCCCTACACACTCCTCGTGCAGCCCCCACAATGTGCCCCAACATATAAGATGAAAGAAGAAAATTATCATGCAGGTGGTGCTCCTTTCTGGCGGTTCGGGCAAACGCCTGTGGCCGATCACGGGCGAAGAAAACGCCAAGCAGTTTTTGCGCATTTTACCCGGTGGAGAGTCCATGCTCCAGCGGGTGGTGCGGCAGTTGCGCGGCGCGGGGCTGGCGGAGAACATCACCGTGGTGACGGGCGCGGCGCAGCGTGCGCAGGTTCTCGAGCAACTGGGCGCGGATACCGTGCAACTCATCACAGAACCCGCACGCCGCGGCACGTTTTCGGCCATCGCGCTGGCGTGTGCGTACCTGCACTTTGCGCGCGGATGCAGCCCAGACGAGCACATTTTGGTCTTGCCCGTGGATTCCTACGTGGACGACGACTATTTCGCGTTGTTGGCCTCGCTGGACGATGCCCTCACCACGCACGCGAGCGCCGACATGATTTTGGTGGGCGCGAAGCCCACCTATCCGTCAGAGAAGTACGGCTATATTGTCCCCGCCAGCGGGGAGGATGTCCCAGCGGTGCTGCGTTTTCGCGAAAAGCCCCGCGAGAGGGACGCCGCCGCGCTCATCGCGCAAGGGGCGCTGTGGAACTGCGGCGTGTTCGCGTTCCGCTTGCAAACATTGCTGGCGCAAAGTCGGCGGCGCATGGACTACACGAGCTACACCCAAGTGCGAACAAGCTACGAAGAGTTGGACGCGGGTAGCCTAGACAAAGTCGTCCTAGAGCAGCCGGGCATCACGGCGCGGGTGTTGCGCTACGGCGGCGCGTGGATGGACATTGGCACATGGAACACGCTGGCGGACGTGCTGAGCGCCGACAGCTTCGGCAATGTGCGCATGTCCGAGGACTGCCGCCGCACGCAGGTACTCAACACCACCCAACTCCCCGTTGTGGTGATGGGTGCGAAAGACATGGTGGTGGTCGTGAGCGAACAGGGCATCCTAGTGGCGGACAAAGTGCGCAGCTCGTATGTGCTGGAAATGCTGGACTAGTCTCAATGAACAATTGACAATGTACAATGAACAATTGTTTGTAGGGGCTATGAGGCGTGAGGGTTTAGGGGTGAGGTTTGTAGGGGCGCACGCCCCGTGCGCCCGCTGATTTCAGAAAACACAGGGTTTCCCAGCGAGGCGGCAATGCAAACAATTGTTCTTTGTTCATTGTAAATTGAGTCCCTCTAAAAACCTACGCAAAGCGGAGGAAATATGGTATAATGAGAGGGAAATTAGAAGGCGCAGGGGGCGCAAAATGCAGTATTCATTCTTCGATCGT
>JAISJQ010000045.1 GCA_031261445.1 Oscillospiraceae bacterium | reverse complement strand
ATGACGATTTTGGGCCAGCATCGTGATGAAATCGCGCAAAACGCCGCAGAAACCCGATTCGCATAGCATTAGATCGTTTTGAACTGGGGGTAATTAGAGGGAGTCAATTGTTCATTGTTAATTGCTCCGCCATATGGCGCTAGCGCCGCAGGGGAGTGTGCGCCCTGTGCTGGTGACCGGGAGGCCGATTTCGTCGCAGTCGATCTGGCCGCCGCGCGTGGCGGCAATCTCCGTGTGGAGCAAATACCCCATCACGCTGGGCGAGAGCCCTGTGGTATAGCTATTGACTAGGAAGGCCAGCGGATCGTCGCTCAGCAGGGCGGCGCAGTCGCGCACCAGCGGGTGGATTTCTTTCTCCAGCTTCCAGACTTCCCCGCCGGGCCCACGCCCATAGCTGGGCGGATCCATCAGTATCACGTCATAGCGATTGCCACGGCGCAGTTCGCGTTGCACAAAGCCGCCGCAGTCGTCCACGAGCCAGCGCACGGGTTTCTCCGCGAGCCCCGAGAGGGCGGCGTTTTCCCGCGCCCACTGCACCATGCCTTTGGCGGCGTCCACGTGGGTCACGTGCGCCCCAGCCGCCGCGCAGGCCAAGCTGGCGCAACCCGTATAGGCAAAGAGGTTGAGCACTTTCACGGGGCGGTTGGCGGCAAGGATGAGTGCCCCCAATCGCGCCCAGTTCACGGCCTGTTCGGGGAAAACGCCCGTATGCTTAAAGCCCATACAGCGCAGGTTGAAGCGCAACTCTTGCCACTGGATGACCCATGGTTCGTTGATTTTGCGCAGAAAATGCCAGCTACCGCCGCCTTTGTGGCTACGGGTATAAGCGGCGTGGGCACTGCCCCAGAGCGCGGGGTCTTTGGGTGTATCCCAGATCACTTGCGGGTCGGGGCGGATGAGCACAACATCGCCCCAGAGTTCCAGTCTCTCCCCGCCAGAGCAATCGAGCAGTGCGTAGTCTTTCCAAGTGTTTGCGGTTTGCATGGTGTCTCCTGTGTTTGTATTACGCCAACTCTAGGCGTTGCTCCAGCGCATCGCGCAGCACGGCGGAAAAATTCAAGCCGCGTTGCATCGCCAGACGGTTGAGCCATTCGGGAAGTGAAAGCGTCTTTTTCACGTAGGTGGTGTGGGCATTGCGGTATTCTTTTTCGTCGAACGAAATGAGCACCACGGACTCATCTGCCACAGTCAAGAGTTCAGCGGGCGCACTGGCGGGCGGGTATTCAAACACACCCACCGCATTTTGGAGCATCAACCCCAGCGCCTCCTGCGCCATGTCGTAGGCTTCCTCCATGGTCTCCCCCTGCGTGTGGACGCCGGGCACATCAGGGAATCGAACAGAAAACCCGTTGGGTTGTTCGGCCGTGAATATTGCCGGATAGAATTTTTTCATGGGTTTCTCCTTTAATCACAGAGCCCAGCATCTTTCAGAATCTGTTGCTCTGTGCCTTTTTTCAGATCTTTGGCGTGCACAGGGACAATAACTTGACGACCTGTTTCCAGATTGCGCAATTTGCGGTGAGAACCATTGCTATTGATTTCCACAAAGCCATTGGCACGCAGGCGTTGCAGCATTTCGCGTGACGTCATGGGCATGAGTTTTCTCCTTATACTATGCATTATAACACGTATTATACGTATTGTCAAGCGATGTTTTTCAAGTTTTGGACATTTCGCGTTGGTGTAGGGGACGCCCCCTTGGGCGTCCCGCTGATTCAGACAAACCCATGATAAACAACGGGACGATGTGGACATCGTCCCCTACAGGTTTTGCGTCTACCAGGGTAGGGCACGCCCTACCCCTACGACCCTCCCTCCTGTATCCTCATTCCTCAAGCCTCAATGGCGTCGTGCGGGTTTGTCAGACATGCGTCAAGCCTCCGAGTCTCTGCATGGTCGGCGTGTCCGCCAAATCGCGCTTTTCGCTGACGGGCGGGAGTGCGCAGGTGCCGTCCCCGGCATCGGTGACGAGACCCGCCTCTTCAAGTATATCCAACGCCAAACGCAACGCGCAGGCACGTCCGCCATCGTCCCGCAAATGCAGACAGAGTGCCTGAATGTCCGCATACCCGGCCGGACTGCGCTGTAGCTGCTTGTAGAGCTGGGCAATCAACGGGCGGTCTGGGATGTCCGTGGGCGTGAGGGCATCGGCTTCGCCGCGTGCAAAGGCCTCGTATCGCCGCAGGGCTGGCAGCAACAGATCCGGCCGCACCGTGGCGGGACGAATCCCCTGCACCTGCACGGACAATTGCCGCGCATTGCGGTAGATGTTCTCGCTGAGCGTCACCGCCAAATCCACTGGGTCACCCGCCACATACGGGAACGCGCTGGAGCTGGTGGAAAACAAGACCGCGTTCAGCTCGCCGTCCGCCGCCGCCAGCCGCAGGCGCAGGTGCTTGTCGCCGCCCATGGGCGTGACGGATTGGAGCGTGAGGCCCTTGAGGGCAAAGATTGGCTGTTCGTTCTCGCAACCGAAGGGCGCGAGCAGCTCGATGGCGTCGAGTAGATCAAGCGTCAGCTTGCCCGCCGCTAGAGGACTGTCGCAGAGGAGCGCCGGGTAGGGCATTCGGGGGAGTGTCGCCGCATATTCTTGCAGGCGCACGCGCAAAGCGTCTATGTTCGCGCTGGGGAGCGTCAAGCCGCCGGCCATGGCGTGGCCACCGTAATAGGTCAGCAGATCCGCGCAGAACGTGAGTGCCTTGTGGATGTGAAAGCCAGGGATGCTGCGCCCACTGCCCTTGGCCACTTCGCCGTTGATGGAGAGCACAAACGCGGGACGTCCGTGTTGCTCCACGGCCTTGGCTGCCGCAATGCCGATGATGCCCTCGTGCCAGTCGTCCCCCGCGAGCACCAGCACCGGGGCGTGCCGCGTTTCGGGCGGGAGCGCGGCAAACGCGCTTTGCAGGATTTCGCGTTCGGCCTCCTGCCGCTGTGCGTTGAGGGCAGAGAGCCGCGCGGCCAGCTCGGCGGCCTCCTCTTCGCTTTCGGTCAGCAGTAGCTGCAATGCCTCGTTGGCCGATCCCATGCGCCCGGCGGCGTTGATGCGGGGACTGAGACGGAAGGCGGCGTCCCGCGCGGTGAGCGCTGTGTCCGCCAAACCCACCTGCGCCTTCAGCGCGGCCAAACCCGGGCACGGCGATGTGTTCAAGACCGCCAACCCGCGCCGCACAAGTGTTCGGTTTTCCCCCGTCAGCGGCACGATATCCCCCACGGTGGCCAGCGCCACGAGGTCGCCGAACTCCTCCAATAGCATGTCCGCGCTCTCCTCGCCCTCCAGCGCACAGCACAGCAGGAACGCCAAGCCCGTGCCGCAATAGTCGCGGTAGGGCGCGGCGCAGTCGGGCAGCTTGGGATCGACGATGGCCAGCGCGGAGGGCAGGGTTTCGCCCGGCTGGTGGTGATCCGTGATGATCAGCTCCGCGCCCAGTGCCTGCGCTTTTTCGGCGGCCTCGTAGGCAGAAATGCCGTTGTCCACCGTGATGATGAGTGTCACGCCCGCTTCGTGTAGTTCCGCCACCGCGCCGGGCATGATGCCGTAGCCCTCTTTTTGGCGGTCGGGCAGGCGGGGCGTGACGATGCCGCCCCGCGCCTCCAGATAGCGCGTGAGCAAGGCGGTGGCGCACACGCCGTCTGTGTCGTAGTCCCCGAAAACGGCGATGTGTTCCTCGTTGTCGAGGGCACGGGTGATGCGCTCTGCGGCGGCGGACATGTCCGGCAAGGTCATGGGGTCGACCGCCAGCGCGGGGTTGGGGTCAACAAACGCCGCGATATTTTCTTCCGTCACCAGACCCCGCGCCACGCACAGATAAGCCGTCAGCGGCGGGATGTCGCAAGCGCGGGCGAGTTCCAGTGCGCGTGCGCGGTTAGCGGCGGCCAAACGCCACTGTTTGGGTGTGGACATAGGTTCTCCAGATTTTAGAAGTCAGATTTCAGAGGGCAGAATGCTGTAGGGGCGCCCCTTGTGGTCGCCCTGCGGGTATGGTCGCCCGGCTACTGAGAGGGCAGAAGGCAGAATGA
Source organism: Oscillospiraceae bacterium (assembly GCA_031261445.1). Classification (GTDB taxonomy): domain Bacteria; phylum Bacillota; class Clostridia; order Oscillospirales; family Acutalibacteraceae; genus WRKY01. Next base: position 78,298 of record JAISJQ010000045.1, on the reverse strand, counting down.
CAGAGAAGCAGAAGACAAAAGATTCTGTCTTCTGTCCTCTGCCTTCTCAACACGCGGACGCGCAATGCGCGCCCCTACGGGTTGTTGGTGTACTCTGCTAGAATAGTGGCACTTGAAAGAGCGGGATTTTGCGCAGGAAATCCGCAAATTTCACAAAAAAGTCGAAGAGGAATCGAATGATTCTGCTCTGCAAGCTGTTATCGCTTGGGAGGGAATCCCGCAGAGGCGTTTCCTCTATAGAGAGAATCGTGCCATCTTTGGCATCAATTTTGTAGTCGAGCATTTTTTGATCCGCTATGGAGGCGTTTGGGGGTTGCACAGCGACTTTGACGCTGTAATAGGAGCGATCCACCAGCGTGGTGATCATGATGAGCGGGGTTGTCAGCGCATCCTCACCATACGTTTTTTTGACGTCCTCTTTCACGATTTTTTGGATCGTGCCTTCAGGCAGAAATTCGCGCTCAAAGCCCGGGAATTCCGGCAGCGTCGCGCCCAGAACGCTCCCGCCTGTGCCAAAGAGCAACAGCACTGCCATGAGCAGTGCCAAAATTTTCCTAGGTTGTTTTTTCATGTGAAACACCTCTTTCTGCCTGTAGTTTAACAGCTTTATGTCCGTTTGTCAAGGCAGTTTGTGAAAAATATAGAAAAAGCACAAAAAAGCCCTTGCAATAATCTCCATAACAGGCTATAATTAAGATGCTGGAAGAATTAGGGCTGGCATCACTACTTATCTGTAGGGGCGCACGCCCCGCCTGTGCCCCCTGCGGGTATGCGCCCGCTGATTTCCACCAACTGCGCGATGAACAAACAACCCGTAGGGGCGCGCATTGCGCGTCCGTGGGACGGACAACAACCCCGTAGGGGCGACCCTTGTGGTCGCCCTGCCCATCAGGGCCACCATACCCGCAGGGCAACCACAAGGGTTGCCCCTACAGGTACATAACAAAAATCTAAATCGGGAGTGAATCATGAATCGCAATCGAGAATGTATCGCGATGCTTTTGGCTGGGGGGCAGGGCAGCCGCTTGGGGGTGCTCACCCAGACCATCGCCAAACCCGCCGTGCCCTATGGCGGCAAGTACCGCATCATCGACTTTCCGCTGTCCAACTGCGTCAATTCCGGCATCGACACCGTGGGCGTGCTCACGCAGTACCAGCCGCTGGAGCTGGCGGACTACTTAGGCAACGGGCAGGCGTGGGACTTAGACCGCGCGGACGGCGGCGTGCATATCCTCTCGCCCTATCAGCAAATCGCCGGGACAAGCTGGTACAAAAACACCGCCAACGCCATCTACCAGAACATCCCGTTCATCGAACGCTACAACCCCGCCTACGTCCTCATCCTCTCGGGCGACCACATCTACAAAATGAACTACAACAAAATGTTGCAGTTCCACAAAGAGAAGGATGCCGCCTGCACCATCGCCATGCTTGAAGTGCCGTGGGAGGAGGCCTCCCGCTTTGGGCTAATGAAGACCGACGAGAGCGGTCAAATCCTAGAGTTTGAGGAGAAACCCGCGCATCCCACCACCAACACCGCCTCCATGGGCGTGTATATCTTCAGCTGGGAAAAGCTCCGCGCGTACCTCGTGGCGGACGAAAACAATCCCGCCAGCAGCAACGACTTTGGGCACGACCTCATCCCCGCCATGCACGCCGCGGGCGAGCGTCTCTTCGGCTATCAGTTCGACGGCTACTGGAAGGACGTGGGCACGATTGACAGCCTCTGGGAGGCGAATCTGGATCTACTGAACCCCAACGTGAATATTCAGGTGCAGGACAGCGCGTGGCGCATCTACTACCAAAACACCGCCGCGCCGCCCGCTTATATTGCCCCCGGCGCGAAAACGCGCGACTGCCTCATCAGCGAGGGCTGCTCTGTGGCGGGGGCGGTGGACTACTCCGTGCTCTTCTCTGGCGTTACGGTGGAGGAGGGTGCGCAGGTGGATTACTCCATCCTCATGCCCGGCGCGGTGGTCAAAAAGGGTGCGCGGGTGCACACGGCCATTGTGGCGGAAGACGCCGTGATTGGCGCGGGTGCTGTGGTCGGCGCGGCCTCGGAAACCATGCAGGAGCACCTAGAGGATTGGGGCGTGGCCGTGGTGGGCAAAGGCGTGGTCGTCGCCGACGGCTCTACGGTCTTGCCCAAAGAGATGATCAGCAGCGGGGAGGAACACTGATATGCGAGCCAACAATGTTTTGGGCATACTCTATGCCAGCAGTCACGAAAACACCGTGGAGGCGCTCTCTGGGCCACGCACCATGGGGTCGATCCCCTTCGGCGGTCGCTACCGCGTGGTGGATTTTCTGCTCTCGGCCATGGTCAACGCGGGCATCAGCCACGTGCTCATGCCCACAAAGAGCAACTACCGCTCCCTGATGGATCACGTGGGCACGGGCAAACCGTGGGATTTGACGCGCAAGCGCGAGGGGCTCATCCTCCTGCCGCCCTTCAGCTCTGGCGACAGCAAGGGTGTCTACACCAACCGCGTGGAGGCGGCCGCGAGCATCTTGGGCTTCATCCGCGACGCCGACAAAGAATACGTCCTGCTGGTTGATGGCAACCTTGTGTGTAACCCCGACTTTGGCGAAATGCTGGCGCAGCACCTGCGCTCTGGCGCGGACATCACCCTCGCCGCCGTGCCGGGGCACGCCCCCGCGCTGAAAAACACGCTGCTCATCCAAACGCAGGACACGGACACCCTGCCGCGCGTGACGGAAATCGCCGTGACAGGGGGCGATCTAGATGGACTATGGGCGCCGCACATTCTGCTCATGCGCAAGGATTTGCTCGTGAGCTTCATTGAACGCGCGATTGACCCCACGGTCATGAGCTTTGAGCGCGATTTGTTGCAAGAAAACGTGGAACGGCTGGACATCCGCGCGTGGACGTTGCCCAATTTCGTCACCGCCATCGACAGCGTGGAGACGTATTACAACGCCAATTTGGCCTTGCTGAGCACTGCCAAGCGCGCCCTGCTCTTCCCCGCCGACCGTCCCGTGTACACAAAAGTGCGCGACGAAGCGCCCACGCTCTATGGTCTGAACAGCCACGTGCAAAACTCGCTTGTGGCCGATGGGTGCACCATCCGCGGGGAGGTGCACGACAGCGTGATTTTCCGCGGCGTGCGCATTGGGCGCGGCGCGGTGGTGCGCGGTAGCGTGGTGATGCAGGACTCTGTCATCGGCGACAATGCCGTGATTGAGAACGTGATTTTGGATAAACACGTCACCGTCGCCCCCTCGTCTAGGCTCTCCGGCGCAGCGCGTTGCCCCTATTTCGTGCCCAAAAACACGGACACATGAATTCAGAGGGCAGACGTCAGAGGACAGAAGACAGATTTTCGGGCGCAATTCTGTCCTCTCTCTTCTGATTTCTGTCTTCTGTACAGCGGGCGCACGGGGGCGTGTGCCCCTACTGAGTAGGCAGAAGACAGATTTTCGGGCGCAATTCTGCCCTCTGTCCTCTGACTTCTGTCTTCTGCTAAGCCAAATGCAGTTCCTGTTTGAGCGCATTTTGCAACACGGCAGAGAAATTCACATGCGCACGCTCGGCTTCGGTGTTTAACCAGCTGGGCAAGGTACAGTTCTTTTTGACCGTGCGTAGCTCGTTTCGGCGGCGATATTCGGCAAAATCCACGTCCACGAACGACAGGATTTCTTCTGTTTCTGTTTTGATTTTGTCGAGCGGCGATGGTGTCGGCAATGCCTTTCCCTCGTCCTCAAAGCACAAGCCCATGATGCCCATGGCGTCCCGTGCCATTTCGATGGCTTCGGGCATTGTGTTCCCGTGCGTGTTCGTACCGTCAAAGTCCGGCAATGTGACCATATAGCCGCCCTCTTTGGCCAGCGGCGTAAAAATAACAGGGTATGCTCGTTTCATGGTGTTCTCCTTGTATTTTGTGTCGCGCAGCAGAGGGCTATTTTAGTCCTCTGCGCTTAATAATTTTCTTCGCCACAGGTTCGGGGATTTCGCGCGTGTGTGAAATTGGTTCAATGTTTATGCCGTCTGTAAAAATGGTGTGGTTTCCGCCCTCCCGGCGTATCCACCAACCGTTCTTTTCCAGTAGTTTTACCAAATCCGTTCGCTTCATGTTGCCCCCCTTTTGAGATATTATACGCCTTTAATGCGTATTTGTCAAGCAAAGACGCAAATCACGCGCGTGTAGTGACACATTTCCACACGCAAACCCCTTGACAAACCCGCGCGAAGTCGCTATACTATGCATAAACCGATGAAGCAGAGTAGTAGCCTTTGTAGCGCGTCCAAGAGAGCCGCCGATAGTGGGAATGCGGCACAAGCGAACAAACGGTGAATGGACTGCCGAGGGCGGGGGGAACGATGCCGCAAGGCATTTAGTAATACCCGACGGAATCCCGATCCGTAAAACAACGGGCGCATATGCCGGTATGCGGAAGTACACTGCGATGTTTAACATCGGTGGGTGGCACAACAGGATTGCAATTGCACCTGTCCCAGCAAGTTCTAGACTTGCGGGACGGGTTTTTGTTATTCTAGATGTATCCCTGCGGCACACTATAGAAAATAGGAGTGACCGTTCATGAAAATTCCGTACAAAACGTATCTGAGCGAAGCACAACTGCCCACGGCATGGATGAACCTGCGGCATCTAGTCCCGCACGCGCCGCCCATCCTCCACCCAGGCACGCACGCGCCTGTCACGCTCGACTTGCTCTCTCAAGTCTTCGTTGAAGAGCTGGCAAAGCAAGAGCTGAGCGACGAGAAGTTCATCTCCATCCCCGGTGAAGTGCTCGACTTCTACCGCATGATTCGCCCCTCGCCGCTGGTACGCGCCTATGCGCTGGAAAAAGCGCTCGACACCCCCGCGCGGATCTACTATAAATTTGAGGGCACGAATACCTCCGGCTCGCACAAGCTCAATTCCGCCGTGCCCCAAGCCTACTACGCCAAACAGCAGGGTTTGACCAGCCTGACCACAGAGACGGGTGCTGGGCAATGGGGCACAGCCCTGAGCATGGCCTGCGCGTTCTATGGCATAGCTCTGGACGTGTACATGGTCAAAATCTCCAGTGCGCAGAAGCCCTACCGCAAGGCCGTGATGGAAACCTACGGCGCGTCCGTCACGCCCTCGCCCTCCAACACCACGCAAGCCGGGCGGAACGCCTTGGCGGAGAACCCAGACAGCAAAGGCTCACTGGGCAACGCAATCTCTGAGGCACTGGAAGTGGCGGCCGGACGCGAGAATTGCCGCTATGTTCTGGGCTCTGTGCTGCAACACGTGCTACTACACCAGAGCGTCATCGGTCTGGAAGCGCGTGCCGCCATGGATAGCCTAGAGGAATACCCGGATATCGTCATCGGTTGCGCAGGCGGCGGCTCGAATCTGGGCGGCTTGATCGTCACCTATGCGGAAGACAAAATCAAGGGCAAAGCGTCCCCGCGCATCTTGGCGGTAGAGCCCGCCAGTTGCCCCAGCCTCACGCGCGGAACGTTCGCCTACGACTTTGGTGATGTTGCCAAGACCACGCCCCTCATCAAGATGTACACCCTCGGCAGCGGCTTTAAGCCCGATGCCAACCATGCGGGCGGCTTGCGCTACCACGGCATGAACACGGCTCTCTCCCAGCTCTACGAAGACGGCATTCTTGAAGCCCGCGCAGTGCCGCAACGCGCCGTGTTTGATGCCGCCGTGCTCTTCGCCCGCACAGAGGGCACACTCCCCGCGCCGGAATCCGCCCACGCCATCCGCGCGGCGATCGATGAAGCCCTCGCGTGCAAAGAAAGCGGCGAAACTAAGACCATCCTCTTTGGTCTCTCTGGCACTGGCTACTTCGACATGGCAGCCTATCAGGACTACCTGAGCGGCGCGATGCACGACAACATCCCCACCGACGAAACACTGGCACGCGGCTTTGCCTCGTTGCCAAAGCTATAACTTCTGCAAGAATAGAAAGGAAAAACATCATGGAAAATCTCGCCAACAACGCGCAAAAGCGCACAGTGAACACCAACGCCAAAACAGGCGGCCTGAGCCTGTTCAACCTGCTGCTCGCCGCCATCCTCATCTCCATTGGGCAAGTGCTCAAAGTGACCATCAGTGCGCTACTCGCCTCCGCCACGGGCGGCCTCATCAAACCCAACTTCGTCATCGCCATGTATTGCCTGGTCGTCTTGCTCATCCGTCCCAAGTTCTTTGAGGCACTGATCATCGGCGTCTTCGCTGGCGCGGTCAACCAGTTTATGCCGGCCGTGCCCTTCATCAATTTCGGCTCTGAAGTCGTCGGCGCACTGGTGATGTGCCTGCTGGTCGCCATCCCCCTTGGGCGCAAAATCGCTGCGGCGAACGATGCCGCCGCGCCCCAAAAGAACACCCTTTCCACCGTGGGCGATTACCTCCTCAAGCCCGTCATCGGCACGTTCTTGGCCACGCTGGCCAGCGGCTTCTCCTTTGTCGGCCTGCAATACCTCGTACTCAAAGAGATGCCCGAAAACTACATCTATATCTTCATGAGCGTCATCTTCATCACCGCCGCCCTCAACGCCGCCATTGTGGCGATTCTCTACCCGCCGCTCAAGCGTGTGCTGAAGAAATAAGGGTGTGCATGTAGGGGCAACCCTTGCCTGTGCCCTGCGGGTATGGTTGCCCCGCAGGTATGGTTGCCCAGCTGGAGAAACGCAACGTTTGCGGGGATTAGCGGGCGGCAGGTTGCCGCCCCTACAGATAAACAATACAGTTAACCACACAGTCGAAAAATCCAACAGTTTAAGGATCAACATGAACGCAGTCGATTTTCAGCACGTCACTTTTCGCTATGAACACGCTTCGCGTGATGCCCTGCATGACCTCACGCTCGCCATCCCGGAAGGCGCGTTTGTGGGCTTGACTGGCTCTGGCGGCACGGGCAAGAGCACTCTGCTCTATGCCATCGCCGGGGCTGTGCCCCACTATCTGCGCGGCGATTTCTATGGCGCGTGCCGCGTCTTCGGGCACGACACCGTGGATACCCCGCCCGTGGAACTCGCCCGCACGGTGGGCTTGGTGATGCAGGACACCGAAAGCCAGTTTGTGGCCGTGGAAGTGGAAGACGAGCTGCGCTTTGGTCTGGACAACTTCGGCGTCCCGGCGGAAGAATACGAGCCGCGCCTGTACTTTGCGCTGGAGGCCTGCGGCATCGTGCCCCTGCGAAACCGCATCCTGCGCGAACTCTCGGGCGGACAAAAGCGCAAGGTCGCCATCGCGTCCATCCTCGCCCTGCGCCCCAAACTGCTGCTGCTGGACGAACCCACCGGGGAGCTTGATCCCCCCAGCAAGCGGCAGGTGTTTGAGACCCTCAAAGCCCTGAACGGGCAGGGCTACACCATCGTCGTTGCCGAGAAAAACACGAAGCTGCTGACGGAATACTGCGAGAAAATCATTCGATTGGAGGACGGGCACTGTGCGCAAGAAAACTGAAAGTTCGCCAGAGTACACCGACATCCTGCGCTTTGAACACGTCTCCCTAGCCTTTGGGCAGTTCCAAATTCTGCGGGACGTGACGTTCAGCGTTGCGCCGGGGGAATTCGTGGTCCTGCTGGGCGAGAACGGCGCGGGGAAGTCCACGCTGCTGCGCCTGTGCAACGGTCTCCTCAAGCCGGACGGCGGCCGCGTCAGCGTTTGCGGGCACGACACCCAAGCCGTCCGCACGTCCCGCATCGCCAGAGACGTGGGTTTTCTGTTCCAGAATCCCGACCGCCAGATCTTCAACAAGACCATCCGCGCGGAAATTGAGTTTGGCATGAAGCTCCACGGCATCCCCACGCGGGAGAGCTACGCGGAGTTTCGCATCCCCAATTTCGCGCTGGACGACGACCCCTTCACGCTCTCGCGCGGCGAGCGGCAACGGGTGGCGCTCGCCTCCGTGCTGGCGTGCGAACCGAAACTCATGCTGCTGGACGAACCCACGGTGGGGCTGGACGACAACGAAGCGAAACAGCTCATGGATGCCGTGGAGACCCGCCGCCGCCAAGACGGCGCGGCCGTCCTACTCATCACGCACGACATGGACATCGCGCGTGCCTACGCCGACCGCCGCATCCTGCTAGAGAAAGGAGAGATCCGCGATGCTGACCTACTATCCTGGGACTAGTTTTCTCCACAAGCTCGACCCCACGCTCAAGCTGTTTCTGGCGTTGGTGCTCAGTGCCAGCTGTTTTGTAGTGCAGGCGCAGTGGTTCGTTTCTGCGGGACTCAGCCGCGCGTGGCTGCTGGCTGTGTTGGGCGCACTTTTGGTGCTGATGCTCCTGCTGGGTGCAGCCTGCGGACTGTTTCAGTGGACGTTGCGTAGCATTTGGGGACTGCTGAAAACCTGCGCGATTCTCTTCCTCATCAACGCGCTGAGTGTCCAGACGGGTGCGGTGCTCCTGCAGCTGACGGAAAACTGGGCGGTCACCTGGGATGGCCTGTATTTGGGTGCGGCGCTGACCCTGCGCATCACGGCCTCGGCCATTCCGCTCGCCCTGATTTTGCGCGTCACCAAACCCCTGCAGTTGGCCAATTCGCTCTACAAGCACCTGCACCTGCCGTTCAAATACGCCTTTGCGTTCGCGATTGCCATGCGCTTTATCCCGATTTTCGTGGAGGAAATGGCGGAAATCATGGAGGCGCAGGCCGCCCGTGGCGTGGAGATTGACACCCGCAACATCTTCAAAAAGATCGCGATGCTCCTGCCCCTGTGCGTGCCGCTGCTCCTCTCCTCCGTGCGCAAAATCGAGGTGGCAACCATCTCGGCGGAACTGCGCGGATTCGGGTTGCGCTAGCGCAACAATGAACAATGGTAGAGGGCAACGGACGCATTGTGTCCGTTGCCCTCTGAATTTTGGAAATTGTTCATTGTTCATTAATTTACTTCAGTCTTTCGATTTCCAGCACGTGGCGGAGGATTTTCATCAGATCCAGCGAATTGATTTTGCCGTCGCCGTTGACATCGCCCGCCTTGAACGCCTGGTTCTTCAACGCCGAAATCTCCAGAATGTGCCGCTTGACCAGCAGGATGTCGAGCGAGTTGACTTTCTTGTCGTTGTTCACGTCGCCCTTGAGCCAGTCGGCGGCTTTTTCAATCACCGTCACGTCAAAGCTGGTGGTATAGGGCGTGGCGCTCTCGTTTGTATAGGTCACGGTCAGCGTGCGCTTACCTAAGGTGCTGGACGAGAAATTTGCCACCACAACGCTTTCCGTTGCCGTTTTGAGCGTCAGCGGGGTGTTGGTGGTGCGCGTGCCGTTGTTGTAGTTGATTTCCAGCAGACCGCCAGTCAAGTCAAGCTTTTCGCCCTTGATGTAGGTAGTCTTCGTGGGTTTCTGCGCAATCTTTATGCTGGCAACGCGCCGAGGTGTAATCCACACCTTAATTTTCGCACTAGCCGTCTCTCCTGCGGCAGATTTATACGTGACGGTTATATACTGGTTGTCGCCCGTTTTATCAAAGGATTTTGGCGTGTAGGACACTGTGCCATTGTTGATCATTGGTGGGGTTACAACGATCTTTTCCGTCTTTAAGCCTCCGTTGTCGTAGGTGGCTGTGACTATGAGTCCGCGATCAACCAAGTCAAACGAACGCCCTTGACTGATGGTGTAGTCGTCATCTGGGCCGAGCGTGGCCTCAATTTTCTGCAGCTCTGCCTTGCGATACTGGGCGGTGTAGAGGAGGTTGGCTCCCTCAGCGCCGACCGCTTTGGTGCTGCCGGGAACGATGTTGCCGCTCCAGCCGGTGAACTTCTCGGTGTTGGTGTCCGGCGTGGTGGGCACGCCCGTGCCGGGGCGGATGGTCTCGAAGGATTTATAGGGCGATGCCCCGCTCGTGACCCAATTGCCGGCCAGATCCTTGTATTTGAAGGCGATGGTGAACTGGTTGATGAGGTACGCGCCCGTGAAGCGCAGGGACTGCGCGGGCATAATTTTGCGGTCGGGCTGATCCCACGCGCCGAAGTGGTAGCCCTCTTTCGCCGGTGCGGTGGGGTGCACAATGCTCGTGCGCTGGGGCACGAGGGATTCCTTCAGCAGCGTTTCGGCGTTGTTGAAGACGGTGTAATACTTCACCGGGAAAGAGAGCCGCGCGTAGTACGTCACGCCCTCCGCGTCCATGGGCAGGGTGGTGGCGGTCTTGCTGCCGGGGATGAGTGCGCCCGCGAGCGCGTCGCTCTTGCTCCAGCCGTCAAAGTACGCTGCGTCCGCCGCGCCGACAATTTTGCTCTTGTCGGGCACGGAAATGTTCGTGCCATAGGTCACGTTCTGCACGGTGGCCACGTCCACCCACGCGCCGCTGATGTCGTCAAAGCGTTTGAACACGGCGTTAAACGCCTGCGGGCTAATCTTCGCCTTAAACGTCACCTTGCCGTGCCCCATCGTCCCGAAGCTCTGGTAATCATTGTCCGTCCCGTTGGGTAGTTGCTCTTCCCAACCATCGATGGAGTTGCCCGTCACCTTGGCGCGGTTGTTGGCGGCGGCCTTGTTGTAGTCCGGGAGATTGTTGGTCACCTTGTTGCTGTCCGTTTTGTACCACAGCCAAACAAAGCCGCTGTTTTCGATGAAGGTATCGATCGAGGTGTTATAGGGGATGGCAAACGTTTTGGTGTTTTCCGTCTTGCCGTCCGTCCACGAAAGCGTGGCTTGGTAGCTCTGGCGTGCATACACGGCCGTGAAGGTCATGTCGCCTTCCACGGTGATTTTGGGGCGCGCGGTGGGGAGCTCTGTGCGCACAGCACCGGTGGGATCTGTCCACGTCCAGCCCGTGAGGGCGTAGCCGTCCTTCACGCGCCCGTTCTCCAGTCCGTTGCTGTCTACGCTCGTCTGGTCAATGACGGGGAAGTAGTACGTTTTGCCGCTGGTGTAGTCGATGTTGCTGTCAAACGCAATGTTTTCTTTTGTGACGATTATTGTGCCATCGTTGTCTTGATATTCAAACGTAGCGCTGTATTTGTTGACCGACCACTGCGCGGTAAAGCTACGCCCTTCGGTGTCCATGACTAGGGCATCTGGCTGATAGAGCGTGCCCGTCGTGTCGTCTTTCCAGCCCGTGAAGGTGTAGCCATAGCGGCGGGGTGTGGGCGGAGTGATGGGCTCGCCAAACACGGTGGAGACGGTGGCGGTGAGGGTCGTCTCGGCGTTGGCGTAGGCCGTGCGGTTCAGGTGCGTAAATTTCGCGTTCCACGGCAGGGCTTTGTACGCCGCCTGCAGGGTCAAGCCGCCGATGGGCATGGTCTTTGCGCTGGCATCATAGGCCGCGCCCTCGCTGTCGAGCCAGCGGTCAAAGCCGTGCCCTAGGATATAGCACTGCGCGTTCGTTTTGTCCGCGGCGGCGGCGATATAGTCCGCTAGGAACGACGAGAGCGGCGTGCCCCAGCGCACGGAATACTCTTGCCCTTTCTGCGCATCGCCCTCCTGCACCAGCGTCAGCGCATAGTTCAGCCGCGCAAAGCGGACATAGAAAACGCTACTGCCGTCGGGCGCGATGGTTTGTTCTGCCAATTCCGCGCCGCCATAGCGGTAGCCGGGAAAAGCGTCCACCGCGTCCAGCCACGCCGCGTCATAGGCCTTCACGGCGTCCGCCGTGCCGTCGTCGCGCGTGAGCGTCAGCAAGGGAGTGGCGTAGTCATATTCGCCCACCGCGATTTTTTCGCCTACGAGCACCACTTTGTAGCCGATGTCCGCGCGCGGGTCAAAGTGCGCCCAGAGCGTCAGCCCCTCTTCCGTGAGCGTGTAGCTCTCGCCAAAGGTTACGTCCGTGCACTCGTCGGGGCAGGGGGCAGTGTCGTTGTCCTGCTCGGTTGCCCAGTGGGTGAAGCTGTAGCCCGTGCGGACGGGCGTGCCGTTCGTGGGCGCGGGGATTGCCTCGCCAAAGGTGACGGATGCCGTGTCAAAGTCCGTTCCGTCCGCGTTTTTGTATGTGACAACATAACTGTCGGGCGTGTAGTTCGCCACAAGCTTCACAAAATCCGCCGGCATGGTGGCGGGGGCGTCTGGCCACGCGACAAAGCGGTGTCCTTTGGGTCGCTCGGTGGTTTCGGGTGCGGTGGGCGGCACTGCGCCAAAGGGCACGGACTCGTCCACCAAGAACACTTCGCCCCCGTTCGTGTCCAGCGCGACATATTGGAACAAAAAGTGCAAGCGTTTGAAGCGCACGGTGAACACCGTGCTGCCGTCCGCCGCAATGGGTAGCTCGTCCGTCTCCACGCCTTGTAGCAAAAAGCCCGGGAACGCCGCCACTTCGCTCAGCCAATCCTCGTCATAGGTTTTCAGCGCGTCACTCACGCCGTCGTTGCGGGTGAGGGTCTGTAGCGGCACATCGTACACGCCAGCCGTGAGGCTCTCGCCCACCAGCGCGATGCTGTAGGCCGTGTCGCTGCGCGGATCAAAGTGCGCCCAGAGCGTCAGCTCTTCCGCGCCCATGGTGTAGCCTTCGCCAAACGTCACGTCCGTGCACGCATCGGGGCAAGGCGCAGTGTCGGCATCCTGCTCGGTCGCCCAGTGGGTGAAGCTATAGCCCGTACGCGTGGGCGTTGCCGTGGCCGCTGGCACAGGGAAGCCAAATTGGACGGCCACGCGCTCCAGCTCTTCGCCGTCATAGTTTTGATAGACTAGGTCATAATAATTGCGCGTCAGGCTGAACGAAACTTTGCGCTCTTCGGCGGCAGACGGCAGGGTGAAGTCCGCGCCCGTTTCGTCGAGCGTAAAGCCTGTGATTTCGGGCTTGTCGCTGATCTGTGCCAGAATTTCGGCGCGGGTGAAAATTTCGCCGATGCGTCCCGTCCCCGTGACGGTTTTCACCTCTTTCGCTGGAATATTAGGCGCGGCCTGCGTAACAAAGCGCACGGTGTAGTCCGCCTGCCACGCGGCAGTGAAGGTCGCGTCGTCGGCGGTCACTGTATAAGGTAAGAGAGACGCGAGGAGCGTGTCGCCCTGTGTCCACACAAGGGTCGCGCTCTCTGGCGCGGTGGCGAGGAGTGCCGTGAGGTCGGGGTCGAGCTCCTCCGCCACGGGCACATAGGCGGCGAAAAACTCTGTGTTGTCGGCATCCAGTAGGGTAATATGCGCCACCTGCGTCAATTCGGCGGCGATGGTGCTGCTCTCTTCCGGATAGACGGTCGGCAGTTCGGATGCCCACGCATCCAAGCGCCAACGATTGCCGTTTTCGCCCAAAATGTCGCCCACGGCGGGCAGTGTGGCGGTGTCCACGGGCTCGCCCGGCAGACCCGCAAACGAATGCGGCGGCAGTGCCTCGCCCAACGTGAAGGTGAGCGTTACGGGCTGAACGGGCTCTGTCGGCGGTGCAGTGGGCGCGCTGGTTTCTGGTGTCGTGGGCGCACTGCTTTCTGGCACGGTCGGTTCGCTGCTCTCTGGTTCAGACGGCGCACTGCTGTCGGGCACAGTGGGTGCGCTACTCTCGGGCGCAGATGTTTCGCCGTCCGGTGCACTGGTCTCCCCCGCGCCAGAATCAAGCGTCTCCTCTTCTTCTCCCTGGGCATAACCCAAAATCTGGGCAAAGCGCGTGTGCGCACTGCCGGGCATATGCACAATCAGCACGCCCGCCAAAACCAACGCCAGCAGGCAAATGCCCACCGCGAGAAGTCCGTTTGCCGATTTTTTTGTTCTGTTGTTCACGTTGAACCATCCTTCAAGAGCCTATAAGTGCGCAATACGCCAACATCATTATACAGCAAAACCCGGCGGCTTTCAAGTGCCTTTGCGCAAAATTTGCAAATTGTTTGCAGTTTCGCCATAGCGATCGCTGCCCCGCCAGAAATTTTTAGAGTTTATTCCCGAAAAAAACGTGACAAAAGGGAAAAAATATGGTATACTATGCTATATTTTCAAATGTTGGGGAGGCCGATTCTTGTTTGAGCAGAGCGTGGAAATTGCACGCATGGAGGAAACGGCGGCACTTTTTGGGATTTTTGACGAGCACATTCGCCAAGTGGAGCGCGAATTTTCTGTGAGCGTCCTGAACCGAGACGGCGCGTTGCTGGTGCAGGGGGAAGAGGACGAAAACGTGGACTTGGGCACGCGTGCCATCGCGGGACTGCTCAGTTTGGTGGGTCGCGGCGAGAGCTTGAGCGAGCAGAATGTGCGCTACGTGCTCTCGTTGGTGCGGGAGGGCAACGACGACCAGCTGGGGCAACTGGGACGCGACACCGTCTGCGTCACCGCGCGGGGCAAGCCCGTCAAGGCCAAAACGCTGGGGCAGAAAAAATACGTGGAAGCCATTCGTGCCCACACCGTCACGTTGGGTGTCGGTCCGGCGGGTACGGGCAAAACGTATCTGGCGGTGGCGTTGGCCGTCACGGCGTTTCGCGCCCACGAGGTGAACCGCATCATCCTCACGCGCCCGGCGGTGGAGGCCGGCGAAAAGCTCGGCTTTCTGCCCGGCGATCTGCAGCACAAAGTTGACCCCTACCTGCGTCCGCTCTATGACGCGCTCTATGACATGCTGGGTGCGGAGAACTTTGCGCGGCAACAGGAGCGCGGCAGTATCGAAGTCGCCCCGCTGGCCTACATGCGCGGACGCACGCTGGACGAGAGCTTCATCATCCTAGACGAAGCGCAGAACACCACACCAGAGCAGATGAAGATGTTCCTGACGCGGCTGGGGCAAAACTCGCGCATGGTTGTCACGGGGGACATCACGCAGATTGACCTGCCCGACGGCAAGCGTTCGGGACTGGTGGACGCGCTCAGAGTACTCAAGAACGTGGAGGGCGTCGCGTCCGTGCGCTTCACCGAGCGGGACGTGGTGCGCCACAGCTTAGTCCAAGCCATCATTAAAGCCTACGAAAAACACGAGGAGGAGAGACAAAACCATGTTGCAAAGGAAAGTTCGCGTCATCATCACCAATGATCAAGAGGACATCAAGATTCCCACAGGGGTGCGGATGCTCATGCGGCGGGTGTGTACGGCCGCCCTGCAGGGGGAGCACTTCACCGCGCCGGCAGAGGTAAACGTGCGCTTTGTAGACAACGAGACCATCCGCGCACTCAACCAAAAGCACCGGGAGATTGACGCGGTCACTGACGTGCTCTCCTTCCCGCTGGGCGAAGAGGGTGTGTACGACGTGAACCCAGAAACCGGCGCACAGATGCTGGGGGACATCGTCATCAACATCCAGCGTGCTGTGGCGCAAGCGCAGACCTACGAGCACACGCTCCAGCGCGAAATCTGCTTCCTGACGGTGCACAGCATCCTGCATCTGCTGGGCTATGACCACGAGGGCGGCGGGCTGGACATGGTGCGTATGCGCGAGAAAGAAGAGGCGGCCTTAACGCAGGTGGGGCTGGTGCGCAACGGGTCGTACTTTGCTGTCGAACACTAGGCTGGCGATCGCGCCAGCAATGAACAATTGACAATGAACAATGTACAATTGTTTGTAGGGGCGGCAATCTGCCGCCCGTGTCGACCTGTAGGGGCGACCGTTCCCGGTCGCCCGCTGTCTTAGCAGAGGACAGAATTGCGCACCCGAAAATCTGTCTT
Source organism: Oscillospiraceae bacterium (assembly GCA_031261445.1). Lineage (GTDB taxonomy): Bacteria > Bacillota > Clostridia > Oscillospirales > Acutalibacteraceae > WRKY01. The sequence continues at coordinate 62,818 of JAISJQ010000045.1, read as the reverse complement.
CTGTCCTCTGACAGCTGCCTTCTCAACAGCGGGCGAGCACAGCTCGCCCCTACAGACCTCCCACCTGTATCCTCATTCCTCAATCCTCGAAGGAGGACTATGAAACAAAAAATTCAGGCGTTTGCCGTGTCTATTGCCAAAACGCTGCCTTGGTTGCGGCCGCTTTTGCGTGCCGTGCGCCGCGTGTTGCTGCGCTTGTGGTATCGCGTGTTTTTCTGCGTGGGCACGCGCGTTGACCCCAAAATCATTTTGTTCGAGAGCTTTTTGGGACGCTTTTACAGCGACAACCCCCGCGCGATTTACGAGTATATGCGCACCGATGCGCGTTTTGCGGACTACACCTTCGTGTGGTCCGCGCGGGATGTGGCGAAAATCTCCGCCGAATTGGATGGGACGCGGGCACAGGTTGTGCGCTTTCAGTCGCGTGCTTATTATAAGGTATGCGCACAGGCGGGGGTGTGGGTGTTCAACAGTCGCGCCCTTGATTGGCTGGCGCGGCGGCGTGGGCAGCAATATATCCAGACGTGGCACGGCACGCCGCTGAAAACCTTAGGGCACGATGTGCGGCTGGACGGCAACGCCATGAATTCTGTGCGCGAGACGGCGCAAAAATGGGACGTGGACACGCGGCAATACACGGCCTTGCTGAGCTACTCCCCCTTTGTCAGCGAGAAATTCACCACGGCCTTTGGACTGGAAAAACTCGGCAAAACCGACATCCTCTGGGAAGTCGGCGCACCGCGCAACGACAGGCTCGTGCGTGCCAAAGCGGACGAGAGCGCCCTCTGGAAAGCGCGACTGGGGATCGAGCCGCACAAAAAAGTGATCCTCTACGCCCCCACCTGGCGCGACGATCAACACGACGCAAAGCTCGGTTACACCTACCAAAATCAGCTGGACTTCTCGCTCTTGCGCGAGGCGTTGGGCGATGAATGGGTGGTGCTTTTTCGGGCGCACTATTTTGTGGCCAACTCGTTTGACTTTGCGGCCTACGGCGGCTTTGTGGTGGATGTGTCGGGTGAGGCGGACATTGCACAGCTATACCCGGCGGCGGACATGCTCATCACGGACTACTCCAGCGTGTTTTTTGACTACGCGCTGTTGGAGCGGCCGATGGTGTTTTATATGTACGACTTAGCGCAGTACAAAGACGAAGTGCGCGGCTTTTACTTTTCGCCCGACGAGCTGCCCGGACGCATCACGCAGACACCGGACGAACTGATCGATGCCGTCCGCGCCGCCGCGCGGGGCGAAACCGTGCCAACCGCGCAGCTCGAGGCCTTCCGCGCAAAATTCCTCCCGTGGGAAGACGGCGGCGCGGCGGCGCGTGTTGCGGCGCGCTGCGTTGCAATGAACAATTGACAATGAACAATGAACAATTGTAGGGGCGACCCTTGTGGTCGCCCTGTGTGTATGGTCGCCCGCCTGTGAGAAGGCAGATGTCAGGACAAGAGAGCACAGATGTTCGGACGCAATGACAAACGGGCGACCACAAGGGTCGCCCCTACGGTTTTGACAATATATTCTAGCATTTAGAATATCTAGCAAAATCGTAGGTAAATCGGCATTCTCGTCGTTTTCACCAAAAAAACGTGCGCAAAAAAAAAGAATACCACACAGGGTAAATTCTTCGCCGCAAGACTAGCGTTTTTCGGCAAAGTGTGCTATAATTGCGTCATATGTTCGGAGTAACACAAAACGCACAGGAGGAATCCCCGAATGCTCAAAAAAATCAGCAAGTTGCCCTTCACCGGCACGCCTGAGCAGGAAGCCCAGCTACAGGCAATTATTGCCAGCGTGGACGGCGACAAGTCCCTGCTCATGCACGTGATGCAAAAGGCGCAGGGTATCTATGGCTATCTGCCCTTTGAGGTGCAGGCCATCATCGCCGAGGGCATGAACATCCCCCTCGAGCACATCTACGGCGTGTCCACGTTCTACGCGCAGTTTGCGCTCGCGCCCAAGGGCAAGTACAACATCAGCGTCTGCCTGGGCACGGCGTGCTACGTCAAGGGTGCGCAGGATATTCTGGACAAAGTGACGGAAGAGCTGGGCATCATCAGCGGCGAATGCACAGCGGACGGTCAGTTCAGCATCGAGGCGTGCCGTTGCATCGGCGCGTGCGGCTTAGCCCCCGTCATGATGATCAACGACGACGTCTACGGTACGCTGACCCCCGCGCAGATCCCCGCCATTCTCGAAAAATACCGCAACGCATAAAGGAGGGCAACATGACTCGTGAAGAACTCACTGCGGCTCGTGACGCCGCCGTCCAAACCATGACAAACACGCCGCAGGGCAAGCCCATCACCCGCGTGGTTGTGGGACTGGCCACCTGTGGCATCGCCGCGGGCGCAACGCCTGTGCTCGCCGCGTTCCAAGAGGCCATCGCCGCCGCAGGGCTCGATTCGGTCAAGGCACTGCAAACTGGCTGCATCGGCATGTGCCAATTCGAGCCGCTGGCCGAAATCACCGTGCCGGGGCAGGAGAAAGTCACCTACGTGAACATGACGCCCGACAAAGCCCGCGAAGTGGTGCAAAAACACCTCGTCGGCGGCAGTGTCATTGAAGAATACACCGTGGGGGCAGTGGCCTAGATGCTAGATAGTAGAGACTAGAGGCTAGATCTTGCGTCTACACTCTCGCGGAGAACCAAAAACTCGAAGAACCAAGAACTACAAGAGGAGCTATACCATGGCGGTAAAACCACTGGTCGAAACCGATTTTTACAGGATGCAGACCCGCCTTGCCCTGCGCAACTGCGGCGTCATTGATCCGGAGAGCATCGACGAATACATCGCGCGGGACGGCTATCAAGCGCTGGCACGCGCCTTGCTGGATCTACAGCCGGCGGATGTCATCCAAATCATGAAAGATTCTGGCTTGCGTGGCCGTGGCGGCGGCGGATTCCCCGCCGGGCTCAAGTGGAGCTTCACGGCGGCCAACGCGGCGGATCAAAAATACGTGGTCTGCAACGCCGACGAGGGCGACCCCGGCGCATTTATGGATCGCTCCGTGCTGGAAGGCGACCCCCACGCCATCGTGGAGGCCATGGCCATCTGCGGCTATGCCACGGGCGCAACGGAAGGCTACGTCTACGTCCGCGCGGAATACCCCATCGCCGTCAAACGGCTGGAGATTGCCATTGCGGCGGCCAAAGAACTGGGACTGCTGGGCAAAAACATCTTGGGCAGCGGCTTTGATTTTGAGCTGTTCATCCGTCTGGGTGCCGGTGCGTTCGTCTGCGGCGAGGAAACCGCGCTGATGACCAGCATTGAGGGCAACCGCGGCGAGCCGCGTCCCCGCCCGCCGTATCCGGCGGTGAAGGGTCTGTTCGCCAAACCCACCACGGAAAACAACGTGGAAACCTTCGCCAACGTACCCCAAATCATCCTCCACGGAGCAGAACCCTTCGCCGCCATGGGCACGGAAAAATCCAAGGGCAGCAAGGTTTTCGCGCTGGGTGGCAACATCACCAACACGGGCTTAGTCGAAATCCCCATGGGCACGACGCTACGCGAGGTGATTGAGGTCATCGGCGGCGGCATCCCGGGCGGTCACAAGTTCAAGGCCGTGCAGACCGGCGGCCCTTCAGGCGGCTGTATCCCGGCGGAACATCTAGACATCGCCATCGACTACGACAACCTCTCGGCCATTGGCTGCATGATCGGCTCGGGCGGCATGATCGTCATGGACGACAGCAAGTGCATGGTGGACATCGCCCGCTTCTTCTTGGACTTCACCGTGGACGAGAGCTGCGGCAAGTGCTCCCCCTGCCGCATCGGCACAAAGCGGATGCTGGAAATTTTGGATAAAATCATCGCGGGCGAGGGCACACTAGCGGATGTGGACAAGCTGGAAGAGCTGGCGTATCACATCAAAGAGAACAGCCTGTGCGGCTTGGGGCAGACCGCGCCGAACCCCGTGCTGGCCACGCTGCGCTTCTTCCGCGACGAATACATTGCCCACGTCACCGAGCACAGATGTCCGGCGGGTGTGTGCAAGTCCATGCTCACCTACAAAATCGACCCCGACAAGTGCATCGGCTGCACCCTGTGCGCCCGCGCCTGCCCGGTGAACGCCATCAGCGGCAAGGTCAAAGAGGTGCACGTCATCGATCCCCTCAAGTGCATCAAGTGCGGCGCGTGCGAAACGGCCTGCAAAAAAGTCCACGCAGTCTACAAAGGCTAGGGCTACGCAATGAACAATTAACAATGAACAATGAACAATTCTCGCCTGAGGCGAAGAATCCACAATTGTTAATTGTCAATTGTAAATTGTTAATTGAATAAACGGGAGTTGTTATGGAAACTGTCAATATCAAAATCAATAACATGGCCGCGAGCGTGCCGGCGGGATCGACCATCCTAGAGGCCGCGCGCACCATCGGCATCGAAATCCCCACCCTGTGCTACCTCAAGGAGATCAACGAAATCGGCGCGTGCCGCATCTGCATGGTGGAGGTCAAGGGTGCGCGTTCGCTGGTCACCGCCTGCGTGTTCCCCGTGACGGAGGGCATGGAGGTGTTCACCAACACCGAAAAAGTGCGCAAGAGCCGCAAGCTCACGCTGGAGCTCATCCTCTCGACCCACGACCGCCGTTGCCTCTCGTGCGTGCGTTCGGGCAACTGCGAGTTGCAGGCGCTGTGCAAAGAGTTCGGCGTGGACGACGAGGCGCACTTTGCGGGCGAAAATCCGCGCTACGACTTCGACGACTCTGCCGCCCACATGGTACGCGACAACAACCGCTGCATCCTCTGCCGCCGTTGCGTGGCCGCCTGCCAGCAACAGGATTGCGCCGTCATCGGCGCGAACGCCCGCGGCTTCAATACCCATATCGGCTCTGCGTTTGAGAAAGACTTGGCCGATGTCTCCTGCGTCAGCTGTGGCCAGTGCATCGTCAACTGCCCCACGGGTGCGCTGAGCGAAAAGGACGACACAGACAAAGTGCTGGCCGCCATCAACGACCCGGAAAAATACGTCATCGTGCACACCGCGCCGTCCATCCGCGCCACGCTGGGCGAGGCGTTCGGGCTGAAGCTGGGCACGAATGTACAGGGCAAAATGGTCGCCGCCCTGCGCCGTTTGGGCTTCGACAAAGTGTTCGACACCGACTTTGCCGCCGACCTGACCATCATGGAGGAGGCCAACGAGCTCATCGAGCGCGTCACAAACGGCGGCGTGCTACCCATGATCACCTCCTGCTCCCCCGGCTGGGTGAAGTACTGCGAGCACTACTTCCCGCAGCTCATCCCGCACCTGTCCAGTTGCAAATCGCCGCAACAGATGTTCGGCGCGGTCATCAAGAGCTGGTACGCCGAAAAGAACGGCATTGACCCGGCGAAAATCGTCTGCGTGGGCGTGATGCCCTGCACCGCCAAGAAGTTTGAGAATAAGCGCGACGGCCAAAATGCCACGGGCTACCCGGACGTGGACATTGCCATCACCACGCGTGAGCTGGCGCGGATGATCGACAGCGCGGGCATCTACTTTAAGCACTTGGCGGATGAAGAATTCGACAACCCGCTGGGCGAAGCGTCGGGCGCGGGTGTCATCTTTGGCGCGACGGGCGGCGTGATGGAAGCGGCCCTGCGCACGGCGGTAGAAACGCTGACGGGCGAGGAGTTGCGCAGTCTGGACTTCACGGAAGTGCGCGGCACGAAAGGCATCAAAGAGGCCAGCTACCAAGTGGGTGACCTGACGGTGAACGTCTGCGCCGCCAGCGGCCTGCAGAACGCCCGCAAAGTGCTTGAGGAAATCGCGGCGGGTACGAGCAAGTACCACTTCATCGAAATCATGGCCTGCCCCGGCGGCTGTGTGAACGGCGGCGGTCAGCCCGTGCAGCACGCCGTGGTGCGCAACTTTGTGGATCTGCGTGGCGCACGCGCCAAAGCGCTCTATGAAGCGGACGCCGCCAGTGCCGTGCGCAAGAGCCATGAGAATCCGGCCATCAAGCAGCTGTACGCCGAATATCTGGGCGAGCCCGGCAGCCACAAGGCGCACGAGCTACTCCACACGCACTACACGGCGCGGCCGAAGTACAAGTAAACAGAAGACAGAAGTCAGAGGACAGAGGGCAGATGTGCCCTCTGTCCTCTGCTTTCTGTAGGGGACGCCTCCCTTGGGCGTCCCGCTAAATAGAAAAAACCGGTAAAAAACGGGACGCCGAGGGCGGCGTCCCCTACACATATTTGAGGAGAGACGACAGAATCATAACCGAAATTCTGCCCTCTGCCTTCTGAACAGCTACAAGCTGTTCAAGTATTCCGCCACGGCATCCACGCAGGCGTTGGCGAAGGCTTGGCGTTCGGCGGCGGTGTCCAGCCTTTGCAGGTCGCTTTTTTGATCCATATAGGCGCACTCCACCAGCAGGCCGATGGTGAAGCGGGTGCAGACATAAAACGGATCTTCCGCATCGCCCACGGCCTTGAATTTTCCGCCCAGTGCCGCGCCCGCACGCGCCGCCAACAGCTCGGCCATTTCTTTTTGCCCGGGGCGTTCGGTGTAGTAATAGACCTCCAACCCCGTGGGATTTTCCACGCCCTCGTAGGTGTTAAAGTGAAATTCCAGCAGAACGTCCGGGTTGAACGCGCGGAACATCGCGATTTTGGGGTCTTTTTTGATCCAGACATCGGTGGTGCGGTTCATCAGCGTCTCAAAGCCCCGCGCTTGAAACGCCTCGTTGACGGCCAACGCCACGTCCAGATTCAGGTCGTCTTCCCAAATCCCGGTGTTGGGATCTGACCCGATGTGCGCCCCCGTGCGTCCGCCGTGCCCGGCAGAGATGCCAATGCGCCACTTGCGACCTCCAATGGGCAAGGTGGGTTCGGCCGCCGTGGCCAGTTCAGAGGGCGTTAAGGGTTTAGTGGCGGACGGGGTCACGCCGGGATTGGCCGTAATCGTCTCTGGCGCAGTGGTCTCGTCATCCGCGGGCATCTGTTGCGCCGTGAGTGCCGCGGGCAAAGAGGGCGGCGGATCGACGCGGGCGTTATCCATTTTTTGGTACACAAACACGGCCGCACCCAAGAGCACCACCACGCTGACCAACACGGCCAGCCGGATTTTTCTGTCTCTATGCACGATGCACGCCCCTCTGTTTTCTCTCGCTCAAGCTTATATTGTACCATCCAGCGCGTGAACAATGCAAGTTCTTTGCGTGAATAAATCCCAAAAAGCCCATGATGTGGTCGTCCCCGCGCTCCTTACGCCCGAAAGATTTGCTGCGCCAACAGCTCGATGCGCGGTGCGCAGTGGGCAAAAAACTGTTTGTAATCGGCGCACAAAACGTTGCGTCCGGCTTGTCCGTCCACAAACGGCTCACGCCAACGGCGGCAGCCGCCCCGACACAAAAACGCATGGGGACACGCGGCACAGTCTGCATGGACTGTGCGTGAGACGGCGGCAAAACGCTGGGCTGTTTCACTTTGTAGCAGCGCCCTGAAGTCCTGCGCCACCGTGCCCAAACGCCAGCCGTCCACCACATAGAAGTCGCAGGGATACACGCGCCCGTCGGCCTCCACCACGGGGTAGGGCGTGCAACGGCCACACATGCCACAGGCTTCGGGCGCATAGCCCGCCGCCATCTGCACTAGGTTGGAGAAAAAGCGAATGTCTAGCCCCGCGCCCCGCACAAAGTCGCTGTACCACAGGTCAAACAGGCGGCATAGAAAGTCGCCGTACTGCCCGGACTGTAGGTTATGCTCGCCCGTACCCTGCGCGAGGCAGGGGATGAGCTGCACGAAGCTGTAGCCCTTTTTTTGATAGAACGCGTACAGGGCATCGGGTTGCCGTGCCGACTGCGCTGTGATTACGCTGAGAATATTGAACGCCACGCCGTGCCGTTTGAGTCGCCCCGCGGCTTGCATCACCGCGTTGAACGAACCGTTGCCCTCGGCATCGCAGCGATTCGCCTCGTGGATTTTGCGCGGGCCGTCCAGCGACAGCCCGACCAGAAAGTTGTGCTTTGCCAAGAACGCGCACCAAGCGTCGTCCAGCAGAACGCCGTTGGTTTGCAGCGTGTTTTCGATGGTGAGCTGATGGACGTTATACTGCGCTTGCAGCGCCAGCAAACGCGCATAGAAATCCAGCCCCACCAACGTGGGCTCGCCGCCCTGAAAGGCAAACGTGCACCCTCCCTCGGCAGAGCGCAGGGCGTTTTTCACCATTAAGGCCAGTATGGCGTCGGACATGAACGCCTGCGCCGGCCTGCGATAGAAGCAATAGCGGCAGCGCAAGTTGCAGGCCGCCGACGCGGGCTTGATCAAGATACTCAGCGCGGGCACAATTTCTCCCTCCATGCAGAAGCTTGATTTATGGTAACACAAAGGAAAACTTTTGTCAATCCCCGCCAAAGCACTTGACGGCGGCGCGTGAATGTGATAGAATAATAAAACTTATCAAATACATATGTATTGCAAGCAAAAAGAGAGCAACATGTCCACTAAACTGAGCGTGCAAACCCTGCACACAGATTTTCTGATTCTCGGCGGCGGCACTGCCGGGTGTGCGGCCGCGCTGTCTTTTTGTCGTGCGGATACGGCGCATTCCGTGCTGATCGTGGAGAAAGCGCACATCAAGCGCAGCGGCTGTCTGGCCGCCGGGGTCAACGCCCTCAACGCGTATATTGCCCCCGGGCGCACGCCGCAGGACTACGTGGACTACGCGCAGCAGGACGCGGAAGGCATCGCCCGCGCCGATCTGCTGCTGACCATGGCCGAGGGGCTGAACGCCGCCACGGCGCGGCTGGAAGCGCTGGGGCTGACCATCCTCAAGAACGCGGACGGTAGCTTCGCCACCCGCGGCGCACGCAACCTTAAGATCAACGGCGAGAACATCAAGCCCCTGCTGGCCGCCGCCGTGGAGAAAGAACCGCGCGTCACAGTGAAAAACCATGTCAACGTGCTGGACTACATTATGCACGAGAACCGCATTTTGGGCGCAATCGCGCTAGACGTGCGCGAGCGGGTACTCTACATACTTTGGGCCAAAGCGGTGCTCTGCGCCACGGGCGGCGCGGCAGGGCTATACAGACCCAACCATCCCGGTTTTTCTCGCCACAAAATGTGGTATCCGCCTTTCAACACGGGCGCGGGCTACGCCATGGGCATACGCGCCGGCGCGGAAATGACCACGCTGGAGATGCGCTTCATCGCCCTGCGCTGCCGGGACACAATCGCCCCCACGGGCACGCTGGCGCAAGGCGTGGGTGCGCGGCAGGTCAACGCGCTGGGCGAGAACTACGAGGCAAAATACGGCATCACCACCAGCGGGCGCGTGCACGGCACAGTGACGGAAAATCGAGCCGGGCGCGGCCCGTGCGTGCTAAAAACCGTGGGCATCACGCCAGAGCAGGACGTGGATTTGCAGCGGGCGTACCTGAACATGGCGCCCAGCCAGACCCTCAAATGGCTGGAGAGCGGCCAGACACCCAGCGTGCGCAACGTGGAGATTGCGGGCACAGAGCCGTACATTGTTGGCGGGCACACGGCCAGCGGCTATTGGGTCTCCACCGACAGAGAAACCACCATCCGCGGCTTGTTTGCGGCGGGGGACGTGGCGGGGGGCTGCCCGCAAAAGTACGTCACAGGCGCGTTGGTGGAGGGCGAAATCGCCGCCGCCGCCGCGCTGAAATACATGGACGACCCGCCGCCCACAATCGCGCTGGATGTGACAGAAAAACAGCGCACGCTGGAAGCCTACTTGCGCCAGCAAAGCGAAGAGAGCACCGACGCGCTGGAAGCCGAGATGCAGGGCATCATGGACGAATACGCCGGGGGCATCCAGACGAGCTACCGTTTTTCGGCGGAGAGTCTGGCCACGGCCGCCGAGAAAATTCACGCGCTGACCCTACGCGCTAAAAATCTTGCGGCCACGTCCATGCAGGAGCTAGTGTATATTTGTGAGCTACAGGAGCGGCTGGTGCTGTGTCGTTCGCTCATTGCGCACTTAAACGCGCGGCAGGAAACCCGCTGGCATAGCTTCGCCGAGCGGACGGACTACCCCGAAAAAAGCGCGGCGTGGGAATGCTTTGTTAACTCAAAGCTGGTGGACGGAAAAGTGCAGATCATCCTGCGGGATTTGGTGGAGGCGGGGGTGCGCTATGAGCATTAGGTTCACGCGGGCGCTGTGCATCGGCTGCGGGGCGTGCACAGAAATCTGTCCGGGCAGTTTGTTGGCGCTGGACGCGCAGGGCAAGGCTTTTATGGCACACCCCGAGAACTGCTGGGGCTGCGCCTCCTGCCTAAAAGAATGCCCCGTCAGCGCGATTGCCCTGTATCTGGGCGCGGACATGGGTGGGCTGGGCGGAACATTGCGCGTCCGGCGCGAGGGCACGCGGCTACTCTGGACAATCCAAAAGCCCGACGGAACAGAAATCACAATCCCCGTGGATAGCCGAGAAGCAAACCACTACTGAATCAATGAACAATTTACAAAGAACAATGAACAATTACGCCACACAACCAGTTGCGCGACAAATTGTACATTGCGATGAAAGGAGCAAACAGTGACGCATTTGGACGAACTGGAAGCCGAGGCGATTTACATCATCCGCGAGGTGGCCGCCGAGTGCGAACGCCCGGTGATGCTCTATTCCATCGGCAAGGACAGCTCCGTGATGTTGCATTTGGCACTGAAAGCCTTCTACCCGGAGAAGCCGCCGTTTCCGTTTTTGCACATTGACACCAGCTGGAAGTTCCGCGAAATGATCGCTTTTCGTGACCGCGTGTCCAAAACGCACGGCATTGAACTGCTGGTCTACCGCAACGAGGAGGCCATCGCCCAGGGCATCAATCCCTTTGACCACGGCGCGGCGTACACGGACATTCTCAAAACCCAAGCGCTCAAGGCTGCACTGACCCAGTACGGCTTTACGGCGGCGTTCGGCGGCGGACGGCGGGACGAGGAAAAGTCCCGCGCCAAGGAGCGCATTTTCTCTTTCCGCAACGCACAGCACGCCTGGGATCCGAAAAATCAACGCCCAGAACTTTGGAAACTCTACAACACGCGCCTGCATAAGGGCGAGAGCATCCGCGTGTTCCCCCTCTCCAACTGGACGGAGAAGGACATCTGGCAGTACATTCAGCGGGAGAACATCGACATTGTGCCGCTGTATTTTGCGGCCGTGCGGCCTGTGGTGGAGCGCGAGGGGAACATCATACTGGTGGACGACGAGCGACTGAAGCTCCGGCCGGGCGAGGAAATAGAGCACAAAAAAGTGCGCTTCCGCACGCTGGGGTGTTATCCGCTGACGGGAGGGTACGCATCGGACGCGGACACGCTAGATGCGGTGATTGCCGAGACCCTCGCCGCCGTCACCAGCGAGCGCACCACCCGCGTCATTGACAAAGAGGCCGAGGGCAGCATGGAACGCCGCAAGCGGGAAGGCTACTTTTAGCAATTTACAATTAACAATGGACAATGAACAATTCTCTGGGGCTGGATTTATGCAAAAGTACGATGTTGGGTTACTGAAATTCATCACCTGCGGCAGTGTGGACGACGGCAAGTCTACGCTGATTGGGCATATTTTGTACGATGCGAAACTGCTCTACGCCGACCAAGAACAGGCACTGGTGCTCGACAGCCGCGTGGGCAGTCGGGGCGGGGCGATTGATTATTCCCTGCTGCTCGACGGTCTCATGGCCGAGCGGGAGCAGGGCATCACCATCGATGTGGCGTATCGCTACTTCACCACAGAACGCCGTAGCTTCATCGTCGCCGACACCCCCGGGCACGAGGAATACACCCGCAACATGGCCGTGGGCGCGTCCTTTGCGGATCTGGCGATTATTCTGGTGGACGCGTCACAGGGGGTGCTGGCGCAAACCCGCCGCCATGCCCGCATCTGCGCCCTCATGGGCATCCGGCACTTTGTGTTTGCCGTGAATAAAATGGACTTGGTGGACTTCCGTCAGGTGGTTTTCGGCGAGATTCAAGAGGATATTTTTGCGCTACAAAACGAGCTAAAGTTGGCGCATGTGGTGAGCATCCCGGTCTCCGCCACGGAGGGCGACAACGTCACCAAAGGCTCGGCGCATATGCCTTGGTACACGGGCACAACGCTACTGGCGCATCTAGAAACAGTAGACATTGCCGCGCAGGAAGAGCTGGGGTTCACCCTGCCCGTCCAACGTGTGTGCCGACCAAACCACAGCTTTCGCGGCTTTCAGGGGCAGGTGGAGTCGGGTAGCATTGCCGTGGGCGACACCGTCACCGCCCTGCCCGGCGGCGAAACGACCGTGGTCAAGCGCATTCTCGTGGGGGATCAGGACAGTCCCCGTGCCGCCGCTGGGCAAGCGGTCACCGTGCAGCTCGACCGCGAAGTGGATGTGTCTCGTGGCAGTGTGCTGGCACAAGGGGCTCTGCTGCAAGTCGCCGACGCCCTCACGGCGCAACTGCTGTGGATGGACGACGCGCGGTTGGCCGTGGGCAAGGAATATTGGCTCAAGCTGGGCACCAAACTTCTGCCCGCCGTGGTGCGCCAGATCCACCACAAAGTCAACGTGCACAGCGGCGCTTTTGAGGCCGCCGACACACTGCGCAAAAATGAGATTGCCCTGTGCGCCCTGACGCTCATGCAGCCCGCAGTGCTGGATGTTTTTTCGGCGCATAAGGCGCTGGGCGCGCTGATCCTCATCGACCGCATCACGCACGCCACCGCCGCCTGCGGGGTGGTTCTGCGCACCACCGCCCAGAGAGAAGCCCGCTCCCTGCGCGGCATGGAGGAGGGCATTGACTGTCTGCTGCGTGCACAACGCTTGCTGGGCGCAGAGCACGAAATTATGCGCGGCATCCGCGACACGTTGGGCTTTGACCTAGACGCTGCCGCACAAGACGCGCGGCAGCGCGAGGGACTGATCGCCCAAGCGGTGCTGGACGAAATCGCGCAGGGCGCGGCGTTTTCTGCGGCGGACATCGCCGAAGTGTTCACAGATGCTCATTGGCAGGAACGCGTCCGCGCGGCATTGCAGGCGCACGAAACGCAGGGGGCATGATGGTTGAAGGGTAGGCAATAAGTTTCAATCCAACATAAATAAGCATCATTGGTCGCGCAGACTACAGAGCATCGCCTTCAAAAAAATCTGCGTTCGACAGCAAAGAAACAATTTGAACTTCAGGTTAGCCGCGTTGAAAACGGTACTACGGCAGTGCACGAATTGCTCACCGCCAGTGTAGTCGGCGTGGTGGTAACATCATACCCGAGAAAATGCAGTCAAATTAATGGTTACAGGTAATTCGAAAGTTGTATTTGGTACCAAAAACACTGGCAGGAACAAAGTTATATTTCATAGTGATTGCTTTGATGGCGGTTGGCTACGGATAAAAACACTTTGCTTATCCACAAATATTTTGCACCGTTCCATAAGGTTATAATCCAGTAGCTCCACTTTGCCCGAACTGCCTTTTAGTAAAGCAATAAACTCGCGCAAATCTAATAAGTGAAAGAATGCACCCGTTTCCTGCATAGCTTCAAATAATTGAATTTCGATTTCTTTCCAATCGCCATAATGCATAAGTTCAGTAATTAAAATGATGCAGTGAGGAGGTTCTTTTCTATCGACAATAATTTCTTTGCCATTGGCGTCAAAAATCGCATTGTTATTTTTTAAAGCTTTTGATGCACCGATTAGTTGCGCAATGGCTTTTTTTACTTGCTTTTGCACTCCGGCCGTGCGGCGTACTTGGTCACGATGGTATCCCGCATTGAGAACTGATAAATCTTTGGCTTCGATAAGAAAACTCCCATATTGATAAAATGAAAAAACATCGGTTAATTCACGTATCTTCTCGCCCTTTTTGACTCGTGGGCTTATATAAAAAAATTATTGGCAGGTACATACCAAAGAGAAGCCTCCTCTGATTTCATTTCATGATAAATACGCTCACTTGGTATATGCATAGATACTCCTTAACAAGAATTAGGAAAAATAAAATCGAAAAGGTAGAACCCTACCTTTTCGACTTTGGTCCGAGTGGCGAGACTTGAACTCACGGCCTCTTGACCCCCAGTCAAGCGCGCTACCAACTGCGCCACACCCGGATTTAACTATATTATACCATACGAGAGGACGGTTGTCAATAGAAAATTTCTTCGCATCAGGGAAATCAATTTTGTGTAGGGGCGAGCTGCGCTCGCCCGCTGTTTTTAAGGAAACGCGTATATTTAGACAGTGGGTTAGACAGCGGGCGAGCACCCGCAGGGCACAGGCAAAGCTCGCCCCTACAGATCCCCAAAATCATCAGTTTTCCTCTGGCAATCTGAAAATTGATTTCCGTGTCTTCGCATCCGCGATTGACTTTTTTCGCGTGGCGTGCTATACTCTAACACGATGGTCGCTGGCTTACCAAAAGTAGCTATGGGATACTTATTTATAGGAGTGATTTGCGTGCAAAAACATGATGAAGAAGTTCGGTTTCTGGAAACCGCCGCTGGTTTGGAATTGACCATTTTGCAAACGCAAAACGAATTGAATCTACAGAGCCAGAGCTATTGCCCTGCGTTACCGCGGGCAACTCTTGCGCCTCCGATTATGCCACAAGCGCCAACAAATCCGCCCCAAAAGCCAGAACAACAAAAACCTGGGCGGCTTTATTTTCCTCATAATAGTAAGGCTCTTTGCGATGGCACTTTTCGCTTTTACCCCAATATATCGTTTATCGATAATCATTTCAACGGCTCGTTTGGGTTTCGTGTAAGATATCCAACACCCGAAGTTCACAAGTTATCTACTCTGGATGAGATGATAGTTGAGGATACAATTTGCATTTTAGACTTAGCAGATTTGTTTAGTGCACCCAGAGGATATTCTGCAGAAGATTACTATATTGAGAATGCTCCACTTGAGCATCTTTCTGATTCACTTTTTAGTAAGTTGATGGGTCAGGCGAGATGTAAGCCCGACAAAATTCATCAGGAGCAGCACAATCAATGGGTAACGGAAAGATTTGAACGTATCAATCGGGAAGCGGCTGAGCGATATGCACAACAATGCCGTGACTATGACAGGGCTGTGCAAGAATATGAGCAGGCCATGCACGAATATCAGATCGCGCAAAGTGCGTATGAATTGCAAGCACACGAACAGGACACAAAGCAAGCCGCATTTCAGCAAGAATGGCTTGCTGTTCGTGATGCGAATGTGCAGACGCTCACAACGGGGCTAAAACAAGCGCAAGAACAGCTTGAAACGCTCTACAGCTCAACCCGCATTCTCCCGAAGCCTTATCAGTACCCAGAAGCGGTGTTTTATCTCTACGACTTTCTCTCCACGTCCTCTGACGACTATGACATCAAATATGCGCTCGCGCGCGTGGATGCCAACGAGATGAAGCGGCTCATGGCGGCGGTGATTCAAAACCAAGCAAAGCAAGCACAAATGCTGGCGGCGGTTACGGGAAATATTGCGCGGGAATTGCGTGCTTTAGGTGAAAGCATGGATTCGCTCGCTGATACGGCCAGTCAACAACTGTCGGTTGCCGAAGCATCTTTACGAGACAGCCAAAATTTCCTGTTCCAAAATGCGGATGTTTATGGGAAGTTGAAACCGTTGCCGATTGTTATGCACGATTGACAATTTTCGCGCAACCTGCTATAATCTACAGCGGTGGTACTGCCAAGCGGCAGCGGCTGGCTTTTTGCCTCCTGTGAAGGAGGTGATGCGTATGAACGAAATCATTGCCATGGCACTGTTCCTAGTCTGTGCAACCGGCTACATGCTCATCGTTAGCAACGCAAACAAAAAGAAGTAGTCGCCCTCCTACCACAGATCGGCGACTAATTCTTTAGTTCTCGAACGTTGGAGGCAACAGCCGTTGTCGACAGTGCCACCACCATCTATATTATACACAGACACAGCATAAATGTCAAGTGCCTAGGTATTTCTAAGCACAACAACTTTTTTAGGAGCAGGTATGCAGTACCGTTTTTCCAACAAAATTTCCGCGCTCAAGCCCTCGGCGATTCGCGAGATCCTCAAGGCGGCCTCTGTGCCGGGGCTCATCAGCTTCGCGGCGGGCAACCCTGCGGCGGAGGCCTTCCCTGTGGACGAGATCCGCCAGATCACCGCGCAGATTCTCGCCGAACAGCCCATCAACGCCCTGCAATACGGCGTTACAGAGGGCTACGAGCCGCTCATTGCGGCAGTGCGCGGCTGGGTCGGCAGGTATGGCGTGGGGAACGAGCGCGACAGCCTGATCATCACCAGCGGGGCGCAGCAGGTCATGGATTTGGTCTGCAAGGTGCTCTGCGACGAGGGCGACACGGTTCTGTGCGAAAATCCCTCGTTCATCGGCAGTCTCAACAGCTTCCGCGCCTATAACGCAAACTTGGTGGGCATCCCCATTGAGGCGGACGGCCTGAACATCGCCGCCCTAGAGGACGCCCTCAAGCGCGAGAAAAACGTGCGATTCCTCTACACCATCCCCAACTTCCAGAACCCCACGGGCGCGACCATGTCCGCCGAAAAACGCCGCGCCGTCTACGCGCTGGCGCAGCAATACGACCTAATCATCCTAGAGGACAACCCCTATGGCGACCTGCGGGTGGTGGGCGAAGCGCTTCCTGCCATCAAGACGCTCGACACTGATGGACGCGTGATTTATGCCGGCTCGTTCAGCAAAATTCTCTCGCCCGGTCTGCGGGCGGGCTTCTGCGTGGGGCCGCCGGAGATTCTGGCGAAGATGACCGTGGGCAAGCAGACGGGCGACGTGCACACCTCCATGCTCACGCAAATGATTGTCTACCAGTGGCTCACGGGCTATGATGTCCCCGCGCACATCGCCAAAATTCAGGGCATCTATCGCCGCAAGTTGAACCTGATGTGCGACCTGCTGGACGAAAAGCTGGCCGATCACTTCCACTTTGTGCGTCCAGAGGGCGGTCTGTTCGTCTGGGGCACGCTCGGCTATGCCCAGACGCTCGGCGCACGCGCGGCGACGGACAAGATGCTGCGCTTCTGCAAAACCTGCACCGACCACGGCGTGGCCGTCGTGCCCGGCTCAGCGTTCCTGACCGACCCCAATGGGACGACCGACTGCATCCGCCTGAACTTCTCCACTCCCAGTGACGAGAACATCGTCAAGGGCATCGACATTTTGCGCAGCGTGGCAGCTGGCGCTCAGAGGGCAGAAGTCAGAGGACAGAAGACAGATTCTTAAGCACATTTCTGCCCTCTGCCTTCTGACTACTCCCTTCTGCAATGGTATACCTCCGGTGTTTGTGTAATATATTGCACAAGCAGGACTTTGGGTTTTCGGTCTTAGACGGCCAAAATCTAGCGTCCAGAAGGCTCGGAGGCTCTTTTTATGCGCAGTCAAAAAAAATCCATGCAGCGCAGTGCGCTGGCCGTGCTGCTGATTCCGGCGTTACTGCTCGCGTGGGGGCAGGGACGCGCGTTCGCCGTACGGTTGGGGGCTGGACTGGCTGTGCCCGAGGCGGCGGTGCAGCTGTTTCTGGATGAGCGCACGCCCCACCCGGACGATGACGCGGATGCCGAAATCCCCGCCGCCGTGCCGAGCGAAGTGCCGACCGCTCCCGCGCCCACCGCGCCGGTCGTCAGCAAAGCGCTCACCACGCCCAAAGCCGCCGATGCCCCGGAAGCGGCCACGCAGTCCGTGGGGGCGAAAGCCAAAGACCTCACCGCCACCCCGCCCGACATCGCCGCGCTCGCCGCCAAAGCGCAGGCCAACGCCAAAGCGCCCAAGCTGGGCGCGGTCATCAGCGCGGACTACGCGAAATCTGGCGCAACGAATACCTACGACTCCGTTCGCGTGAAAAACACCACGGAAACCAAAAGTGTCGACATCAAAAAAGAGCTGAAGAAAAAAGTCGACATCAAAGTGCAGGACAAAAGCAAACCCGCCGTGCTGTTGTTCCATACCCACACCACCGAGGCCTTCGCGCTCTTTGAGCGGGACTACTACACCACCGAGGAGACCGGCCGCTCCAACGATCCGGCGCAAAACATGGTGCGCGTGGGCGATGAAATCGCCGCGCAGCTCACGGCGGCGGGCTACACCGTCATCCACGACACCACCATCCACGACACCAGCTACAACGGCGCGTATGGCCGTTCGGCCGTCACGGTGGCAAAGCACCTCAAGGAACACCCAGAGATTCAGATCGTGCTGGATATCCACCGCGATGCCATGCGCGGCGCGTCCACGCGCACCAAGCCCGTGACCACCATTCAGGGCAAAAAAGCCGCGCAAATCATGCTCGTCACCGGGGCGCAGGAGGGGAAAATCACCGATTTTGCCAACTGGCAGGGCAACCTGACCTTTGCGGTGCATCTGCAAAAAACGCTGGCGGATCGTTTCCCGGGTCTGGCGCGTCCCATCTTTTTCTGCCAGAGAAAATACAACATGAATCAGGGCAAGAACAACCTGCTCATTGAGATTGGCACGGATTCCAACACGCTCGACGAGGTCGCGTATTCCGGGCGACTGCTGGGTGTTGCGTTGGCAGAAATGTTTTAATACTAATCCGCAATAAAAATTGTTGCCCATCGCGACAGGTGTAGGGGCGACCCTTGTGGTCGCCCTCTATGCAAAGCACCTTATCGGGGCAACCACAAGGGTTGCCCCTACGGAAGGATTCCTAGTACGGAATAGTATAACAAAGGGCAGACAATTGTCAATTGTTCATTGTTCATTGCATCCGCCTCATTGTTGATAGAACCCGTAGGTCAGCGGCTTTTTATTGCTGTCGTCCGCTTCGCCCGGCTGGTAGAGATGTTGCTCCCAATAGGCGCGGCTGGTCAGTTCGGCGGCGCGGCTTCGGTATTCCTGCGCCACGCGTGCCGCGCGAGGCAGGGAGTGCAGGCAAAACGCGCCCAAGCGAGCCAGCACGCGCAAGAGCGAAAACAGGCGGCGTTTGGTGGCAAAGGCCGTCTGCGTGGTCTCTTCGTAGTTGACCACGTATTTGGCGCGGAAGAACAGCCGCCGCGCGGGTTTCACAGCGGGGACGACCACAATCTGCCGTTTGGCGAGCAGAAACCAGCCGTTGAGTAGGAGCGTGCGTCCCACGCGCCCGGCGGTGCTTTCCTCTTCGTCGTCGGTCAGCACGCGCGCGCGGATATAGCGGATTTCCTCTTCCGCCAGTGGTACTTTGGCGTAGGCGGCGGCCATGACGGCGCTATGGAGCTTCTCGGCATCTTGCGCCATGAGCCAATCGACACCCTTGCAAAAATCCTCCACGGCGGCCAGCTTGAGCTGCGCCTCGGCGTAGCGGAATTCCGCCAGAGAGCGCAGGAGCGCCCGCAGCAAAAAATACAGCAGCGCCGCCGTGCCAAACTTTGGTCTGTGCAGCGCGTTGAGAATGCACATGTTGCGCAGGTAGTAGTACTCCAAAAACGAGGAGCGCTTGAGCGCAAACTCCTCGTGCCAAACGCCAATGCCGTTGATGGTGATGAACTGCGTCCCGTTGCGCAGGCCATATTCAATGTCGTCACGCTTGATGAAAATCGGCAGGGGCAGGTTGTCCGCGCGGAGCACCCCCGCGGGCATACAGCAATACCACCAGCTGAAGTAGTTGATCGGCTCTTCGCGCTCGTTATCCAGCACATGCGTCAGCTCCCGCAAATCGTAGCGCGGTTTGATGGGGTGGTGGCGCACTTCGTCATAATAGTCCGCCGCCTCCACTTGCGTGAAACGCTCTTGGAGCGAGAGCATCGCGCCGCCCAAAAAGGCGTGGGCATATTCGGGCTTAAGATAGCACAAAAAACAGTACGTGCGCACCAGTACCTGCGGGTCAAGCACCACGTCATCGTCCATCATCAAAATGTGCGTAATGCCCAGTGTTTCGCGCTGGTCGAGTATCTCGAGCATCCCGCGCCCAAAGCCGCCTGCCCCGCCCAGATTGCGGTTGGGGAACACGTGTACCGCCGCATGGGCGATGCTCGTCTCGTCCACGGATTGGCCGTTATCGGCAATGAAAATCTGCAAGTGCCCGTGGAGCGGCGCGTTGTCGTTGTCCAGTAGCTCTTCAATGAGCAAATGGATATTGTGCGCCACAAACGTCTCGCGGCGATAAGTACAGATGTTCACCGCCAGCGTCACGTTCTGCGTGGCCGCTTGCGGGGTGTAGTATTCACCCGTGAAGAACAGCACATCTTCTTCGGCGGCGGTGACGGTAAAATACAGCAGCCCGTCGTCCGCGTCCAGCGGGAGCGGGAAGTCGTGCGGGACGGGGACAGCGCTGGCGGCGGCGTGGGTGCTCAGCAAAGCGTCGCGCAGGTCTTCGCCCTCTTGGCGCACATGGTGCACACCCAGCACAAAATCGCCTTGCGTCACCACCCGCAGACGCAGTGCGCTCAGCGTGGAATACTTGCGCCACTTGCCCAACGAAAAGCTGTTGAAATACGTGGCGAACGACAGCGTCTGCCCGGCGGGAATCACCAGCGCACGCTGCTGGGCAATGTGCTCGCTCTGCGCGTTGGGCGAGCGAAAATACAGCGATTCTTCAGAGCAAATCGCCGGATTGGGAAACAGAATCTTTTGTAGCTGAATAGGACACTCCTTTTAGAATTTTGGATTTTGGCAAGCACGGTTTTATTTTCGCCTGTAGGGGCGGCAACCTGCCGCCCGCTGTTCCCCGCAAACACTGCATTTCCAGCGGGCGAGCGCAGAACGCCCCTACAAATGCAACAAATCAGCGATTAGTTAGGTGTTTCTTGTCACGCGCCGAATTCTTTTTCTACCGCCGCTAGGGCGGAGGCGATGACCTTGTCCATGTCGTAGTACTTGTACTCCGCCAGGCGGCCGCCGAAAATCACGCGCGTTTCCTGTGCCTGCAGTGCCAGATATTTTTGCAATAGTGCCTGATTTTCCGCGTTGTTGACGGGATAGTAGGGCTCAAGGCCGGGCGACCAGCTGGCGGGGTATTCCCGCGTGAGCACCGTTTTGGGCGCGGCGAGCAGGTCTGCGTTGGTGATTTCAAAGTGCTTGTGCTCAATCACCCGCGTGTAGGCCGGGCTGCTGTCGGTGTAGTTGACCACGGCAACGCCTTGGGCGTTGGGCACGTCCAGCGTCTCGTGCGCAAAACGCAGGGAGCGGTACTCAAGCGCACCGTGGACGTAGTCGAAATACGCGTCTGTTGTGCCGGTATAGACCACTTTGTCTGCCAGCGCGTCCAGCGCGGCTTTGTGCGCCAGATAGTCCGTTTCTAGGCGCACTTCAATGCCGTCAAGGAGCGGCTCGATCAAGCGATTGTAGCCGCCGATTGGGATGCCCTGATAGGCATCGTTGAAGTAGTTGTTGTCGTAAATCATGCGCAGGGGCAGGCGGTTGATGATGAATGCGGGTAGCTCGCGGCAGGGGCGACCCCACTGTTTTTCTGTGTAGCCGCGAATGAGTGCCTCGTAGATGTCCGGCCCGACTAGGCGCAGGGCTTGTTCCTCCAGATTGCGCGGTTCGCCGTCAAGGTGCACGCGGGCGCGTTGTTCGTCCAGCTTGGCCTGCGCCTCGGCGGGCGTTGCCGTGCCCCAAAGCTGGTAAAACGTGTTCATATTGAAGGGCAGGCTGTAGCACTTGCCGCGGTAGCTGGCCACGGGGGAATTGGTGTAGCGGTTGAAGGGACACAGCGCACCCACGTAATCCCAGACCTGTTTGTTGGAGGTGTGGAAAATGTGCGCACCATATTGGTGTACGGGGATGCCGTGCACCTCTTGGCAATAGATGTTGCCGCCCGTGTGCGGACGTTTCTCCACCACCAGCACGCGCTTTCCCCGCGCCGCCGCCTCGTGGGCAAACACAGCCCCAAACAGACCGCTGCCGACGACTAAAAAATCATATTGTGCCACAAAAGGACCTCCCTGCGCCCGTCCATAACCTCAGTATGCCACAAAGCGCCCATAACCCTGCGCCGCGCGGCGTTACCAATGCTTGGAGTATACCACATTTTTGGGGGAGATGTCAAGGTGGGGGATTTCACGAGGTGTGGACAATCTGCGTTGTTTATCCGTAGGGGACGCCCCCCTTGGGCGTCCCGTTGGTTAGGAAAACACCGTGAAAAACGGCGGGATGCCGAGGGCGGTGTCCCCTACATCAACGCGAATTGTCCACACCCTGCAAATTCGGGGGCTTGACGAGCAAAACAAAATATGGTATAATATCTCCCGTTGGGCCTGTAGCTCAGTTGGTAGAGCGTTCGGTTCGCATCCGAGAGGTCGTGGGTTCGAATCCCTTCAGGTCCACCAAAATGTTGTTACTGAAACCATGGCTAAAAAAATGTGATGGGCGATGTGGCAACGGAAACAAGGAAGTAAAGGAAGCGGCTCCCGCAATGCGTTGGGAGCCGTTTTCCGTGCCTTTTGGGGCTGTTTCCGTGCCCTGTGGGGCGTTTGTGGCGTTGAACTGGCAACTTACCTGCTGGTTGAAAATCAGCGCGTATGTGGGGGTAAATACGGGCGCGACCGTTACGCCGTTTTTGTCCAAGCAAACATAAATCTTCTCAAAAAAGGCGAGGTTGTAAATGCGTTTTGCCTGTTCGGAGGCGTTGGCATAAAGCGCGCCGCAATCCTCCAACGCGCCCAAAGTCTTCCCAAGCCGCCGCTCCACCTCCGCGCAGTCGTTTGTCTGTAACTGGATGCGCTGGTCAATGGCGGCAATGGCATCCGCTAACTTGCGCTGTTCCTCCTTGAATAAATCGGCTGGGAGCGCGTCGGCATAATACATTTCAAGCAGTTTGCGCTGTTTCCGCGCAAGTTTTTCTTTTCCCTTTTCCATTTCCCGCCGCTGTGCCGCAAAGCCCTCGGTGGTCTTGTGGATTTCACCGAGCAGGGTTTCCTCGACATGCTTGCGGTATTCGGGGGTAAAGGACAAGCCGTGATACAACTGCTCCACCGCCCGTTCCACCTCTTCAATCAAGACGGATTTTTGCTTGCAGTCATTGCGCTTGCCGTGCCGCCCCGCACAGGAGAAATACGGGTAACGGATGCCAGAGCGCGACTTCGCGTATTGGATGAGCAACCGCTCCCCGCAGGAACCGCAATAGACAATGCTTTTGAGAAAATGCGGGTGTTCGCGGGTGCGCTCGCCGTTGATGTGGCTTGCCAGCACATCCTGCACCTTTTGCCATGTAGCCTCGTCCGTGAGCGGCCTGTGCTTGCCTGGGTGGTATTTGCCTTGATACCTCACCATGCCCTTGTAGTAAGCATTCGTCAAAACCTTGTTGAGCGCCCGCCCTTCAATGGGCGTTGAGGGAATATTGGGCGTGGCGCGGGTGGTAAGCCCTCTGAGCGCCAAGTGGTCGGCTAAATCCTCGACTACCCATTCGCCTGTGGAGAACATCTCAAAGGCAAGGCTCACCAGTTCGGCGCGGTCGGGGTCTGGCTCGACATACCGCTCCTCGCGCCCCAGTTCATCCACGCGGCGCAGGTTGAGGTAGCCGAGCGGGGCTTTGCTGATTGTCCCGCCGCTTTTGACCTTTTGCCCCATACCCTTTTTGACCTCTGTGGCAAGGTTGTTGGAGTAAAATTCCGCAATGGACGCCATAATGCCGTGGAGAAGCATTCCCGAAGGGGTTTCGTCAATGGACTCAGAGGTGGAAACCAATTTGATATTCTTCTTGAATACAGCGCGGGTGATGTCCGCGTCCTCAAATCGGTTACGGGCAATGCGGTCGACCTTGTTGATGATGAGGTAGTCGATGCCCTCAGTCTCTTCGATGTACTTCAGCATAGCCTGTAAATCCTTGCGGTTTATAGACTTTGCCGAAGCGCCGCGGTCAATGAACTCCTTGACTACCACCGCGCCCAGTTCCGCCGCCTTTTTGCGCCCGATTTCGCGCTGGGCGGGGATGGAAAAGCCCTCCACGTCCCCGCCGCCGCGCTGTGCCTGCTTGCGGGTGGAAACCCGCAAATACAGGATTGCCCGTTTGGGCACAAACATTGTGTTTAGTATATTTTCAGCCATATTGCGCCCTCCTTTCCGCTTGCGCGTCCCCATTCTAACTCCTTTGGTGTAGGATTGCAAGCCGCGAAACCCAACAAACTTTCAGCCGTTTTCATGGGGTGAGTTTGACCGCCCATGCTCCGCGATAAACCCTTGAAAACACCGGATTTCAGGGTCGTTTGGAGCATCATGAAAAGGCTCATTTTGACCCCTCGTCCTCATCGTCCAACTCCGCGTCCAGCGCCGCCGCGATAATGGCGCGGCACAGCCGTTTGGTGTCGGGTTCTTTGCGGAATACAGGGCGGAGCGTTATCTCGTCTGAGGTTTCCCGCCTGCCGAGCTTTTTGGTGCGGTAGGCTTGTTTTCGGCCCCATGCCCTGCGGCACCAGTCGGAGCAGAACTCTTTTGGGCGGCCTTTGCCACATCGGGCAAACGGTTTGCCGCAGTGCTTACAGAGGTATTCCTCCGCAAACATGTCGTATGTATTGTCTTTGTTATTTATCATATATCAGTCTCCTTTCGTGGTTGGATTTTTTGCGGTGCGTGTGCGCGTATTACGGCGGAGTCACCTTTTTCATATATTCATCAACCCCGCCCACAACCAGCGTTTCAAGCTCGTCTGGCGTGATGACAATAAACAGGTTAGGGTCACGGGCGTGTTGGTCGCGGATTTTGCCTGTGAGGTCGGTTTTACGCTTGTCATTCGGCACAATCCATAACACATAGGGAAACACGCCATGCCGTTTCTGCTCCGCGCCGCTCTGGAAGTAGCGCATATACTGCTCACACTGATTCAAGACCTGTGTGGTGGATTCAGTGGCGCGGTCGAGTTCCATAAACCACCTGTCCTCATACCCGCCCCCCTGCGTGACGGCGTATAGGTCGGGGCGCAAGGTGATTTTTTTGCCCTGCCGCCCTGTGTAATGCCGCCATGACATCGGCTCTGGGTCGGCGGCGGCGAGGGTCATGCCGTGCTGATTGCAGATTTCAACCATCTGCAAATACGCCTCGGACACGAGCAGGGTATGCTCGACATAGTGCGCGGACGGCTCATAAAACCGCTTGCGCCCCGCGTCGTCGCCTTTGTCGAGGGCGAGTAACTTGAAGCCCGCGAGCGTCAGCGACCAGATGAAACCGCTGCTCCCCGCCCTTACCCCTCCGATTTGCCGTTTCAGGGTTCCAATGAGTCCATGCTCTCTCAGTCGTTTGAGAACACGGCTTGCAACCCTGATTGCGGCGGTCGGTGATAGATTTGTAAAGTGCAGTCGCTGTATTTGTCTGGTGGTGAGGTAACGGCATTTTTGGAGGGACAGAAGGACGGCTTTGTCGCGTTCCCCGATAATCTGATTCAGTTCCTCCACCTGTTTTCTGGATACCCGCATGTCGTTTTTCATAGACGTCTCCTGTATTGGTGACTGCGCCACGGATGAGGGCGCGGGCGGTAGGGCGGCGGAGCGGCGCAGAGGTATTTGGCAATGGTATTGCCAAATACGCCGTTGCCCTTATTGGTAAGGAATGCAGATAAATAGGGGGTTTCAGAGGTTTTTACAATGACGCGGGAGGAACAGCGGTAAGTCGGGATTTTCGGCGCGATTTTTTTGTTTTTCCTCATAGCGTCCTCCTCCCAATCCCGCCGAAACCCTCATCGGTCGGGGTAGCGGCGCGGGTCGATTTCAGCAGCGCCAGATACTCGGCCTCGGTCTCCTCGGCGGGTTTTCCATATGCCGCCATGCTTTTGGCGCGTAACTCCACAATGTCACGGGTCGGCGCGGCGGGCGGCAAGGTCTTGCCCGACACCCAACCAGTGTTACGCCCACCCGAATTGAACGAGGCATAAATCTGGTAGCGCGGGAGCGACATAAAATCCACGGGTTCAAGTTCGGGAGCCATCGCTGCCATTGCTTTGGCGTCCTCGGCATTCAAACCAAATACAATTTTGTTTCTCGCGTTTGCGTCAATGCCGGCGCGGATTTCGGGCGGCAATTGCCCACGGTATTGGTGGGCGAGGGTCAGAGCCACGCCTAAGCCCCGCGCCTGCGCCAGCGCGTCCGAGAGGTCAGTCGGTAAAGCGAGATAATCCTGTAACTCGTCAATATACACCGAAACCATGTGCCGCTGTGACTGTGGGATGTTGGCGCGGGAGAGCGCCAACGTCCAAGTCATGCCGACAATGAGGCTACCGAGCAGCCTTGCGGATTCCGCGCCGATAGCGCCTTTATTCAGCGGCACAAGGACGATTTTCTGCTTTGTAAATAAATCCATAAGGCTAAACTTTGGGGCGCTCTGGCCGAGAATATTGCGAAGCCCAGGGCGGAGCAGGAACTGGCGGAGCTTGTTCAATACAGGGGCTATTTCAGCCCGCCGCTCACTGTCTTTCATATCCTCAAAGCCCTGCCAATAGGGTTCAAGCCCGATTTTGTCCTTGACGCTCGATGTAACTTTTCTGCGAAACGCCTCGTCCGTGAGCAACAGCGGCAGATGTAACAAGGTCGCGCCCTCGGCCTGCGCTAAAGTGAGCAATGCGGCCGATAGCACATCTTGACTGCGGATGCCCCAGTTATCCGCGAATATCTCCTTGAGCACCGCGAGTATCGCGTCCGCGACGAGCGCGGGGTCTCCGTAGTCCCCCGACGCAAAAGGGTTGAAGCCGACAGGGTTTGGGCTTGTGGGGTCAAGGATAACAACATCATCCTCACGCTCTTTTGGAATATCCGACAAAACCTCATTTATAAGGTCGCCTTTGGGGTCAATCATCAGAACGCTATTGCCGTTTTCCATGTCTGAGCATGCCTGATTGCGCATGACGGTGGATTTGCCGCTCCCTGTCGGCCCGATAATGATTGTGTGCTCCAGCGCGTCACGCGGCGGGATACTAAGTTTGACATTGCCGTTTGCCGCAAAGACGCGCTCATCGCCGCCCTCATACCACCTCGGCGGGAGTATCTGTTTTGGATGCAGCCCCGCCGCGCCTGCGAACGCGGTATCGCCAATGGGGAGCAGAAGGAAGCTCGCCAGTTCCTTGACCGACAG
Organism: Oscillospiraceae bacterium; assembly: GCA_031261445.1. Taxonomy (GTDB): domain Bacteria; phylum Bacillota; class Clostridia; order Oscillospirales; family Acutalibacteraceae; genus WRKY01. The sequence continues at coordinate 35,897 of JAISJQ010000045.1, read as the reverse complement.
CCGCAAAGGAAAGTGCCACGGTATGTCTGTGTTGTTGATAGCCTCTGGATTTTCATTGGTGCATGTAATCCTCACGCCAGCCGATTCAAGAACTTTGAGCGCTGATACAATGGCGGTAAAAGAGGCGCTTGATGCGCCTTTGCTGATGCCGATTCTCACGGCGGCGCAAAACTCGTGCTGTGACGCTTTGTCGCGAATAACGCTAAGGCTCTCATTGGAGGCAGTGCCGACATTGCCGATGACGATGTCGAACCATGAAGCGTGTGGGTCGGGCATTTCACGCGGGGCAGGGGTGGGCGCGAAGGATTTGCCGAGGATAATCTGTAAGACCACCTCCGCGCCCTTTGGCACGTTGCTCATCGCCGCCAGCCCCGCGCGGATAGCCGAGATTGTGCAGTCGGTTTTGAGCGACAACAGCGGGCGGGTGATTTTGAGTTGCTTGGCGGCAACCACCTTTTGACGGTCTCCTTCCTCAATGTCACCAAAGCGGATGTCGCCATGAACGGCAAACAGGTCACGAATCTTGCGGCAATGCGCCCGCTCGGTGCCGAGGGAGTAGCGGACGTTGCCGCCGCCCCCTCGCACCTCAAACGCAATCGCCCCGCGAGGCACGGTTGAAGCGATATGGGTAAGCAGTTCAAGCACATCGTCAAGCGTAAATGCCCGCTGCCACGTCACCTCCTGCCAGACCAAATCTGCCTGTCGGGTCATTCGCATTCGTCCTCCCTCACCAGTTTCCTTTGTGTTTCCATACGCGCCACCCGATAATCCCGCCGATTGCGATGACGCATAGTATAGTCAAAATCCACCAAATCTCCGCCAGCCAGCAGATGGCCAGCCTCACGAGAAAAACGCTCAATGCGAACATCGCGGCAAACTCGGCCATGCGGACGATAAGCCTTTTTGGTTCTTTGTCCATGTCTCATAACACCTTCCTCCCTTTCACACGAGGGACGGAAAATCCCTCGATTTCAATATCCGATTCAATTTCGTTGCCCCAAGCATCCCACCCAGGCCGGTTCCTGCGGGCAAACAGTTCTAAGTAAGGGCCAGGCGAGCACCTTTCGATGATGGCGTATTGCTCCTCCGGCTTATGCGAATGGTCTTGCACGGGCGCTAAAAACCAGTTGGGCTGCCCCTTGAAGAGAATGGGCGCTTTGCCTTTTGTTCCGAGCAAGATAAACTCGGATGTGTTTCTCAGATACGCACCCAGACCCATGCGCGGCTTTACCCAAATGAGGATACTGCGAAACGTAAAGCCCCACGCCTCCATAAGGTCGTAACTCTCACGGAGCGCCGCCGCCGTCGTCCAGAGCCACAGGTGGGCGTCTTTGGCGGCAAGGTCGGCAACGGGCATCGCTTTCAGCCGTTCCATGCTCATCAAGTCGTAATGTTGGATAGCGCCTTTGCTCCCGTGTTGAAGAATATCCGTGGGCGGGTCGGCCATGATGGTTTTGTAATGCTGTTTTCTATTCTGCATTAGGTCTCCTTTCACGGTTACGCCACAGGGCACCATAGTTGTATAGCAAACTTCCTATTGCCTGACAACCCCTTTTATTGCGCGATTTTGGCGGCGCGACAGCCCTTTACGGAGGTCGGCGTCAATTGGGCGGCAATAAAGTATCGGTGTTGTAAATGTTGCCTTTTGGCGTAACTCATTGTTTTATTCATTAGCGTTTTGCCTGCGCCTTTCTCCGCAGTCGGTTGATAACACTCACCAGTAAATCCCATGCCGCCGCGCCTGTGAAGGGGTGTAATTGCGTATGTATCAAGCGACAGGAACAGGGAGCGGCCTCTGGTCATTCCGCTTTCAGCGGCATAGGATAACTGGGTGTTGTAATTTTTGCGTTTTGTGGTATAACCATAAGCGGCTTAGGGGATTAGCGGAGCATGATAATGATTTTCGCCAGAGCCATGCTGATAGCGGCAGCCCAAAGCAAAAACGCGCTTCCGAGCAAACCATATTTACGCATAGAATCGACCTCCTTTCGAGTGAGCCTTACAACCTGCGGGGTGGGGCTTAGCGGCAGTAAATAGATGACGGTTGTCATGCAAGCCGCGATAACGGCGGCCAGCATGAGTATCGCGCTGGCGGCGAGCAGCATACGGCGGTTTGGAGTCATCGTCCCGACCCCCTTTCATCCTCCTGCTCGGCGCAGTCTTCGGCGGTGCGAATCATGTCATGAGCCGCCTTATACATCTTGGCTCTCATGGCGATTCGCTGGAGCCGCACCCGCACCGATGGCATACGGCGGGCGTCGGGTATGTGTTCCCAAATCCAGCCGATGAGGCAGATAGCCAGCACAAGGCAGACGATTACGTCAAAGACGATGAGCATCGTCCAGAGAACATCACTTGCGCTCATTGCTCACCACCTCGTAAATCTGTCAATCGCGCTGTAAGCAAAAGCGGTGGCAATCGCCCGAAGCCTATCCGCCGCCTGCGGCACCATGCTTGACAAATGTGCTTCCAACAGGGTGAGCGCGACCGTGTTCTCCATCGCGCCTTTGGCGAGGATGGCTCTGCATTGTTCATGCGCCGCTTCGAGCGCCGCGTCCTTCGCCAGTTTTTTCTGTGCATAGACGGTCACCAACCCAGGATTTTTGACGATGCTCCCCATGAGCGTGGGCGAAAGCATATTGTCATTGGTGACAACGGAGATTTCCGTGGATGGGATTTGCGGCTCCGCCGTGAGGCCGGTCGCCCCGAGCACCCCGCGCCTCATCCGATTTACATTGCGTTCCATAAGACCAACTCCTTTCAAGATTCGAGTTTCTTAGGCTTCTTTCGGCAATTCTCAAGTTGAGTTTCTGCCGATTTTGTGTTATACTCTCTACATGCAAGCACCCCCTTTCGGCGGCTACTCGAACCGCCTGCCAATAATTTAGCACGGAAAAAGGGGCAGCCCCGAAATCGGAACGGAAGAAACTTTTTCGGAACAAAACGGAGAAAAATCAAGAGAAAAAGCCGTTTTCCGTTTTATTCCGCTCCTGTTTTAGAGCCGTTTGCGGCATAGCGGGGACAACAAATAAGCCTTGAAGGGGGGCGGCGGTATGGCTGACTATGAGGCGGTCTTGAAAAATCTCAAGGATGAACTGAAAGAGCTTCGGAAAAACGGCTATATGGACTGCATCCAGACCGCCTTTACCTTGAAGCGGTATATGGGCTGCAAGCAAGCCTCGACCGAGCATATCGCGTCCTGCTTTATACGGGTTGTCCGCCACTTCATCCCAGACCATGCAAGCGCGGACTTGCTTTTGGCGCTGACCCAATTGCTCGAAGGCTTTGAGGACATCGGCAGTACCGAGAGCCGCTATAAAACCTTTTACGATGACTTTATCAAGCCCAGCAAGACCCTCAAAGACCCCAAAAGCTCCCTGCGCAAGCGGAGCACCGAACTGATAGACACGCTGGCAAAATGTATCATCCGCGCGGGCGATTTGAGCGGGATCGTCGCGGGCGCGCCCGAAACGCTGGAACTGCCCGAAGCACAACAAAAAACCTCCGCCCAGTCTTACGACCATTTTGCGGAGGAACTGATTTATTACAACAAACAGTTGATGAATCTTCCGTATAAAGCCAAAAAGCGGATTATCTTTTTCTCAAAACTGCTGATTGACGTGTTGATTGGGGCAACGGTAGCATATGTCACAATCTCCGATATTGTGGCTACTCGCCATCTGGACATCGGTCAGCATGTTGTCTTACCGATTTTATGCGTTGGGCTTATATTGCTGGCGAACTATGTCATTGAAAAATGGCTTGGGATGTGGCTTGGGTATAAAAAGCAGAAAAAGCCCTCTTGGTTCGCGCCGAAGTTTTCTTCGCTTAGCAGGCTGCTGCATATCGGTGAAGAGAAATTAGCCGTTTCTCTCTTTGTCATTTATGAGGCGCTTATTGCTGTGCCGTCATCCATACTGCTATATAAGCATTGGAATGGTTTGAGCACTTTCGGCAAACTGCTTCTCCCGGCACTGGTTTTGCTCGTAATGATTCTTGGGTATTACGGACTCAGCGAAGCCTTACGGAAGATAAAGAAAAGCGCAAAAAGCGCCGAGGATAAAACTGACAATCATCATGACTTACAGGATGCCGAATCAACAGAGCAAACGGAGTGACACAAAAAAATAACCGCCTCGGCACTCATATAAATATGAGGCGTTGGCGGTTTTTGTTTGCTTACTTTTGCGGCCCCAGGAGCCATACCCTCTCTTCTCCGCATACCTCTTCGCGGTCAGCCGTGTATTCACGGCAATCACGCAAGCGCGGCATATCATCCCCAAGATGACACATGAAGTCATCGTAGAAAAGGCCTTCTGTCACAGTGCTGTCCGCAGTGGAAAGGAAAGTCGCGTAAAGCGCGCCTTGGTTCTTCCACAGCAGAAAATCATCGTTATCAAACGATAAATATTCCGGCAGGGCAGACAGGAATTGTTCAGTTGACACGTTGAGCCAACCCTTACGCTGTGCGATAAGCGCGGCAGATACCAACTCGAACGACCGGTCGATAGCGACGCGCTTTGCGGCGTGTTCGGGCGGCAATTGCTCCGCCTCGACGATTTTGCCGTCGTAGGCGTTGATGTCAAACCTTGCGATTCGATTGAGCGCCTTTTTGTCCTCGCTCGACCAATACAGGGCGAGGGAACAGGCAAAAGGCATTTCGCCCATCTCTGTTAGGATAGCCGCCTCCAACTTGTCTTTGATTTTGGAGACCTCCTGTGCATTCAACGGAGAATAGGAAAGTGTGTTCTGGTGCTTTTTCATTGTTTATTGCCCCTTTCGGAAATGATAGTTTTCCTGCGGGGCAAATGCCAGCCGCAGGACAGATAAGCCTTTCTCACGGAAAGCCTATCAACCCTGCGGCTGAATAAGTAAGCATAGAAATGTTCGTAGGCGATTTCTCAACCTATATGAGCATTATAGCACACTTTGTGCAAAATGTCAATATATTCCATGTTTATTTGTGCAACATTGTGCAAAATACACAAAGCAAAGAACACGGCCCTCCCTGCTTATCTAAAAACGCTTAGACACGATAAGGCCATATGTCATGACGATGGAAGAGCCGCAAGGATATTTTACCACAAAAAAGCCGCTGCGATTGAAACCGTAACGGCTTTTTACTTGCTTACGCCATCTGCCACTTTTCGAGAAAATCCCGCTCCACCGCCTCCATGATTTTACGGCTTTGCCATATGTCCGCCGTGGAGAGCAATGTCATGACGACCGTCCCATTGACGCTCATGGGTATGCATACACCGCCATGGCAGAAGAAATCCGGCACCGTGTACATGAGCTTGTCGGTTTTCGCCCAGCCAAGAGCATCGCCCATGTGGGCGGCCGCCGCTACATTGATGACACCCGCCACCACCTCCCGCAAATCTCTTGCGGAATACTCGGGGTCATAATTGTGTTCCAAGTCGAAACACGCCACCCGCTGAACGACCCGTCCGGAATAGTCCTGCCAATCTACCGCAAACGCCCCGACCAATGAATTGTTGCCCATTACATCCCCGATTGTCTTTTCCAGCGCACGTCTGATGAAGTATGTGGAGGTGGCGTCAAGCGGACAGACAATCTTTGACAGCGAATAATTTATCACCATCTCTTGTGCCATGACTTTTGCCATAGAAAACACTTCCCTTTACGAATTATTTTTCCGCGGCAAATGGAATCAGCCGCAGAGCCGGTGAGCTTCTCTCGCATGAAAGCTCACCGATTCCGCGGCTGAAAGCAAGTATGTAAATGTTCCGTGTGATTGCCCTGATTATCTCATACTATAAAAATATGTCAAGGTCAAAATCACAACACCGTCATATTATGTTCGATAAATGGCTTATTGCCTCTGTTAGAGGGTGCCGCGTCGCTTATATCAGGCGGTGTAACGTGTATTGCCTTCATCTATCTTGACTATTTTATTATGCTATTGCTAACATAAAAATATGGGCGAAATAAAGAGACTTATTCTGTCTTTCCGATACATGGCATCAACATTTTTTCTTTTATTTTTTCTTTTTGTCGGTTTTGTCGTTCTCATTCTTTTCCCAGAAATACCGGAGGCTTCCGCAACAACAACGACTGTCGGCACGGTAACTTATACCGGCAGCACTCAGCTCATCCTGCCTGAACATACTTACTCTGTTTTTATCACCTCAATCGGAGGGGGCGGAGGAGGCGGAGGCGTATTCGTTCGGGGGTATGACGGCATTACATCGGCAACGGCGGGCATTGCTTCGGCAGCCGCAGGCGGAGGTGGCGGCGGTGGATACAACACGGCGACGATCAATAATATCGCACAAATGCAAAACAACCGTGTATTGGATATAACCGTTGGCATAGGAGGCGGGCGCGGAAGCATTGGCAACCCCGGCAATAACAACTGTTCCACTGCAAGCGGAGATAACGCAGGACAAAACGGCGGCAACAGTTATGTTACTTGGAATGGCGGAAATTATGCCACGGCCAACGGCGGAAAGGGCGGGACAAGCGCGGCCTGCAACTCGAACACCGGTGTCGGCTCAAATAACAAAAAATACCAAATCGGTGGCGGAGGCGCTAAGGGGACTCCCGTGTCGGTCAGTGCCACAGACGGCGATGGCGGCGTGAGCGCCGACTGGAATGGGGCAGTTTCGGGCATGGGCGGTTTGGGGCCAAACGCCGGGACAAAGGCGGCGGCGGTAGGCAGTGGAGGCAGGAACTCAGGCTGGGCATGGCAGGGAACGGACGCATCCTGTATCGGATGCGGCGGCGCGGGAGCGGCGGGAAGCGAATTCGACAACGACAGTTCTCACAGCGCGGGCGGAGGCTTAGGCGCTCGCGGAGAGGTGACGGTCACTTACTCATATTATCAATCCGACACCCGTTTCAACACCTGCACCCCGGCATCCGGTTATAGCGTTGGAGGAAATGACGTGACAGTCAGCGGAGCATTTTTCAATCAGGTGGATATGTCAAGCCTCAAAGTGTCTCTTGGCGGACAGCAACTCAGTATCAAAAATTATGATGTGGGCGGCAGCACACTTACGGTGACGATGCCCGCCCATGCACAGGGTCGGGTAAGTTTGGATTTTATGTGGACAGATAACCAATACGGATTTACAGATTGGGCGGCAACGATTCCAGATTGTTACCTTTATATCGGGGTTTCACTTGAACTTGCATTCCCTTCGATTGGCGTTGGGCTGTCAATGTCCGGCTCAACTCCGTATGCTTACGATTATTCGGATATTCGCATTACAACAAATAACCCAATAGGATATAAACTCTATATCAGTGCCGCCGGAGATATTGATTCCGGCGCTCCGCAGGATGTCATCTGCCCGAACAATCAACAATTCCGTTTTATACCGACAACATCAGGAGCGCTCGGTGACAACACTTGGGGTATACAGATAGCAGATACCGTAAATCATGCCGGTTGGCTGACGCCTGTGGCCGCCGATATGGAGTTTTCGAGCTCCGGCACTGCCAGCGGTCCAGCGCAAAACGGAGAGGCTTATGATTCCCACAGACTGTGGGTTGGAGCAAAAACAGACGGCTCACTGCCTCCATGTGTTTATGAAACGAATGTCCTGATTACCGCCATAACCAATCCGTAAAAATCAAAATACCCTTGCGCTTATTGCCATAGCATGCTACGATACTTCCAGAGAGTATGGATATGCTATTAGCGCATATAAAACAAAAAAACTGCGCCAATATATAAAATAAACGGGAATCTATCTCTATGCTCCATATCAGTAAAAAAATAATGGTTGGCTCACTGCTGACAGTGCTCACGGCAACCACACTCGCCAATCTTGGCTCATCGCTAACCTTTGCGGCTACTACCACAAGCCGACAGGAGGTTCATACGGAAGTGCTTGAAGAATGCACTTTCGAGACGGGCAGCGCGGGCGACATATCTATGAGCGTTTCCGGATCAACCAAAACTGCCGCTGACACTTCCACCAAGTTGGTGGTCACCAGCAATGCCGCAGGCGGCTGGCAGGTATTCGCCGAGGTCACGGGAGCGGTCACCGACCTCACCATAGACGGCGGCGCCACCGGCACCGGATTTGCCTCCAGTCTCACCGCCGCTAACCGCTGGAATATGAGCTATACAGGCACAAACGCCATCCTAACTACCCCAACCGCACTCGGCAACACCGCTGTAACCGTCGCCGAATCCACCAACCCTGCTGCCAGCGAACAAATTACTATTCATGCCGCCACTCAGACCGACGGTTCTATTGACGTGGGAGACTACTTCAACACCGTTCTTTATACCCTCATCTGCCAGGGCGGGACTACCCAACCGCCAGCCCCTATGTATATGCAGGATATGACCAGTAGTTACTGCGCCGGTATGAATATCGGGGATATACTGACGCTTGAAGATACCCGTGACAGTCTGGATTACACGGTCGGCAAGCTCGCTGACGGCAAGTGTTGGATGCTGGACAACCTCAAACTCGGCTCGACTTCCGGCACGCTATTACTCACAAGCGATAACACCGACCTAAACAGCACAACCAACCCAAATATTACGAATAACGGCGGGGTGTTGGAGTTTACTTTGCCGCAACTTGTAATTTCCGCCTCATTTTATTTTGACGATCCATACGTCTACGGCCCAGTCACAGGTGATACAGGCACAGGCGCAACCAACTATGGCTACTTATACAACTGGTCGGCGGCGACGGCAGGTGAAAGCCGGACTACAATGCCGGCAAATTCCGGTGACGCCGCCAATTCTATCTGCCCGGCAGGATGGCATCTGCCAAGCGGTGACGGGACAGGAGACTATGCCGTGCTAAATGCCTCCATGCAGGCTGGTACTCTGAGCCCAGCGGATACAAATTCGGGCTACTACGCCAACTGGCTAAATGATGGGCCATTTAGGGGCGTGTTCTCAGGTAACTGGGTGGGCGGCTACGGCGCGAACGGTCAGGGCACCAGCGCGGATTTGTGGTCTCGCTCGGCCTACCCAAGCGGCTCGAGCTTCGCATCCAGCGCCAACCTTGGCTCTGATGGCGTCTATCCAAGCTTCTTCGGCGACCGCAGCAACGGGTTTGGTGTTCGCTGTCTCTTGAATAATTAGTCACACTACTTGATGAAATAAATGCAAGAGCGTTTATATTTTACAACACCCACCCACGCCGCCACTAATCACACGTTTACCTCTGTAACGTCCTGTCCTGTCGCTCCCACTAACCCGGATTTCACACCTATACCTGCCTTGCTTTTCATGTGACAATGCCTATGAGCCGAAAGGCATCGCACATTGAAAGGTGGAACAAGCAAATGGAAATCCAAGTCAATCTCGGAAATCGTAAGCGCAAGGAACTGGCGGAGGTGGCTGCTGGCGCGTTTGGCGCAGCGCCTCTCTACAAAGGCCCGCCGAGCTACGCTTATGAGGCGGGTCGGGCGATTATCGCCCGCGATGGCACAATCACCCTCAACTACAAGGGGCGATTCAATTCCACGGTGGTTCAGCGGCTGATGGACGCACTCACGGCAGACGGTTTTGAGCCGCAACTGGTTGAGGACGCGAAACCAAACGCCACCCACGCAGAAGAAGCCGCGCCGCTCACGCAGGAGGACACTCCTGCCGAGGCAGTGTCGGCAGAGGAAGTATCTGAGCCGCCCGCCGAGGCAGAACCCGACAAATTGGTCATCCAAATGCCGCTTGACGATTTCAGCAGTCATGCAATCGAGAATCTGCGGCTGTTGGTGGCAAGCAAGGCAACCCTCATCAAAAAGGCGCTGAAGGTCTGCGACCTCACGATTCGTCAGACGGAGGACACCCTGGACTTCCCGTGGTTTGACACCGTGCCTGACGCGCTGGAAATCAAGGTATATACACAGTTTATCGAGCAACTGTGCAACATGGCGAAGACGCAGACACGGATTATCGCGGTAGAAAAGCCCACGGACAATGACAAGTTCGTTATGAGGCTGTTCCTCGTGCGGCTGGGCATGAAAGGCGATAAATACGCCGATGCCCGCCGTATCCTGCTCCGCGATCTCGCGGGAAACGGGTCTATGAGGGACGCAAGCGCGGCCAGACCGACAGCGCGGGCGGATTCAGCGGAGGGCGCGGAGGCAATGCCAAACGGCGCACATTACCCGCCCGACCGCAGTTCGCTCCCGTGCCGCAAGTTTTTCCGCAAGTTCATCGAGTACCTCTTGTCAGAGGATGAAGATGACGGGGAGTTTCTACCGTAACCACCAAAATGCCCGCCGTTTAGATACGGCGGGCGTTTTACATGGTAATGGCTCTATTTTTCGAGTATATCCTTGATTATCGTTTTACCGTCCAAACTGACATAGGTCTTGTCAATGATAAAAAATCCGCCGCTGACATTGCCGAAAGAGGTGTTGCTTATACCGCTCAAATCGTCTGTGCCAGGCGTTTTTACACTACCTTTGGGGTCGACAATGATACTTTTGCCGCCGATTGTAGCCGCGACATAGCCGTTTGCGCTTTGGTCAATATCACATTTGTCAACCGCAAGCAGCTCATACTGTTTGTTTCCGCTCTTGTCGATAACGGTAAGATAAGATTTACCGTCTGCTCCTTTTGCGAGGATGGGTGCGTATCCGCCAGAAAAGATTCCACCCGAAAAATCATTCCCCGATAAAAAACCAAGAGAAAATGCAAGATTTCCGTTTGTATCATAGTAGCCTTTGGTGAAAGGAGAGTCTTTCAACCTTCCGAATGCCAGACCTTCGCTATACGAGCTTGCGCCTTCGCTGATGTTGCCGCCATCGCCAATATCTCCCGTAGCATAAAACGGCATTGTCGGTGCGGCTGTTGCTTTGTCAAAATCCAAATCGGGGCCGACAAAAATAGTACCATTATATACCACAAGCATTTTTCCATCGGAGAACTTGCTAAAAACATCATAGGCGCTGTTATACTTCACCTGATTTGTATCAAGGCTGTAATAAATTCCCGACTTTCTTCCGAAATTCACAATGTTTTCGCCCAAATACTCGAAGTTGTTTCTGTGATTATACCCCTCTTTATAGATTTCTCTTATCTTTGGCTCCAAGAAGCTATTACTACTGCTATAACCGGCTTTTTCCGTTATTGCCTTGAACTCGTTTTTGACCGCACCTGTTTTGCCAATCGTGCCAAGATACCATGCGGTTTTATCAAATGAGGCTTCATATTTTGCTACGACAAAATGCCCGTTGGCATAACCCATGAGTTGTAAGGGAGCGGATGCCGTGCTGTCATTCTTGTAAAGCACCTTGCCGCTCGTGTCTATGATGGTGAAATCTGTCGCGCTTTTGAGATAAAAAGACACTCCGTCCGCAAAAGGCGCACAGTAGCTCGGCGTGTCCTCAAATGTCGTGACGATATTGCCTTTTTCGTCAATCAAGGCTGTGCGGGTTGCTTTCTTAGCATCCTCATATGTTACCCATGTGCGATTTTCCGAAAAGGGTTACAACCTTGTCAGCGGCAAGCGGACACCTTCCGCTTCGGATGTTGAGGTGTTGTTGGCAGGTGTTTTTACATCGTCAAGATTGAAGCCTGTCTGGTTTTTCTGGATGAGCTTATAGGTTTTGTCTTCATTGTCATTGCTGAAATAGAGCGTGACAACGGCGTTATTGTCCACCTTGCCGTCCAACTTCGACAGGTTGTCCCAGTTATACACTCTGGCCGAACCCGCCTCGTTAGATAACTGCCCCTTGAAGCCGATGATCTCCACGACTTCCTCATAGGTCATGCCTGTTTCTAATCGGGCATACTTTTCCGCTGTAAATGTAGGCTTGCTGCCACCACCGCCACAAGCGGCAAGGGATAGCACCAACGTCAGCGCAAGAAGCAACGCAAATAGTTTTTTCATAACCAAAATCCTCTCTCAATTATTTTGCAATGTAAAGGCCAGTGTCTTTGAGTTCATACTGATACCCCAAAAGCTCACATAAAAAGCTCACAGGGACTTGGAGCTTGCCGCCTGACATCTTGGGCATAATGGAGCAAAACACAAGGTTCTTTTGGCTCCAATCGGAACCGTTCCAGCTTGCATCATAACGAATGGTGCTAAGTGCCATCACATCAAAATTGTCCACAATAGCGAAATACTCAATATAGCACCCGCCGTTTGCTTCGGATACATCTTTAGCAACATAAACGATATTGAAAGTGGACGCGCCACCGTTCATCTGGCTGTTCTCTTGGTCTGTCGGATGCCGCATTCCCAATGCGGCGGTCAGTTTTTCGGCGTCCGCATAAACATCCCCCGCGGCTTCTTTATAAACTGCGCCCTCATATTCCTTTCGGAACGATACCTTTTGCTTGACTCGCTCCAATGCTCCCAAATCTACCGCCTTGCCGTTGATATACACGGCGAATGCGGCGGGCTGAGGCGTTGCAGGCGCGGAAGATGAAGGCGTAGTCGGCGCTTGACTGGACGGTGCAGTTGGCTTTTGCGATGAAGTCGTTTCTGTCTGTGAGCTTGCCTCCGTGGAGGACGACTCCTCTGTGGATGTTTCCGTTTCGGCGGTGCTACTTGTAATAGTGCTGTTAGTTTCAGCGGTCAGCGATTCGGAAACGGAGCTTGTCGGCGCACCCGTGTCCGCCGTCCCGTTGCCACCGTTGTTTGCCACAATAACCGCCGTTGTCACGCCACCAACGACCACCGCACCCGCGACCACTGCCGCCACAATTTTTGAGGTTAGCGACAACCCATTGACCCATGCCAAAATGCTTTTCATAATCCGATAGCCTCCATTTTTCATTCAACATTGATTTATAACCCACGGTTTTTTATTCAATAGGGGTTGCGGAGCAGAGAAAAAAGTGTTATACTATATAAGTGTTTTTGCGCCATCTGGCAGAGACAGTATTTTAGGGGGTTCAGAGATTTGGCGCAATAAAAAACGGCAGGAGCAATCCAGCCGACTTGTGCGGTTTTTCACTTTTACAGGGGTGAATAAAAAACCGTGCTTTTTTATTCAGTAACGATTGCCGAGCGTTCCGAAGCCCACAAGATAAAGGTTCTTTGGGCAATTCCAAGCTCCCGCGCGGCGGCGCGACCTGAGATTTCTCCCTGCGTCCAAGTCTCATATAGCGTGGCGAACTGTTCGGGTTTTTCGTGCGCTGGTCGTCCAAACTTCACGCCTTTGGCTTTGGCAGCGGCAATACCCTCTGCTTGCCGCTGGTGGTTATACTCTTTCTCTTTTTCGGCAACATAGGACAAGATTTGTAGCACGAGGTCTGCTATAAATGTGCCTGTGAGGTCAAGGTCTTTTTGACGGGTATCAAGGAGCGGCATGTCCAAGACTACAACATCCGCCCCTTTTTTCTTTGTAATAAATCTCCATTGCTCAATGATTTCCTCATAGTTCCGTCCAAAACGGTCGATGCTTTCAACAAAGATAACATCGCCCTGTTTCAGTTTTTTGATGAGCCGCCGGTACTTCTGCCGCTCAAAGTCCTTGCCGCTCTTCTTGTCGATGAAGATATTGTGGGGCAATATCCCATACTCCGCCAGCGCGATGAGTTGCCTGTCCTCGTTTTGTTTTTTGGTAGATACGCGAACGTATCCGTAATTTGTGCCTGTTTGCATAAAGCAAGCCTCCTATAAAATTAGTTGTGTTCTAATTTTATAGGAGGCTACTGTGAAACAAGCGAGACTTTGGGCAGTGTTTGGGTTTAGTAATCCCACCGCGTCCGCATTTCTACGCCGTTATCGTGCAGAAACTTTATAATCGAAGCATGGCTAATACTATACCGTTTGGCAAGCTCAGTGGTATTTACGCCGCCTTTATACAACGCGATAATATCTGCGCCGCCGCCACAGGCTTCAATTTTGCTGTGCGTAACCGTTATGCCGCGCTTTTTGAGATTGCTGCTTATGGTGTTGCGGTGACAGCCGTATTTTTCGGCAAGGGCATAGGTGGATGCGCCCTGCTGGTATTCCGCCACTATGCCGTCTATTTCCGCCACCGTTAGCCGCTTTTGCGCTTGCTGGATTTTTCGCGCGGCAATTTCGCCAAACTCGTCCGTATAGGTTTTGTTTGACCCTGCCTTTTCGCTTGTGCTATTATATGGGGCAGATAGGGCATTTGGGCGGTATCGCAATAAGCGGTCAAGTTGGTTTTCATCAACTGCCGTTAGTGCCACCAAAGCAATGAACATTTGACAATGCACAATTGTCAAATGGTTCGTAGTGGTCAATTAAGAAAAACAGGCGTGAGGCTTTGCGGCCTCACGCTTGTTTTCTTGTGGCGTGAAACGTGCATCTTTTCGGCAAGGCCTGCCAAAAGCAAGAACGCTCTTTGATCCAAATGCTTTATTTGTGATTTTTTTGTTTTAGCTCTTGACTCTGCCGTTGGGGAATCGTTTATACTATCGTCATCACAACACGAAGGAGTCATTTTCATGAACGAGTGGGTAAAAATCCGGGACGTGTCCACAAAATACCACATTTCCGCCAGAACGCTGCGGTACTATGAGGACATGGGGCTACTGCAAAGCACCCGCAGTGCGGATTACGCTTACAGGCTGTATGACGAAACGGCGATGAAGCGGCTGGAACAAATCCTGATTTTGCGCAAACTGAGCATCAGCATCAAGGACATCCAGCGAATTTTCCAGACGGCGGGGTCAGAGGTGGTGTTGGAGGTATTGAGCAAGAAGGTGGAGGATATCGACGGCGAAGTGGCTCTTTTGCAAGAGCTCAAGGACATTGTGTTGGATTTTATCCACCAGATTGAACAGGCAGATTTCGGCAAAGATGCCGACATCAAGCGCTTGTATGAAAAAACGAAAGAAATTGAAAGGCAGATTGTTCATATGGATTATCAAGGAAACCCGTCAAAGGTTCATCGCTTGCTGGCGGCGGCGGAAAAGCTGGAACGGCAACCGGATATCCTCATCGTTGAGATGCCGCCTTGCCGTATGGTGACTTCGGGGTATCTGAATGTGGAGAGCGATGCCATGCACGATCGCTTTGATGCCATGTGGGGGCTGCTGAGCGCACGTATCGCCGATAAAATCAACCCGCGCGATTTTATGTATCATGATGCTGGGCTGAATAAACTCGTTTGGCTCTTCATGCTCGAAGACTGGATGACCGAAGCGGATACCGAAGGGTTTGAAATCATCACATTCGGCGGCGGCTTATTCGCGGTAGCGCTCGCGGACAGCTGGGAATTCAGCGAATATGATCGTGTATATAAGGGGATAAATGCGTGGCTTGCACAGCAGACGCATTTAGAACTGGATGCATCCTCCGGCCGTCCTCTGCTGTACCATTTTGCCGGGCCACACTCAGCGCAGATGAAAGAGTGGAATTACGGCAAGGTTCGGTATTTTGTGCCAATCAAGGAGAAGGCCTGACACCCGTCTTTTTTGCACGGCAATCTCATTCGTCCTCTTCGGGAATTCTTGCAAGCAGATGTGGATAGTCCCTCCTGCCGTGCAAAACGCGCAGGATGATTACCTTGTCGTCAAAAATTTTGTAGAACAGCAAGTAGCTGCCCGCCCCGATCATGCGAAAGCCGCGCCCCGCAATTTTCTCGTCTGGAACGGCGCGGCCGATCATCGGGAAATCGGACAGTTTGTTTGCGCTCTCCAAAATTTTGTCGTGCAACTTGAGGGCATGGACTTTGGAATCGAGCGCGATATACAGAACGATTTCCTCAAGGTCGTCCAGCGCTTGCTGGGAAAACGCAACGTCAAACTTGCCCATGGATACGCTCCAACAGTCGTGCGCTGACTTCTTCCGTGCTATAGAGCCGCGCCCCGTTTTGCACTTGCGCTTCGGCGTCCAGCAGTTTTTCGCGCAAATCCAGCATTGCCTCGCGCCGCGCATACGCGGCCAAGCTCATCACAACCAAATCGCCCTCACCGTTTTTGGTCAAGAAAACGGGCTGTCCGTTTTCTTTGCAAAAAGCGGAAATATCGTTGTATTCGTTGCGCAACGCGGTGGATGGTCGAATCGTCATCACAGGCCTCCCTATCAGAATTCTAGTCATATTATAGCATTATTATTTCAAAAATGCAATCGGTTATGCAAAATCAGAAATCAGAGGGGCGGAGAGGTGTGAGGGCGTGAGGATACAGGCGGGAGGGGTGTAGGGGCGAGCTGTGCTCGCCCCTACACAAATCTGTCTTCTGCCCTCTGCATTTGACTTTGCCCCATCGTTCTGCTATACTAACACCAGAAAAAGCAGATTGGGAGGGGACTATGCGCAAAAACACATTTCTGCGGCGGATCAATCGCGGGTTGGTGCTGGCGGTGGCGCTCATCGTCGCGCTTTCGGCGACGCTGGTTGTGCAGGCCAAAGCGTTCCGTCAGCAGGAGACCCCGGAAATTACGCGCCTGATTGAAGAGTTCGCACTCTGCAGTGCCCAGGCAAATCTTGTGCCCGGCGCGGTCAATGGCCAGCCGCTGACGGACAAGCAGAGGGCGGAACACGTGGACAAATACGCCAAGCTCTTTGCGGCGTATTTGTCCCCAGAGGCAAGCAACGTCAACCATAATGACGCGCTGTATATGTACCCAGAGTCCCCCAGCGTTATCGATGACAACGAGCTGGCGATTGCAAAGCGCAACTTAGAATATGCACTGCTACTCAATAGCCAAATGCACGCCTATGTGTCGGCCATCACCGTGAAGGTGACGGACATTGACCGGCTGAAACCCTTGGGCAGCAGTGGCTACGCCAGCTGTTCGCTGACGCTGCGCACGGAGATTGAATACGTCGGCTACCCGCAAGCGTTTGTACTTTCCGGGTATACACAGGTGGTGCAGAACGGACCGCATGGCTGGCTGGATAAAGAAGACAAGCTCCAGTGGGAGTACTTTGGCGAAATCACCGACATCCCCAACATCACGGCGGCCACGCCCAAGCACACCCGCGTGAGCTATCTGGAATATAGCGATGTCATGCTGAAAAAAACAGACGACGGTTGGCGCATTGTCCGTGGCGCACACTATGGCGAGCCTATGGGCATTGGAAGCATTGAAGAGCCTGCGGAGACAGCCGTGGCAGGAGGGGTGAGCCGATGAGCACAGTGGCACTGCGCATCGAAGGGCTGGACAAGTCCTTTGGCAAGCGCAAAGTGATCGATAACGTCTCGTTTGAGACCTACGCGGGCGAAGTCTTCGGCTTTCTGGGCCCAAACGGCGCGGGCAAGACCACGACCATCAAGCTGGCGTTGGGACTTTTGGGGCGCGACGCAGGGCGCGTGGAAATCTGCGGCATGGACGTGGATAAACACTACGAGCAGGCCATGGCGCAGGTGGGCGGCATTGTGGAGAACCCCGAAACCTATAAATACCTTTCCGGCTGGGCAAACCTGAAGCAATTCGCGCGTCTGCATCCGGGCGTGGACAAGGGGCGCATTGCGCAAGTGGTGCAGCAAGTGGGGCTGGAAAAGCGCATCCACGACAAAGTGCGCACCTATTCTTTGGGCATGAAGCAGCGCTTGGGGCTGGCGGCGGCAATGCTGCACCGCCCCAAACTGATGATTTTTGACGAGCCCACCAACGGGCTTGACCCGGCAGGCATCCGCGAATTGCGCGACACCTTCCGCCGTCTGGCCGCCGAAGAGGGCGTGGCCGTGCTGGTCAGTAGCCACCTGCTGAGCGAAATGGAGCAGATGTGCGACCGCGTGGGCATCATTGTGAACGGCAAGATTTTGGGCGTGAAGACCACGGTGGAGTTGCTGCGGGAATCCAGCGGCGGGGCGCAAAAAGTCGTGCGCTTCACCGTAAACAACGCCGCGCTGGCCTTGCCCGTCTTTGCGGCGCTGGGCGTGCCCGTGAGCAATGTGAGCGCCGTCACGCTGGACGCGACCATCGCGGACGATGCGTTGGTGGGGCACATCAACGTCCAACTCATCCAAAGCGGCATTGCGGTGCTGGGCATCCAAGCGCTGGCGCACTCGCTGGAGGACGTCTTCCTCCAGCTCACCGGCACGACAGGGGGGGACCAAATTGCGTAAATTCTGGGGATTGCTCATCAATGAGTATGTGAAAATCTTCTCCCGCGCGGCCACACTGATCATGCTGGCACTGCTGGTGCTGGCGGGTGTGGGCTATAACTTCATCGTGTCGCAGGAAGCGCGCATGTACACTCACTCTGTAGAGGACGAGGTTTGGAGCGACTACGACCAGTGGATCGCCGACGAAAAGACCAACAAAGACGAGGGCTGGCAACTACGCGTGGAGCAATACGAGTTTGAGCGCGACAGCCAAATTCCCCACGAAACCAGCCAGAACTATCGCTACGCGGCCATCAACGCGGCGTTTGATATCAAAGCGCAACTACAAAGCGGTTATCTAGCCGAGCGCGGCGTAGACCTCAAGGCCGCAGAACAGCTGATGAAGGACTTCCTGAGCCTCTCGCGCGGGGGCGATGTAAAGACCTTCTGGCAGCTGAAAATTAAGCTGCTGGACTTGAACGTGTATGACGAAACAAAGCCGGAGTTGGACGCGGAACGCTGGCGGATCGACACCATCCTTGCGCTCGATTTGGACGTTTGGGGCGAGGACTGGCGGGCACGCGTGGCGGAACAGGCGGCCAACGTGCGTGCGACATTGATTGTGCCGGAAGAGGGCGCAAAGATCACGAAAGAGACAGCGCAAAAAATCCAGAACCAACAAGATGCCATCGCGCTGTTGGAGTATCGCCTAGAGAACAACATCCCCGTGTGTCTGGAAGAGAGCCGCTTTCATGAGCTCATGCCCAGCGGCGCGGAAGACGGCAGTTACTGGTCGGCGCTAAAAGACTCCACGCTGATCCTGATTTTCGTGGGTCTGCTGGTGATTTTGGTGGCCGGCGTGAGCGTGAGCCAGGAGTTCTCGCAGGGCACGGTGAAGTTCCTGTTGTTGCAACCGGTTAAACGCGGCAAAATCTTCGCGGCGAAATATGTGTCCATCCTCACGGTGGGACTGCTGATGGTGGCGCTGTACTTTGTGGTCAACGCGGTCTCGGCCGGGCTGTTCTTGGGCGGCTTTGGGGACATCGGCGCGCCGTACCTGCACTTTGTGGACGGAAAAATCGTCGAGAGTTCCGCGTTTATCCCCGTCATCAAAGAGTACCTCATCGGCACGGTGAGCATCGCGGTGTACGCCACGCTGGCCTTTGCGGTCTCCACGCTCCTGCGCAACACGGCGCTGGCGGTGCTCATCAGCGGCGCACTGCTGGGCGGCGGCACGGTCAGTCAGGACTTCTTCTGGAGCGGCCACCCCGACTGGGGACGCTACCTCATCTTCTTCAATGTCGACCTCAACACCATCGCGCGTGGCGAATCGGTGTTCTTCCAGCACACAGTGCCCTTCGCGCTGTGCGTCATCGCCGTGTACCTGCTCGTTTTCCTCCTCACCGCCTGGGACGGGTTCACGCGGCGGGATGTGAAGTAAGAGGGGAGAAGGCAGAAGACAGAGGGCAGAATTCTGTCTCTGTCCTCTGCCCTCTCATCTCTGCCTTCTGAACGCTGACATAACAACGGGACAGGCCGCATACAGTATCCCAAACGAGTGGGGGTACGACCATGACCTATGCCAAAAGACCGCACCGTCCGCGCCGCCGGGCGGATATCGGGCGATACATCAGCGACACCTTGCACACCGCCGTGGAAAATCGGCGGCTGCTGTTGCTGTGGGGGCTGTTTGCGGCGGGGATGCTGGTGGGCGCACGGCTGAGCCGCGGCGAGGGTGCGGTGGCCGCGCAGTGCGCCGCGCTCTTTGACGTCTGGCTGGACGCACGGGCAGCGCAAGACTTTATGCGGGTGTTCATCAGCGCCCTCCTCACCGCGGCAACGTACCAGCTGGTCGCCATGCTGCTGGGGCTCTCGGCGGTGGGGCTGCCGCTCATCGGCTGCATTCCGCTGGTGCGGGGCTTGGGGATGGGCGTGCTGTGCGGGATTCTCTACGTCACGTTTGGTCTGCGCGGGCTGACGGGCAACCTGCTACTCTTTTTGCCCGGCGCACTCGTGGCGGCGTTCGGTCTCCTGCTCACCTGCCGCGAGAGCATGGACAGCGCTCAGGCCTTCAACTTTGCCGCCAAAAACAAACACTTCCCCGACGACTGGCGCGGTCTGCGCGAGCACCTGCTGCGCACGGGTCTGTTGATGATCTTCCCCGCACTCAGTGCCCTGCTCGATGCCGCAGGCGCAGGCATCTTTGGCGACTGGCTGTGAGGATGGAGGAATGAGGGTTCAGGCGTGAGGGTGGGCGCAATGCCTTGAATACACACACGGGCGGGAAGATTATTCCCGCCCGAAACTTTTCTACAAACTTTCGAATACAGAAACAAAACCCATCACGCGTGTGCTATACTGTAAGCCGAAAGTGGAAATATTTGGCGCGACGCTAGGGTACAAGCGCGAAACGGCTCGAAAGGCGGAACGAACATGAAAAAAGCATTATGGTCTTTATTGGCTGTCGCATTGGTCGCGGCCATCGCCGTGGGCGGCTATCTGGCCTTCGGTCAGACCGCAGTACCCAACCCATCCGAAGAACCATTGGAAACCCAAACCATTGAACAAATGTTGACCATTGACCCCACTGACCTGAAGCAGTTGGTGGGGCATGTGGAGTATGTGTTTGTCGCCTATGTGGTGGAAACATATGACTACTATTCCACGAAAAACGAGCGCACCTTTCCTGCAGTTCTGCACAAAACTGACCCGAAACAACCCGTCACCGAATGCGTGCTGAAAGTCGTGCAAAACATCAAGGGCTCGCTGAAAGAAAACGCGGAAATCTCGTACTACAAAATGGCGGGGATTACCGAAAATCTCGACGGCAAAAAAATCATGGTGTTGCAAGAAGACACGTTCCTGCCAGTGCCGGGGCAATACTACCTCTTCACGGGCATGGGGGCGCAGCGCGATGGCACGCTCACCGGCGGGGAGAACGTGGCGCTGGAAGAGGGCATCGACGCGAAAAATCTCGCCAGGTCCAAAATCGTGCAGGCGTACAGCGATGCGTTTAAGAATGAGGTCGGCCCAGCGTATGCCACGCCGCATTTTCTGGTGACGAGCGATGTGCGCTTCAAGCCGGGCATCAACGAGAAAATTTGGGCAGAGTACAAAAAAGTTGTGGCAAAGGAAAACCCAGAGCTGGCGAAACAGTTGGAATACTATGATTGAACAAGCGAATAAACACACACGGGCGGGGAGCAATCCCCGCCCGGTTCAATGTGCCCCCTCACCCCTCAAACCTCAATGCACTTGCGCTCTGCGCCCAAACATGGTAAACTATTATACACCACAGCGGCGCGGAAAGGGTGCACATGCAAGAAATCCTCATTGTGAGCACAGATGCAGCGGTTGCGGCCGCTTTGCGCCGTGCGCTCATCGATGCTGGGTTTCCCCCCGCGCGGGTGGCGAACAGCGGCGCGGGGGCGTTGGGACTGTGCCGCCTGTTGCCCCGGGGCATCTTGATTTGCCACCAAGTGCACGACATGCCCGGGCTGTCTTTGGCACGCGCCGTGCCCGGGCACTTTGACGTGCTGTTGCTCCTGCCCAGCGGTACGCGCCCGCTGGAGGGGCTGAGCCATGTGCGCTGCCTCTCTCTGCCGCTGGTGTTGCCGGAGTTTCTTGCGGCAGTGCGCCAATTGATGGCCACCGACAGTGCCCGCCGTGACGGCAACACCCATCGCTCCGCCGCCGACGAAAAAATCATCCGCGACGCCAAACGTCTGCTTTTGCTGCGCGATGCCATGCCCGAATGGGCGGCACACCGTTCCCTGCAACAGAGCGCCATGCGCACGGGGCGGACGCTCCTCGCGGTCGCCACCGAAATGCTGGCGCAGGCATCGACTTTGACTGACGAATAGGAGACCCCATGAACTTGACAATGATCCTCGCGACGCTCAGCGTCCTGTGCATTCTCGTCCGCGTCCTTGTGCCCGACAAAAAGCCCGGCGGCGATGGTGCGTCGGCGGGTTTCGCCAGCAAGGTGATTAGCTCCCTGCTGTTTTGCCTGGCGGGACTGGCGGCGGTATTGGGGCGCGAGGTCACCCTGCCCCGCGCGGGGATGCTCGCCGCCTTTCTGTTGGCGTTGTTGGGCGACATTTTCTTGGGGCTGCACCCCTTCACCCACAAAAAACATAAGAACTACTTCTTCCTGCTGGGCACAGTGCCGTTTTTGTTCGCGCAGCTTCTGTATATCGCGGTCTTCCTCTCGCTCGTGCCCTTCCATTGGGCGCTCGCCCCGCTGGCATTGTTGTTGCCTGTCCTGTATTTGCTCCTCATTCAGCGCGGCGTGCTGGCGTATCTGTGCGAAAACACGCTGCCCATTCTGGTCTACGGCCTCATCGTGAGCATCATGGTCGTCAGTGGCGTCAGTCTTTTGGTGGCGGGGCATCCAGCCGGTTTTTGGGCATTGCCCGCAGGGCTACTCTTCGCGCTGTCGGATACATCGCTGTTCCTGTTCAACTTTGGTTCGGATCGCGTCCGCGCCCACGGCAAGGGGCTCACTGCGCTGGTCATGCTCCCCTACTATGCCGCGCAGGCACTGTTCGCGCTGGCGTTGTTGCAAATCTAGCAAAAAAACTTGACAGACGCGCTTGGGTGTGGTATAATACCCTCACTGTGCCAAACCAAAGACAGCAGGTGCGCGGCCGACGCGCAGAAATCCTGCCGAGGAAAGCGGCTTTGCGGCGTGTCCAAAAATGCGCCCATGCGAAGAATCCTGCCTTTCTGTCTTTGCGACAGAAAGGTTTTGTTTTGCCAGTAGAAAACTTTCAGGAGGTGAAAATATGCCAAGCACAGCAATTTTGGAGCAAAAGAAACAGGCCGTGGCGGCACTGGCCAGCACGCTGACCAATTCCGTGGCGGGCGTGTTGGTGGACTACCGCGGCATCACCGTGGAGCAGGACACCCAACTGCGCCGTGATCTGCGTGCCGCTGGTGTGCAGTATTCCGTGGTGAAGAACACGCTGCTGCGCCGCGCCACTGCTGAAACGGGACTGACCGCGCTGGACGACCAACTGGTCGGCACAACTGCGCTGGCCGTGTCGCCCGACGATCACACCGCCGCCGCACGCATCCTAAATGCGTTCATCGAAAAGAGCAAGAGCAAGACCTTCGTGCTCAAGGGCGGCTATCTGGACGGCAAGGTCATCGACGTGAAAACCGTGGAGAACCTCGCCAAACTGCCCACCCGTGATGTCCTGCTCGGGAGCGTTGCCAACGTGTTCCAAGCGCCCATCGCCGCGCTCGCCCGCGTCCTGCAAGCCGTTGTGGACAAAGAGCCCGCGGTCGCAGAAGCCCCGCAAGAAGAAGTCGCCCCCGCTGTGGAAGCACCCGCAGAAGAGGCCAGTGCCCCCGCTGAAGCCCCGGCAGAAGAGACTGCCGCCCCCGCCGCTGAATAAGCGAGCTTGAAAAACAACCGTTCCAACATAGGAGGAATAAATCATGGCAACAGAAAACGCAAAAATTGCCGGCATCCTTGAGACCCTTAAGGGCTTGACGGTGCTGGAGCTCTCCGAACTGGTCCACGCTGTGGAAGATGAGTTCGGCGTATCCGCCGCCGCCGCCGTGGCCGTCGCCGCGGGTCCCGTGGCCGCCGCCGCTGAAGAAGAGAAGACCGAGTTCGACGTCATCCTCACCGATGCCGGCGCGAGCAAGGCGAAGCTCATCATCGCCCTGAAGGGTGCGCTGGGCGTGGGTCTGGCAGACGCCAAAGCACTGGTGGAAGCCGTGCCGAAGGCCGTCAAAGAAGCCATCTCCAAAGAGGCCGCCGAAGAGCTCAAAGCCAAGCTGGAAGAAGTCGGCGCGAAAGTCGAAATCAAATAAGCCAACGCTTAGAATGCAAAAGGCGGCCAGACTGGTCGCCTTTTTGCTGTGTACCCAGAAAAAACGCACATTTGTTTCCATTTTATGTATGAATCATGACAAAAAAGAATTTCATTTTTGTTATTTGCTGATTTGGAAACAAAAACCGGGACAGCTGTGCTATACTGTATGCATCAAGTTGTCACTTGAATCCCATTTTGAAGGAGGCGTTCCACCATGGTAGATGTCATCCAAGAGCTGATTGACGCGATTGCGACTTGGTTCACCAACAAGTTCAACGCAGACGGTCCGATCGTTGAAGCCATCGGCAAAATCATCAATCTCATCGTCCAGGGCTATGTCGACGCATAAGCATCACAAAAGAAGCGAGGTCGCAGGCGCGGCCTCGCTTTTTTGTGGGGAAAATATTGATAAAGTTCTATTTCACACTTGACTTTAACATTATTAAGTGTTATAATTAATAATGTTGAAGGAGGGGCGGCACATGGCGATTGAAATTGTCCCTGAATGGATGGCAAATTTGGAGCACGAGGACGTGGCGTTCATCAAGAAATTCCTGCTGGCCTCCGGGTCGCTCAAGGAGATGGCGACGCTCTATGGCGTGACGTATCCCACGGTGCGCCTGCGGCTCGATCGCCTCATCCAGAAGATTCGTTTGGCCGAGGACACGTCCAGCGAGCCGTATATCGCGCTCATCAAGCGGCTGGTGATTCACGACAAGCTGGACTTCGACACGGCAAAAATCCTGATTTCTGAGTACAAGAAAACCAAAGGAGTGGCGTGACATGTCAGAGACCTTAGAAACCATCTTGATCATCTTTTTGGTGACCGCGCTGTGTGTGGGCATCGGTTTTTTGCAGGGCTTCCTCTCCAAGCGCGAGAGCCGCTGGCCGGGGCTGATCATGCCCATCGTGACCTTTCTGGTGGCGTGCGTCATTGCGTTTGGGTTCGTCGCCCTGCGTGCCGTGCCCAACGCCGCCGAAGTTCCCACCGACATTGACGGCACAGTCCTCTTTCAGCAGGACAGCGGCGAAATCGAACCGTCGTGGCATTTCTTTGCGGCGAGCGGCGGGGTATTCCTCGTCATCAACATCAGCACGGCGATTCTGCTGGCGATCTACTTCGCCTGCCGCAACGGCCTCAAAAAGCAACACGAGATCGAAAAAATGCGCGTACAAGACCTGGATTAGGCAATTAACAATGAACAATTAACAATGTACAATTGTTGCGGGGACGCTTTAGCGACATTGTGTTTCACACAGCGGGCGAGCACAGCTCGCCCCTACACACTGGTAAGACCTGAATTGTGGGGGCACGCATCATGCGTCCACTGAACCATTGTTCATTGTTCTTTGTTAATTGTTCATTGAACTGATGTGTTCTTGCAGGATGACGGTGGCGGCGGCGGAATCGCTGACGCTCTTGCGCTGTGCGCCGAAGACCTGTGCATCCCGCAGCAAGCCCTCCGCCATGCGGGAGCTGAAGCGCTCATCGCGCAGCACCACGGGCAAGGCGCTCGCCTCTGCCAGCATCTTGGCAAACGCCGCGCAACGCTGGCTCATGGGGCTTGTGCCCCCATCGAGGGCTTTGGGATTGCCCAGCACAATCTGCGCCGCGTCGCGCTCCTTTGCCACCTGCGCAATCCGCTCTGCGATACGCGGGAGCTTTTGCCCCTTGCAGTCCAACTGCGGCAGGGGCGTGGCCAGTATTTCCTCCGCGTCGCAGACGGCCAGACCCGTGCGTGCCAGTCCCAAATCCACGCCCAACATCACCATGGGCGCACCTGACCGCTCAGCTCGCTGATGTTGTTGCAGCCCTCCCGCTCGACCCATTCGGCCAAGCCATAAATCACCTTGAGCGGCGCGTAGGGGTCGGCAAAAATGGCCGTGCCCATTTGGATGGCGTTCGCCCCAGCGAGGATTAGCTCGGCCGCGTTCTGCCACTGGGTCACGCCGCCCATGCCCATGATAGGTAGCTGCGTAGCGCGGC
Organism: Oscillospiraceae bacterium; assembly: GCA_031261445.1. Taxonomy (GTDB): domain Bacteria; phylum Bacillota; class Clostridia; order Oscillospirales; family Acutalibacteraceae; genus WRKY01. The sequence goes on along the minus strand of JAISJQ010000045.1, from coordinate 10,150 downwards.
GCACTTCCCACACCATGCGCACCGCGATGGGCAGCACCGCCGCGCCCGACAGTCCGCCCGTGTTGTTGTGCAAAATCGGGCGACGGTGGGCGACATCGATTTTCATGCCCGTGAGGGTGTTGATGAGGCTTAGCGCGTCCGCGCCGGCCGCCTCTGCCGCCTGCGCGATGGGGACGATGTTCGTCACATTGGGCGAGAGCTTGACCATCAGCGGCTTGGGGCAGACTTTTTTCACCGCAGAGACGATTTTTTCCACACTAGCGCAAGAAGTGCCGAAGGCCACGCCGCCCTCCTTGACGTTGGGACAGGAGATGTTCAGCTCAATCATGTCCACGTCGGCGGCGGCCAATAGGGCCACATTTTCGACGTAGTCCTCCACGCTTGACCCCGCCGCGTTGGCGATGATGACGGTGTTTTGCGCCCTGAGCCACGGCAGGTCATACTCGATAAAGTGCGCCGCACCGGGGTTTTGCAGCCCCACGCTGTTGAGGATGCCCGCGGCGGTCTCGGCAATGCGCGGCGGCGGGTTGCCCAATCGCGGCGCGAAAGTCGTGCCCTTGCAGCTGATGCCGCCCAGCGCCTCGAGCGCATAAAAATCCGTGTAGTCCCGCCCAAAGCCATACGCGCCGGATGCCGCAACCACGGGGTTTTTCAGCGTCACGCCGCAAAAAACAGTCTCTAGAAAGTTCATGCCCACACCACCTCTTCCGCGTGAAACACAGGGCCGTTTTTGCACACGCGCAGGTAGTCCTCCGCGCCCGACACGCGGATTTTCACCACGCAGGTCAGGCACGCGCCCACGCCGCAGGCCATGCGCTCCTCCAGCGACACAAAGCACGGCACGCCCAGCTCTTTGGCGAGCCCGGCCACGGCTTGGAGCATCGGCGTTGGGCCGCACGCATACACGGCGGCGTATTTTTTCTGCGCCAGCCACTCTTGCATGGGCGCGGTCACAAAGCCTTTTGTGCCGTGGCTGCCGTCTTCCGTGCAGACGGCGACAGCGCCGCAGACGGCGCGGTATTCGTCTTCCAGAATCACCTGCGTGGCACTGCGGAAGCCCAAAATGGCATCAAAGGGCGCGGCAAAACGGTGGGCGCAGTCCAGCAGTGGCGGCGTGCCAATCCCCCCGCCCACCAGCAGGATCGGCGCATCGGACGCAGGCGCGGGAAAGCCCTGCCCCAACGCGCCCAGCAGGTTGAGCTCTTCGCCCGGTACGCGTTCTGAGAGCCACGCTGTTCCCTCTCCACGCACGCCATAGACCAGCGTGAGCGCGTCGCCTTCGGCGCGGCAAATACTGATGGGGCGGCGCAGTGGTTTTGTGCCGCACAGCACGTGCACAAACTGCCCCGGCTGTGCGGCGTGGGCAATCTGCGGGCAGTGGAGCACGAGGCGATAGGTCTCCTGCGCAATGCCCTCGTGCGAGAGAATGCGGGCGTTTTCTTGCCGCATGGTGCGCCTCCTCTTAGGTCAAAAATGCGTTAATCCACGTACATGTCCAAAATGCCGTCTAGGTCGCGCAGAGCCTCTAAAATCAGCTCGATTTCTTCGCCTGTACGCGCAAAAACCAGTGCTTTGAGCACGATGGTCGAGCCCTTCCCGCGGTGCTTTTCGTCGTCCGCGTAGAGGATTTCGAGGCTGTGCATACTGCCGCCCAGCCGCTTGATGGTCTGGCCGATTTGCGGCGCGAGCCCCGCCACGTCTTCAATCTCGATGTAGATGCTCTTGCCGCGACTGCCGCGCATGAGCGCACGCTTGAGCACGTTGAGCGTTAGGATGATGACCACCGTGCCGATGGCCGCGCCCACGTAATACCCGCCGCCCACGGCCAAACCGATGCACGAGACCGTCCACAAGCTGGCGGCCGTGGTCAGTCCTTTCACGCTGAAGCCCTCGCGCAGGATCGTCCCCGCGCCCAAAAAGCCAATGCCGCTGACCACCTGCGCTGCCATGCGCGTGGGGTCAATGTTGCCGTATGTGCCGCCCTGGCTCATCGCCACGCCCGTGAGCATCACCAGCGCAGAGCCCACGGCCACGATAATGTGCGTGCGAAAGCCAGCGGGGCGGTGGGAGTGTTCGCGCTCAAAACCGATTGTGCCGCCCAAAAACGCCGCCAGCGCCAACTGCCCAGCAGAAATCAGGGCAAGGCGCAGTGTGCCCTCCGCCCAGAGACCAACAAAAAATTCCCGCACGCCGCCGCACCCCCTTCTGCAAAAGTTCAGGTATATTATAGCAGAAAGAGCACAAAAGCGCAAATGGGCTAATGCAATGAACAATTTACAATGGACAATGAACAATTGTGTGTAGGGCAGACCTCACGCCTCGTTCCTCAACGCCTCACGCCTCCGTAGGGGTCGCCGCCCTCGGCGACCCGCTGATTATCACAGATTTGTCCGAATCAACGGGATGCCCAAGGGGGCGTCCCCTACGAGGTGTGAGGTATGAGGATACAGGTGTGAGGTTGGCAGGGTTCAGCGGGCAAGCACAGCTCGCCCCTACAATAATTGTTCATTGTCCATTGTTCATTGTTCATTGAATTCATCCGTTGACGCGCAGGAAGCTCATGGGGGCGACGTTCAGGCTGTTGACCTTCACGGCCTTGTTGGTGGCGTTGACGTAAACGACCGCGCCGTTTTCGTATTCGGTGCTGGTGACACCCGTCTGGTGCGTGGTGAAGCCCGTGATGCGTGCGCCGCGCAGATCGGCGAGGGCTTTTGTGCCCTTTTCGGCGGCGGTCGCGGCAAAAGAGAGCGTGTTGTCGTAATCCAGCAGGTTCGCTTTCTCGCTGCCCTCTGGCGTTTCGGCCACCCAGCTGAACGCGGGCAGTGCGCCCAGCGCAATGCTCTTGAGCAAGGCCGTCTCCATGTCCGCCTCAAAATTCAGCGGCGTGAACGAATAATCCACCACGCCGTGCAGCAACATGGGCGCGAGCGGCACGCTGGCATACGCCGCGCTTTCTGTCCCCGCACTGGGTCCAGCGGGCAGGTGCGTGACCACTGAGGCCTCGCTGAGCAAGTAGAAGTTGCCGCCGGGCACCATCAGCGCGCGCCCGGTGGCCAGCTTGCCCAAGCGCGTCTTGATTTCGCCCGATGCCTGCTGGCGGTTATACCGCGCGTCGCCCGTGTAGTCCGAACTGAGCGCCACGTCTAGGTCGCTCAGGCTCAGCCCCATGGGCTGAATGTCGCGCAGGCTCAGCGCGATTTTCTCGGTTCGCTTTTTCAGTGAACCGATCGCCCGCAGGGGCAGCTCGTCCGTTTTGGTGTTATACAGTGCGGAGACCTCGCCCGTCTGGGGGATTTTGACGGGCTTGCCAAACAGGCTTTGCGCGGCCGCGCTGGAATAGCCCGACAGGAAGGGGACATCCAGAAACAGGCGCATATTCTGTGCCTGCGCCGTTTTTTGCAGGGCGGCATAGCCGGCATTGTTCCCCGCCCGTGCGCGTACCCGCACGCCTGCGCTCTGCCCCACCGCGCCCAGATATTGCAGGTTGATGTTGTCGATGCCCTTGCTTTTCAGTAGGAGCAGCAGCTCCTGTGCCTGCTGGGTGGTGGTGAGCATTTTGCGGTATTCAAAGGCCTTTTTGATTTTCGCTAGCGCCGTGAGTGTCACGTTCACGGGCAATTTTTCTTGGTTGACCACCGCTTCCGTGGGGATGAGTTTACTGCGCTGCATTTGCTCGCGCAGAGCCCCCGCCATGCCGGCCGTGTTGGCCTTCTCGCCGGAGAGAAAACGATAGCAGATGGAGACTTCTTCGCGGTAGCTATCCGAGGCGGTGAAGACGCGCACATCGCCGTTCTTTTCCTGCGACGTGGTGGGCGTGATGGCAAAGCGTGCGCCCACGGAGTTGATGGCGTTGCCCGTGCGCACGCGGTCAGCCACCACTTGGGCGATGGCGTCGCCCTGCTCAATATAGGCGGCGAAACCGCTCTTGCCGTGGCGGATGCCAAACACAGGCAAGATGGCCGCGTAGGCGGCTTTGGGTGCGGAGGCCGCCGGGTCTGCGCCGTAGATTTGGAAGCGCAGTGGTTGGGTGAAATTCGTGTCGCCCTTGGCGGTCAGTGCCGTCGCGCCCGCGCCGTCGGGCAGGAGCAGGAAGTCGTCCTTCTCGCTTTTGGCATACGCGCCAAATGTTTCCAGCACGCCCATTTCTTCCAGCACAACGCTGGTGTCCTGCGCCAAGGCCTGATAGCCCGCACGCACCACCAGCGAGCCGTCCACCAAGGTGTAGCGGAGCGTCACGCGCAGAGCGCGGGTGGACATGGGGTTGGCGGCCTCCTGCACATTGGGGAAGCAGTCATAGCTGACCACAATGCCCGTGCCGTCGGGCAGGTTATCGGCCTTCGCCTTGCCAAAGGCCACGGAGTTTTCCTGCACATTCCAAAAATAGCGCTGTGCCCCGTCGCGCACGGTGAGGCTGATGGGCGCGGCGTCGTCGGTTTGTCCCTTGATGGTGGGCGGTAGCGCGTGCCAATATTGCCCGCTCACGGTCTCTTTGACGCTGACGGTGTAGGTCACCGGGTCAAAGTAGAGCTCGACAATGCCGCTGGCCGCCACTTTTTTCAGCTTGCCCGTGCTGGGCGCGGCGTGCAAATCGTCGCGCGTTTTGGGGGTGGCGACTTCCGTGATGCTGTCGTAAACCTCCTCGCGCAAGGCGGGCGTGGTGGAGCAAGCTGTCAAGCCCAACAGCAATACAATCAGCAACAGCGAAAAAATACGTTTCATGGTCTCTCCCTATGTATGTGCGGAAAAAGATAAACATCTTTGGAAGCCTATCTTTTTGAACATGCACTTGTTTTGAAAAAAATGATACTCTATTGTAACACAGAGCGCATTTTTTTTCAAGCATCCGTTTGGGGCGTTCCGTTTTCGCGATCACTTTCTAAGGAAAGCGTATGGGTTCACGGCGCACCTTTTTCTGTCTTGTCCCGCACTCAGCGAAGGCAAGGGCAGAGCGGACGAGGGTGCATGTTCGGCGGCTTTTGGCCGTCCCGCACGATGGTATTATGCGCCGCGTCCGCAGAAAAATACACCACCAGTTTGTGCCAAATAACAAACTTTTGGTTGCGCCGCACGCGCGATAGAGCCAAAAACGCCACAAAGAGCACAAAAATACGCGCAATACAACGAACTATCGACATTTTTTGCAGTCGCTTTGCGCAGCTCTCCAACTCGATTTTCGGCATGTTGCACAAATTCGACACTACTTTTTTGTGCAACATGCTTGACAAACGAGCGGAAATCGGCTATAATAGTATCAGGCCTAAGGAAAGGAGGTCAGCGAAATGAAAATGTGTGAAAAAATGAAGCTCGAAAAAGAACTTCTCCACGAAATGGAGAGCGAACAGTCCTTCTTCGGCCGATTCTTCGCAGCCGTAGCCCTAGCGGCGATGGAACGCGAAGAGCCCACCTACGCCCTCGCAGCGTAGTTGACGCCCACTGAACAAAACCGATAACCCCGTGGTAGTTCGCACCACGGGGTTTTGTTTTTCAATGAACAATGAACAATGTACAATGTACAATTGTCTGTTGGGATACCTGTAGGGGCGGCAAGAAGCCGCCCGCTGTTTATCGCGGCGTTGTTCGAATCAACGGGACGCCCATGGGGGCGTCCCCTACTGAGGAATGAGGGTTCAGGATACAGGCGTGAGGGTCGTAGGGGCGCACGTCCCCGTGCGCCCGCTGTTTATTACGGTGTTATCTGCACCAGCGGGCGACCGGGGACGGTCGCCCCTACAGGTCTTGCAAACAATTGTTCATTGTTCATTGCGCACAACGCGCAGCGCACTTGCAACTTTGCTCGAAATCTGGTATAATTATTGCGCGACAGATTGACGGGGGTATGTTATGCCGGAAACACAGGATTTGTTTGAAAACGCGATGCCTTTGGGGCAACTGGGGTTGGTGGCGCTGCCCGGTTGCGAGAGCTTGGCCGCCAAAATCGACTACTACCTCTATCGCTGGCGTTTGGAACGCAACCCCGAACACAAAAATTCCCTCAACTATATCGGCTATAACCGCGACAGCTACCTCATTCAGGCCTCCTTCCCGCGCTTTGCCACGGGCGAGGGCAAGTGCGTGATTGAACAGTCTGTGCGCGGTTTTGATATTTATTTGCTGGCCGATGTCTTTAACTACGGCGTCACCAAGCGCATGTACGGCATGACCGTGCCCATGAGCCCGGACGAGCACTTTGCCAACCTCAAACGCGCCATCTCCGCCTTGGGCGGCAAGGCGCGGCGCGTGAGCGTCATCATGCCCATGCTCTACGAAGGCCGCCAGCACAAGCGTTCCCTGCGCGAATCGCTGGACTGCGCGGAGATGCTCAAGGAGCTGGAAAACCTTGGCGTGGAGAACATCATCACCTTTGACGCGCACGATTCCCGCGTCCAAAACGCCATCCCGCTGGGCGGCTTTGAGAACGTCCGCCCGGCGTATCAGATGATCAAAGCGCTGCTGCGTTCTGAGAAAAACCTCCAGTTTGACCCCGACCACATGATTGTCATCAGCCCCGACGAGGGCGGCATGAACCGCTGTATCTATTTTGCCAACGTGCTGGGCGTGGATCTGGGCATGTTCTACAAACGCCGCGACTACACCCGCCTGGTGGACGGGCGCAACCCCATCATCGCGCACCAATTTTTGGGCGCGAGCCTAGAGGGCAAGGATGTCATCGTGGTGGACGACATGATTTCCTCTGGCGAGAGCATCCTTGAAGTCGCCTGCAAGCTCAAGGAGATGAACGCCGGGCGCATCTACGCCTGCGCCTCGTTCGGTCTGTTCAACAGTGGGTTGGAAAACTTTGACCGCGCGTTTGAGGAGGGGCAGATCACCCGCATCTTCACCACCAACACCATCTACCGCACGCCCGAACTGCTCGATCGCGCGTGGTACACCGAGGTGGATCTCTCCAAATACATCTCCTACCTCATCGACAACCTGAACCACGACCTGTCCATCAGCCGCCTGCTGAACCCCTCCGACAAAATCAAGGTTTTGCTGGACAACTACAAGTCGAAGACAATGAACAATTAACAATGAACAATGAACAATTGGCTGTTGGGATGAGGCATGTAGGGGCGGATATCATCCGCCCGTTGTTCTGAAAACGCGTGGAAAATAACGGGGCGATGTGGACATCGCCCCCTACATTTTCAGAAGGCAGAAATCAGAAGACAGAGGGCAGAATTGTGCTCTCTGTCTTCTGATTTCTGCCTTCTCAAAAGCGGGCGGCAGGTTGCCGCCCCTACGAGGCGTGAAGAATGAGGTTACAGGCGTGAGGCCTGCCAACAATTGTTCATTGTCCATTGTTAATTGTTCATTGTTCCCACCAGGTCGTATCCGTCTTCGCTGACGCCTAGGATTTTCACTTGGTAGAACTGGCCGTCTTCGGCTTGACCGGGGAAGTAGACCAGCCCGTCAATCTCTGGCGCGTCGGCATAGCAGCGGCCAATGTTGGTGTCCGTGTAGCCATCGTAGTCCTCACAGATGACCTCAAGCGTGCGCCCGATGAACGCCTCGGCGCGTTCGCGGGCGATGTCGTTTTGCGCCCGCATCAGGATGTCCAGCCGCGCCCCCGCGATTTCGGCGTCCACTTGGTCGGGCATGTCGGCGGCGGGTGTGCCCTCTTGCGGCGAATAGGCGAACACACCCAGCCGCTCAAACTGCTGCTCTTTGATGAAGTTATGGAGCTCTTCAAACGCGCTCTCGTCCTCGCCGGGTAGCCCTGTGATGAACGTGGTGCGCAGGACGACATCAGGCAGGGCGGCGCGAATGTCCGCCAGCGTTTGGCGAATCTGGGTCGCCGTGCCACGGCGATGCATGGCCGCGAGCACGCTGTCGTTGATGTGCTGAAGGGGCATGTCTATGTAGTGCAAAATCTTCGGCTCGCTGGCCATGACGGCCAGCAGCTCCGGCGTGACGCGGTCGGGGTAGCAATACAGCACGCGAATCCAGCGCAGGTCTTCGATTTTACACAGCGCCGTGAGCAGTTCCGGCAGGCGCAGTTCTCCGTAGAGATCCAGCCCGTAGCTGGTGGTGTCCTGCGCGATGAGGATCAGCTCCCGCACGCCGCCGTCCACGAGGCTTTGCGCTTCCGCCAGCGCGTCCTCGAGGGGCACAGAGCGGAAGTCCCCGCGAATGGACGGGATGGAGCAATAGGCACAGCGGTTGCTACAGCCGTCGGCAATCTTCAGGTACGCCCAATGGCTGGGCGTGGTCAACAAGCGTGCGCCCGTCAGGGGCAGTGCCTCTGGCGCGGCGTTCGGCGCGGCGGGTTCTTCATCCGGCGCGCTCTCTTCGCCCCGCACGACAGACACAATGTCCGCCACGGCAGAGATCCCCACCACCACGTCCGCCTCCGGCAGGGTCTCCAAAATCTCGTCGCGGTATTTCTGCGCCATGCAGCCCACCACGATAATTTTGCGCACGCTGCCCTCCGCCTTCAGGTCGGCGGCCTCCAGCACGGCATCGATGGACTCCTGTTTGGCCGCGTCAATGAAGCAGCAGGTGTTGACGATGACGGCGTCCGCCGGGTCGGTCAGGTGATCCACAATCTCCATGCCCGCCGCCGTCAGCTGGGCGAGCATACGCTCGGCATCCACCTGATTTTTAGGACAGCCCAGGGACACAAATCCAATTTTCTCAGCCATTTTCTTCGTCCTCCATTTGCTCAATTGCGCGAAACGCCGCGCGGATGTCGCTGTAGCCATAGCCCATGCGCTGCAAGGCGGCGGCGGCGCGGCGGCGACCTTGTTCGCTGTCCAAATGCCGCGCAAACTTGCCGGCCAACAGGGCGCGGATGGCCTCACCCGCGTCAAAGTCTTCGCTGAGGGCAGAAAGCGTTTCTTCGGTTTCGTCTCTTTGCACACCCCGCTGGCGGAGCTCCTGCGCAATGCGGCGGGGGGCAAAGCCGCGCGAATCGCGGAGCTTTTCGGCTAGGTGCGTGGCGTAGGCTTGGTCGTTGAGGAAGCCATAGTCCTCCAGCCGCGCGATGGTGCTATCGATCTGCTCTTCGCTGTAGCCGCGCTCTGCGAGCTTGCGCGTCAGCTCGGCCACGCTGTGTGCGCGGCGTGCCAATAAGTCGAGCGCTTTGTCGTAGCAGGGCACGGTGTCGGCGGTGTTCTTGCGGGCGTAGCTCATGGCACTAAGTCTCCCAAACGCGCGATGATGTGCAGGGGACGGTAGGGGAAGTCCGTCATGTTCTCGCGCGTGGTGACGCCAGAGAGAGCCAAGACGGTGTCGATGCCCGTCTCAATGCCCGCGATGATGTCGGTGTCCATGCGGTCGCCAATGATGGTCGCGTCGGCAGAGTGCACGCCCAGCAGGCGCAGTCCCGTGCGCATCATCAGGGCGTTGGGCTTGCCCACATAGTAGGGCGTCTTGCCGGAGGCCAGCGCAATGGGCGCGATGAGGGCTTGGCAGGTGGGGATGAGCCCCGTTTCGTCGCGTCCGGTTAAGTCGGGGTTCGTGCCGATGAGCTTTGCGCCGGCCACCACGTACTGGAGCGCCTGCCGCACTTGGTAGTAGCCGTAATACGGCGTCTCGCCCACGATTACGTAGTCGGGCACAAAGTCGGGCGAGGGGGGCATTTGTGCGCCCTCCTCGTCGGGCAGTCCCAACACGCGCAAGCCCTCTTCTTGCAGCGACAAGCGCAAGCCGTCCCCACCAATGACATAGCAGACGCAGCCGGGCGACTGCGAGGCGATGAACCGCGCCGTTGCCTGCCCGCTGGTGTAAAAGTGGTCTTCGCTCACGTCCAGGCCCATGCCCAGCAGTTTTTCGCGCAGTTGGGCGGGCGTGCGCTCGGAGGAGTTTGTCAGGAAGAGATAGCGTTTGCCCGCCGTCTCCAGCCAGTCCACAAAGGCGCGCGCACCCTCCAACAGGCGCGTGCCGTGGTACACAACACCGTCCATATCGCACAAAAAGCCCGCTTTCGCGCGGATTTCGTCCAGCTGTCCCATAACGCTCCCTTATGTCATTCACCGCTATATTATAGCAGATTTCTTTGCAATTTACAATTGACAGGGCTTTGCGCGCACGCCAATCTATTTCTGTGACAAAAGCAAGAAGGCTAGCAAAAAGCGTTCTTGTGTGGTATAATTAGGAAATGAAAGAACTAAAACAATTGCGAGAATTGCTTGGCGAAGTGCGCATT